>CAZDBE010000177.1:0-11432 GCA_964503675.1 uncultured Pirellulaceae bacterium | reverse complement strand
AAGAAAGAACAGTCAACGCTAATTCCAACTTCTGATCCGCCAGCTCGCCTCGCCACCGACGAGCCTCTAGCACGGACAGCCGCTGAAAAGCTGCCCACGCGGATCGCAGATCTCACAGAGCCTATTCCGTACATCGCTCCTAATACGAGCAGAAAACCTACGGGCGCACCTGAGGTATCACCTGCCTTGCCATCAAAAAAGGCATGGGAAACGGGGCGTTACTGATTTTTCTTCCAACGGGAAAGAAGCACCGCAGCCTACGACTACTAATCCTAATCACGTAGAAGCCGCCCCGCATAGTGTCGCCTCGCGTACATCGAAAAAGCCGCGTTTCCAATCATTGGACACGCGGCCTTAATTTCTTTCCTCGACATGAATGCCGAGTGTCCAATTCGAAAATCCCTTTCTTGTTGGACAGTGATCTTAAATTCGAGAACGACTTGGTAACTGTTCCGCAGCATCTGCTGGGAAAATCGTGTTACGCGGCAGCGGTGAGTGCTGGAATAGCAGACGGCTCACGAATTTGATCCATGAACTCTTCAAAGATCCGCCCATCGAGTGCCGACGCCGCTTCATTTTCAGGATGAAATTGCGTGCCAACGGCCAACCAAGATTCGCAGTCGCTCTCAATCGCTTCGACAACTCCATCCGGACACGTCGCAGTAACGCGGAAGCCGGGAGCTACTTCGTCTAGCGCCATGTGGTGCCGGCTGCTGACACGAATTTCACCATCGCCGTAGACCCGTTCCATCATCGAACCTGGAACAACCTCCAAAGAGTGCCGGTGGCCCGAATCCTGCGGATCGCGGTGAGGAATGGCAGTCGGAACGTCTTCTGGCAGATGCAAGAATAGGTTTCCACCCATCGTTACGTTGAGCAGCTGAAAACCAACACCGATGGCCAAAACGGGTAGCTTAATGTCGGCAATCAAGTGCATCAGCTTACGATCAAACGACTCACGACGCTTGTCCATGGCTCGGACAGAAGGATGAAGCATGAATCCATCTCGCCGGGGATCAAGATCGCCGCCACCGACAAGAACAAACCCGTCGAGTGTATTTAGCAAGGCCTGAATGTCGTCCTCACACTCCATCGGAGGGACGATCACGGGAATTCCACCCGCTCGAATAATGCTGTCGTAGTATCCAGATGTGACCACAGAAAGTGCAGGTTGGTTTCCTTGGGCTGGACGGTAATCTGCGTTCACTCCGATTAGTGGCTTGCGTTGCATGTCTAAAAAACTCCCAGTTTTTTGTGAGGAGACTCGTCATGAGCCTCGATGAGGTTTCAGTGAAAATCAACTGTTCAATTTGCACTGAGGAAAATAAGGAATTAAGGGCAAGAGCACGCCAACAGAGAATTGGTCACCCGGTACAGAAAAAACACTTCGCCGTCTGGCCTAGGAAGTCGTTTTTTGAGTGGGAGGTGATATCCAGTCTTGGTGACCGGATGTGGGATAGGAACGGGAGGAAGTTGGAGTCTCGCAATACTCGAATTTGACAACGCACAACATCCTTGCTGCTCTAATCACTTTCCTGTTGATGAAACTCCTTGTTTCTTGAAAACTGATCAGTTTTAAATCAGATCACAAGCTCAACTCATGGTGCGTATTCTGCCGTGGAAATCCGCAAGGTCAACAACCTCTTGGTATCTTGAGGAAGGCCCGCCCGGAGCCTAAATGTTGTGCAAGCAACACTGAAAACCGCTAGCAGAGTGTGGGGTTTTGCCTGTCGTAGCAACCCGTTTGGTCCCAAACCGTGGGAAATCCCACTTGCTTTTCACTGTTTAGAGGCTTGCCAAGTAATTTTCCGCGACGTCAAGATGACTTGCGCGTTTCTCAGGATCCATCTTCTTGGCCATACTGCACATCATGGCCCAGCGCGGATTCTTCGCAAGCTCAGCACTGTGATTCCAAACCCAGCGCCAATACAGACCGTCCCAGATTTCACTCCAGCGCCCCGTTTTGTAGTGGCTCATCTTGCGGATGTAGGCAGACCCAGAAAAGTACGGTTTGGTCGTGATCAATCCACCGTCAGCATGTTGACTCATCGCATAAGCGTTGGGCACCATCACCCAATCATAGCTGTCGATAAACATCTCCATGAACCAGCGATAGATTTCATCGGGATCAAACTCACACAAAAACATGAACCCACCCAGCACCATCAATCGTTCGATGTGATGGCAGTATCCCGTATCCAATATTCGAAAAATTGTATCGTCGATAGGATCGATTCCCGTCGTGCCCTCATAAAACGACGTCGGAATACGACGGTGATGCTTCCAATGGTTCGTCGTCCGCATCTCAACGCCAAGATCCTCGTAAGTGGCGCGAATGAATTCTCGCCAGCCAATGACCTGCCGCAAGAAACCTTCCAACGACGCCAGCGGCACATCGTGTTTCTGCGCGTAAGAGACCGTTTCCGAGACGACTTGTTCCGGAGTCAGCAATCCGGTGTTAAGCATCGGAGTTAGAACGCTATGCCAGAGCCAAGATTCGCCTTCTACGATCGCATCCTCATATGGTCCAAAGTTATAAAAACGCTTGGCCAGGAACTGCTTCAACCATCGTTTGGCTGCCGTGTGCGATGTGGGGTAGTGTAGCGTCCGAAGGTTCCCCGGATTGTCGGGGAATGTTTCCTCAACATACTGTCGCGCTTCTTCATCGAGTGCGTCATGCTTTACCTTCGTGATCGACGGAATTTGATCCAGCATCTTCTTGGGAACTTTTTTGCGGTTCTCTTCGTCAAAGCTCCACTTGCCACCTTCGGGTTTACCATCAGCATCAACAAGAATCTTCAGCCGCTTTCTCTGAAACTTGTAAAAGTCCGCCATGAACCATCGTTTCTTCCCAGCGCGATACTGCAGGTTCTGCTCCGGCGAATTCATGAATTGGGGCGTAGACAGCAACTCAAGTTGCAAGCCAACTTGATCACAATAGCGCTCAAGGCGTTTGCCGAGAATGAAATCTGTTGGATCGGCGACCATCACACGCTGTGGCGTCGACGTCATCGTTTGCTTGATATGCTCCAGTTGTCTCAAAAGTGACTGGGGCTGCGGATCATAGTCAAAGTAGAGTGTGTCGAATCCCTTGCCCTCAAGATGCGCCTGATAGCGCTTCATCGTCGCACGATGAAACCATAATTTTTGCTTGTGAAACTTGGCGGGATAGTTATTGTCACCAAAGTACAGGCTTTCTTCGATGATGACGACACGGCTGGGTCGTTTCTTCAGGCCCGGATGGTTACTGAACAGTTGGTGTGGAAAAACGAGTAGATTCACGATTGCAGGTTGTTAGTGAAAGTGAACAAGACAACACGGGCGTTTTTATCATCCCGCAAATTGCTGGCATCAATAACATTGTTACCCGCTCCCTCCGCCTCCGCTAGTTCATGGCGACCGCATCATTACTTGGATCGTATCGATCGAACATTCGCACCAAAGAAAAAATAATCGCCGACGAAATACTTAGCACCAGTGCTGTGCATCCGCCCAACAACAGTGTCCTCGCGACTGTGGTTGGCGAAATCCCGCTGAAGACCACCACATTCTCCGCAAGGTACCGGCAGGCCAAAGCCCACAGAAATACCAATGCGGCCGCGGCCCCCCAAGTAAGTCCTTTTCCAGTAAAGGTCAAAATGGTTCTTAAAAACACGTCGACGCCCTCCTTGTTGCGGCGATAGGGGTGCAGCATGAAAATCAAATTCTCAAATGACATGATTAGTAAATTCATCGGAATGAACGCCAACCAGCACATGAGAAACCAGCCCGGCGAGGCGACGCCCGCAATTGAGCAAATAAGAAATACGATTCCTTGGAATACAGAACACATCGTCACGGGCACGACCAACTGGCCTAGCACGATATTCACTGAAGAGATGGGTAAGGTTTTCAGGACAGACAAGCGATCAACGTCACGTCGAAAATCAAGCATCAATGCGGCAGGAAGTAGTAAGTACGAGTAGAACGCCACGCTGGCTACAAGGAACATTGCCGACCCTCCATGTTGTTGACTGGCGAACAGCGGAACGCAACATAAGATCACAGGCAACAGAAAACTGAAAAAGATCGACGAACGGTAGTGCCACGCGCCTAAAAACTGCCGCCATGCAACCGATCCAATGCCGCCCAACCGACGAGGCACCAAGACACGAACCGTTTTCGAACTTGAGGCCTTTGTTGTTCCCGATGATGCCAATCGAGCGCGCTTCAAATCCTGTCGCTCTTGCCTTTGGCGGCGGCCGACCATCCACCGATCAGCGGTAAGCGCTGCCCAGCATGAACCAACTGACATCGCAGCGGCGAGGAGCACATTACTCAAAAGCGTAATATCAAGTGATTTCGTCAGCATAACTTCGGTAAAAATTCTGAAAGGTCCCGTCACTATGGCGCCGATTCCTGAGCGTGTCATTTCGCCTGCCGCGTAGGCGATCGCCAATAAGAACTTCCAAGCTGCAGGACTGGCCAGCAGCATTGCCGCATCGGAACGACTGGCGGTTTGGGCCGTGCAAATCACTATTAGAGAGGCGATTGCGGTGCCGGCGACGATACGACACAACATCAGTCCGCGCCTTCCAGTTCCGTAAAGCACAACTTCGACAACGGTTTTTGAAAACTCGCAGAATCCCAGCGCCAACACACAGCCGACAAAACCTACAAGCAGGTAACTGAGATCTGGAATCATGACGACCACAAAACAAGCGGCCTTTAGCAAAACCGAATAACCTGTCGTCAGCAATCGGTAGCCAACCAACTCCCGCCGATCGATCGGGGCCGATTTAAGCATCTGGACTTCGCACGGTGTCCACTCGAAGGGCTCAACCGGTTTGCGAAAGATCACTTTGGAGACCTGCCAAAGCGTGAATCCCATCATGCCAAGTGCAATACGCTCGGCGAGCATCGACGGGTCGGCCGGCTGACGCAAGAAAATGCTGACAATGATTTGAGATAGCCAGACGCAAGCGAGGCCGAAGGCAAGCAAAGTCAACAACCATTTACGAGGAGCGAACAATCGCGCTCCTATTCCCTTCGTTTTTGCTACGGCGCGCTGCCACAGTAGGCAATGCAATGCAGGATGGGTAATTCGATAGTTCATGGTCGTAGTCGTCTTGGACGCTCCGGCAGGCTGCCCGATTGAGGGCAACGCCGATGCTAGTTTAGGGCATTGAAATAGATCTCTTCGAGTGATCGCTCAGCCACATCGGGATCGTCTGTGAGCGACGCATTTCCGAACCGCTGCTTCAATTCTTGTAGAGTTCCGTAGAATTTGTTGCAGCCCTCATCAAGGATCAGGATGTCGCTGCAAATATCTTCTACCATCGCCAGTAGATGAGAGCTGATAATAATCGCAACGCCAGACTCTGCTTGGCGAGTAACGCTCTGTTTAAGCATCCGAATACCGTACGGATCGAGTCCCGTCATCGGTTCGTCCAACAACATTGCCTTGGGTGCTTGGAGCCACGCACAACAGATCGCGAGTTTCTGACGCATCCCGCGCGAGAGATCCTTGGCGGGGCTGTGTCGCTTGGATTCAAGTTCGAAGTCAGCCAGCAATTCAGAGATCCGCAAACCCGGCGACTGTATCTGGTAGACGCTGGCCACAAATTGGAGGTGCTGCTGCACAGTTAGATCGTGGAACAACTCAGGGTCGTCTGGCACGTACGCCGTACGTTGTTTGGCCTCAACTGGGCTACGGGCCACGTCAAATCCCTCGACCTCGATCGTCCCACCACTGATAGACAGAATTCCAGCAATTGATTTCAACGTGGACGTCTTACCGGCACCATTGCGACCGACCAACCCTAGAACTTGCCCGGGTTGAACATTCAATGTTAGCTCCGAAACAGCAATAGCACCGGCGCCGCTATCGTAACACTTGGAGAATTGGTGCAATGAGATCAAAGGGCTTTCCTGTTAGTGGAATAAAGGACGTGATGGGGCGTGGATTTTTGACTGCTACGGCGAATTACTATTTTCATCGCCATTGGGGAAACATAGGTCAGCCACAATGGGAAGGCGGGCACAGGCGAGAAATCAAATGGAAAAAGACTCTGCCGGTGTGCATACCTGCCTCCCGACTGTTAAGCGGTAGGGTTAGTAGGGCTATTAACGAGTTTCCGGTCGAGTTTTGACTGTTTTGCGGATTGGTTAAAGCGGTTCGGAGCAAGCGTCTGCATCGATATTCACTATTCTAAAACTGATGCGATACTCACGACCGATAGAGATTCCCAGTTTTCATCGTATATGAAGATATTTAGTAGAAATTGTTTCCTTCGAAGACAAAGCGTGTGCTTGCGTTCGTCGAAATCACAACCATGGATGGATGCAATCAACCAAGACAACTGGCTTTCGCCTAGAGTCTGCTGCTGATGCACCAATTAGCACCTCAAGCGATAGTCAAATAAACTAGATACGGAGATTAAGTTCATGATTCGCTTCACAACACGCTTTAAACTTGCACTCGGCATTGCCGGGTCACTCTTGGTTGGCAACACTGCCAACGCCCAAGAGTACTTTGATTACGCCCCAGAACAACCTTGCACAACGTGCAACGCTGCTCCTGCGGACAACGATCCTTACTCTCTGTTCGCGGGCAATGTCCTGAACATCGGTGGTTGGTTCCAAGGCGGTTACCACAGCGAAGGTAACGACCTGTTCAACAGCCAACCAGACGACTTCAACTTGCATCAAGCATGGTTGTACGCAGAAAAGGTTGCTGAGCCACGAGAAGATGGTGGTCTCGGCTTCGGTTTCCGCATCGACGGAATGTACGGTATTGATGCTAACGACACTCAGTCGTTCGGTAACAATTTCGGCGTCTGGGATCTCGACCCTTCTTTCCAGCGTGGCGGCGGATATGGCTGGGCCATTCCTCAGCTGTACGGTGAGGTCGCTGGTGAGAACTGGTCGGTAAAAATCGGTCACTTCTACACTCTAGTAGGATACGAAGTAGTTACGGCTCCCGATAACTTCTTCTACTCGCACGCAATTACGATGTACAACAGCGAGCCGTTTACTCACACTGGTGCCATTGGTACTTTCAACGTCAGTGACGACACAACTGTCTACGCTGGTTGGACTGCTGGTTGGGATACTGGTTTCGATCAGTTCGGAGATGGCAGCAACTTCATGGGTGGTGTCAGCACTGCGATCAGTGACAACACCACAATGACATACATCACCACCATTGGTGACTTCGGTGCTCGTGGTTCAGATGCTTACAGCCACAGTTTCGTTTTCGACACTGCGGTATCTGATAACCTTAACTACGTTCTTCAATCTGACTTGGTTCGCGTTGGATCAACTGGTGAAGACAATGTTGGTATCAACCAGTACCTGATCTACGATATCAGTGATCGACTGGCTGTTGGAACACGTATGGAATGGTGGAAAGGTGACACTCTGACTGGATACGCACCACACGGTGGAACACTTCCAGCTTCTGGTTCACACTCTTACTACGCTGCGACATTTGGTGTAAACATCAAGCCGTCTCAGAACCTGATCGTACGACCTGAGTACCGATACGACTGGTCGCCAGCCCTCGGATACGAGCAAGGTTACTTCGGAGTAGACGTCATCGCTCTGTTCTAGTTTCGAACGGGCTTAGGCAAGGGGTCAGATTTTCAACTCTGCGACTCCTCTTATAGATCCCGCCAAGTCATCGAGTGATTTGAGAAACGGTGCTTCCTTTGGAAGCACCGTTTTTTTTTCTCGCGGCTTAACGATCATCGCCTAGCCACCGAAAGTGAGCCAGAACATCGAAGGCAAAACTGCCCCTCGCGACCAGATAGCCACATCACCAATGGATCTACAACGCTAAGCCCAAAAGTCGAGCTTTTCCGTACAAGATTGAAACCTGGAACTGCCGATAGTCAACAAAGCCCAAGATTGGTAGACGAACTCACCGTTTCAGGACAGATCGGTACTTAAACTGACCGCAGTCTGCCCATTTTCAAACACAACACTCCCTGCGCCTAAATAGAGTATCCAATCCTCGCTAGCCAGAGAAAAATTGCAAGCGTAAGATACGGTGGCATCTCGCCCCAACTCCAAAGTCGATCATAGAAGTGAAATGAACCCATTCTGCAAAAATCTATCGTTGCTGGCTTTAGCGGTGATTCTTGGTTTCGCTTTCCAGAACACAACCTTGGCTCAAGAATGGGCCCGTTCGATGTTCAGCACCCTCAGCCATGATTTCGGCAATGTCCCAAAAGGGAAACGGCCAGAGTTTCGTTTCGAGATCGAGAACAAGTTCAAGGAAGAAATTCGCATCCGCAATGTCGTTTCCAGCTGCGGCTGCACTTCAGCATCGGTCACAAAGAAATTACTTAAGAGCTGGGAGAAGGCTGAGGTCGTTTGTCTGTTTAATAGCCACGCCTTCGACGGATTCAAGCAGGCGACCGTAACAGTTCAGTTCGACCAGCCTTTCGTCGGAGAGGTTCAGTTGACGGTAAAAGGAAATATTGTCAGAACAAGCCAGTTGAATTTGACTCCGGAGGAAATAGACTTCGGACAGATCACAGGCACGGATTTTCCGGAGCGCGTCATCAAGCTTGAACGACTGGGGAATCCATCGTTTCGAATTGTTGATGTCAAAAGCACGTTCCCACACATCAAAGTGAAGCTGAAGGAAACCGCTCGCAATGCGTCTCTTGTCAATTACGAGATGCGAACGCAGCTGAAGTCGACGGTTCCTGCTGGAGTCAGCGAGGGAGACCTGTTCGTTGTCGTGGAAGAGAATAACGCCAGACGCCAAGTCCCAATTCATTTCAATGCGAAAGTCGTATCGCTAAAGATCAGCCCTGAGATTCTCACACTGTCCAATGTAAAACCCGGCGAAGAAATCAAGAAAACGATTATCCTCCAGGCGGCCAAAGAGTTCGATATCGTGGACGTCAAATGTAAGACTCAAGCCTTTCGCGTTCGTCAAAAGAAGAAGGGTAAACGCAAGGTCCACATGATTGATGTGATCTATAAGGGGGAAGATACTCCGGGTAGTCACGAGTGTGATCTGAGCTTCTATACCGATCTAAATGAGGGCGTTTCTGGTGTCGTGAAAGCGATCGTAAGCGTCTCGGCTGAGTAGCTTGGCTGAAAGTTCATCGGGCAAACTACTCAAGGTGGCTGCGCACATTGGGCAATCCATCTTCATCAATTTCCACGTAGATCACGTTGGGACAGCAACACACGGGACAGTCCTCTACGTACTGTTGCTGACGGCCTTCGCTATTGTCGACAGGCACAACGATGTCCTCGCCGCAGGAGCCACAAACGTAGGAAGCTTCGTCATTAAGCTCTACCATTGATTCGTCGATATCGTCTAGGTCATCATACATGACAACGATGATACCAATTCGAAAACGAGATGCAACGTCGCCGAATCGGCTGCTGCTAAACCGCCCGCTTCATCCGCGCCGTTTAAGACATGGAAGAAAAGACAACTATCGCGAGGTATACGACGGGACGTTTTGCATACGCCACAGTCGATACAAGACAGCTGTTTGAGCGAGAAACAGGTTTATCATTTCAGTGAGACTAGCCCCAACCCCACGGACGTGACCCAACCCCCTAGTGATGTACGCCCGGCCAACCAACAGTTGGTTGACAATCGCACAAGGTCTTCCCATACAATCTTCGTGTGGTTAGAACGCCCAGTTGAAACCAGTTGCTTTCTCGGACACGCTCCAAAGCTCGTCCATGACTTCCTTTTCCACAGCATAGGGTTCGAGTGTGCCTTTACCAACTGGGCCGACCATCTCCATGAAGCCAGTAGGACCATAGAAAGCGCATTGTTCTAGCTCGTCTTCGGTGGCGCACATCACTTCCGGATAGGCGCCTTTCTCGGCTGTCTGAACCAACGGAGACCTACTCATCAGCCACCAAATGATACGCGTCACAACACCGGCACTTGTGCTGATTTACGATGTCGCAGATGAGCCAGGGTGGCAAACGTAAACTTTGACATTCTTGCTCGCCTCTTTGACCTTGTCTTGGAGCTGATAGGCGAACATCATCTGTGCCTATTTACTGTGACAGTAAGTCCGGTTCTGGTGATAGTTTTTGTCCCAATTCATGTCGTCGAACTGCATTGTCTTCAGGCCCATCTTATAACCAAGACTTGCAACCACTACGATACGGCCTCTAGATTCTTCGATCCGATCGAACAGCATTCCGCATAAAACAAAGTGGCCGTAATGGTTAGTCCCCAAGTGACTTTCAAAACCGTCCACAGTAAACTTCTTAGTCGGCACCTGTGCGATGGCCGCGTTGCACATCAAAGCGTCTATCTGTGGAACGGTTTTCGAAACTTCTTCTGCAGCCTTGCGCACGCTTGAAAGATCGGCAAGGTCCATACGGACAAAGCTCACTTCAGCTTCCGCGCCGAACTCTTGTTTCAACTTTTCGATGGCCGCAGTAGACTTTTCAGGGTTGCGGTTTAGCATCACTACTTTTGCGCCTTTGCCTAACAGGATGCGTGACGCTTCGAATCCTGCACCTGAATTCCCACCGGTAATGACAAAGGTCTTTCCGGCAAGTGAGCCAATGGGGTCTGGTGTCCAGCCATTGGGTCCAAACATTCAATCTGTCATTATAGGTTCCGCATCAGCTTCTTGAACAACGACCGTCAATCATTCTACTGAAGTATGGATTCGGGGCGACTGATCGAAGGTTTTTACGACACCGCCCTGAACGAAGCGAGCGACGTCTGAACTACGAGTGATTCTACCAAGGCCAGCCCGCGTCGCCAAACATGGAAGGTGTGCCGAAGGCCCTAGCGTAAAAACCATGTTGTCGGTCACTGCAGCGGAGTACGGCCGGCCCAATATCCAGGTCTCTGTCGTTCGTGAGCAATTGCGATGACTTCGATTCGCGTTTCCGCAACGCGATAGACGACAAAGTATGGAAAGCGTTTCATCAGATAGCGGTGAGTGCCGTGATCGTATTGCGGCCACGTGTTTGGGCTGCGAGCGATGACGGTTCGTGATCGCTCCAGTTCGGTTTGGAAGTCTTCCGCAAGAGTCGATGCCACGTCGAAGTAGTGGTCGTGAATTGCGAGCGCCTCAGCGCTGGCGTCCGGATGAAACCAGAACGGAATATCAGCCATTGCGGCGTTTACGCATTTTGGTCATCACGGTATCCCATGCCTCAAGTTCCGCAGAGCCTTCGTCGATGCTGCGGATTCGCCGTTCAATTTCTATTGACCATTTAGCGTCGGCATCAGGGTCAGGTGAATCGTCCAAGCTACGAATAAGCGAAGCGGCAAGCCCAGCCCGTTCTGATTCAGGTAAGGTCAATGCGATATCGAGAATTTGTTTCGGTTGAGTATCCATGAGACTATTCTACCAAGGGCTTTCGCAGGAGACAAACTGGTGAACGACAACGGAAGGTTTTTACGACACCGCCCTGAACGAAGCGAACGATGTCTGAAC
>CAZDBE010000176.1:8501-11434 GCA_964503675.1 uncultured Pirellulaceae bacterium | reverse complement strand
ATGTCTTTCACGCGGGCCGCAATTTCGTCTTTCCATAACTTGTCAATCTCCGCTTGAGAGTGATCGTCAGGGAATTGCTCAACACTTTCCAACATTGCGTTAACCACAGAAATTCGACCATCCAATGGCAACTGCAATGCAGACGCAATTATTTTCGAAATTTCATTTTCAGCCATTGGCCCCTCGCAAATCAAGTCTTGAGAAAATACTGAACTAATAGTGTAGATGACTTGGTAGCCCAAAAGGAGTGAAATTCGTCAAAGAATCGAATGAATCTCACTCCGATTCGAACGATTCAGACATTCAGTGTAATGAATCCCGGAGCCTGTTCTTCCACATGATACAACCCGACAAACTCTCCTTGACACACTACTACCAACGTCATAACCTAAACAACGACAGTCGTAGTAAACAACATTTACAGAGAGCGTTTCATTGGCCAAAAAGAAAATCGGAAGACTGAGTGCAGGCGAATTGGACATGCTAGAAATGCTTTGGCGAGAAGGGCCCGTAACGCTCTCTCAAGCCCACACGGCACTCGACCTGCCCATCGGCTATACAACCGTGCAAACACGATTAAACCGGCTGGCGAAAAAGAAGGTTGTTCGACGCACTAAGACGCGGCCAGCGAAGTACAAGGCGGCCGTCACACGCGCACAAATCAACCAGCACGATCTGGACCTACTGGTCAATCAAGTCAATCAAGGTTCGTTCCTGCCCTTGGTCGCTCACTTGGTTCGCGATCGGAAACTCTCTCGCGAAGACCTAGACCAACTCAAGTCGCTAGTTGAAGCTGCTGAGCGTTCCAATCGCAGACGCAACACGGGAAAGGCGGATTGACGTGATTGATTCTGCAGAACTCGTTCTATTTTCAGTGCTCCGTGCCTCACTTTGGTTGGTGCTGTCGGCGATTGTTGTCAGCTTCTATCTGCGAGTAGTTAACGCCCAGCCGCAAACTCGATCGATTGCTTGGCTCTTTGTACTTGCGCAAGGTTGCCTTTACTTTTGCTTCGTTGTCGAAATTCCTTGGTACTCGATTCTTGAAAGTACGTCATCTCAGTCGCTGTCAATCCGTGCGTTGCCCCTAGAGCAAACTGACACTGCTGACTTCTCCAGAGCCTTGCCTCCTGCAGTCTCAGTACTCGGCAGCCCCAGTGCTTCACCATTCACCTCGTGGTCGCCAACGTTCACTGTGGTGTTAGCTACTATCTGGCTGAGTGGAATTCTGTGGTTGGCAGCAAGGCAAGTGATCGGTTACTGGCGTCTTTTACAACACATCAAAACGGCCACCGTCCCTCCAGCGGCTAGCGAAACAAAATGGGTTAGCGAATTACAAGCCATCAAAACAGCGCTAGCGCTCTCTGGCGAAATAGAAATGCGAGTGTCGACCCAACTTGGCCCGCTGGTCTGCCAATCTTCCGGAGGGTATCTATTGGTGGTGCCTGAAATTTTTTGGCGGCACAGTAGCCCTCGCCAACGCGCTAGTATTCTCCGCCACGAACTGACGCACATTAAACGTTTTGATCTTTGGGTCGTGCTGCTGGCTCGACTGCTCGCTCTCCCCCAATGGTTCAACCCTTTTGCTCGGCGAGCTTTACTAAGTTTGGACCAATCGTTGGAGATGGGGTGCGACGACCAAGCCCACGGGCCTTCAGAGACCGACCGTATCGATTACGCCCAAACACTCATTGCACTAGTTGAGTTCGATCAACCTAGTAATAGGTTAGCTTTACCCGCCGCAAGGCCTCCACTGGAACAGCGGATTCGCAGAATCCTCCACCCCCAAGGTACTGAAATGAAATTCTCACGAACAATTATCGGCGCAACACTGTTCATCTTTGCTTTGAGCAGCGTAGTACGAGTTCAATTGATAGCTCAACCACCATTGCTGGTAGCGACAACAGTCACACACCACCAGCCGAACCAAGCGGAAGCTAAACTCAAGCAGCCCCAGCCTGATCAACTAGTAACTATGACCCACTACATTGGCGACTTGATCGTTCCTGAGGCCAATTTCTGGCGCGAGTACGATGGCAAGCAATGGATTGCCGTTAGTAAATCACCAGATAAAAACACTACGACAAGCTTTGGCCTAAAGAGTATCATCAATCTGATTCAAAGTACCATCGAGTCGGATTCGTGGAAAATCGATGGCGGGCGTGGGAAGTTAGAAATTCATCAACAAAACCTCTGCCTCATCGCAACTCAAACCAAAAATGTCCACGAACAAATCACCGATTTATTAGGCAAACTTCGAGAATTATATGACATAAAAATCACGCTTTCGGGCTACGTCGTTGTCTTTCCTAAGGATGCAAAGTCGCTCGCTGAATACGGCTTGAATGTTGATCGTCCGTTCGGGCAGTTCTCAACTCACGATACCAACGCTTTTCGCACGTTCGCTTTTTCAGAAAAACACGCCACGCTTGTTGATTTCCTTCCATACGAAGTACTCAACGGTCAAACGGTACCCTTCCATTTTAAAAAGATTGGCAACCGAGAATTAGACGCTTTTGAAATCGCTGTGACGTCCCAGCCCGATCGAAAATCGCTAATGTTAGGCTGCTACAACATCTCAAACGACGAACAGCAGCCAACAGCACTATGGTTGCGCCAAGTACCCCATTTGAATAGAACAACTATTGGCCTCGCTCATGTTTTGAACAATGAATCCGCCTGCTTTGATATCACCGAAACATTGAAGGACAATCCTGAGAAGCAACGGGCGATCCTTATTGTCAAGGCAAGCCTTCGCGACAGCAAAAGCAATTGAAAACGGCCACCGAAACCACCCGCATGTAGCGGTAGTGTCCTGTACTGGCGGCATCGTAGACTCTGTTTGACTTAATCGACTTTAGCAGCTACTTCCCAATACAAAACAAATGCTTCTCGCCTCGAATGAATAAGTTGTCGCCGGCAGGCGCTGGTGTCGC
>CAZDBE010000176.1:0-8401 GCA_964503675.1 uncultured Pirellulaceae bacterium | reverse complement strand
ATATCAGGAGTGTTTTGGTTGATCGACCATGCAACCTTGTCTGAACCAGCAATGTCGCCATCGCCGTCCAGCTTGAAAGCGCCCATGAACGATCCACGATGGCCGCTTCCGACGATCACCAAGTCATCGATAGCAACGGCTGTTGCACAGGGGCGTTCAGTTTGTCCGCCGCAACTCCACAATTCCTTGCCGGACTCAAGATCGTAGGCACGGACTTTGGTTTGTCCCGTGATGACGACTTGCTTTTGGTCGCCGTTGTTGACGACGATCGGCGTGCCCCAGTTGGTAGGTTCGTCACGATCGGTTTTCCAAATCGTTTTGCCAGTCAATTTATTGAGGCCATAGATGGACGATGGGCCTTCATGATCCCAAGGCACAATCAATTTGTCTTCAAAAAGAAATGGTGAACTTCCTTCACCAAAACTGTTGCGCGTTTCCATTTGGCCAAGATCATCTCGCTTCCAAACCAATTCGCCGTCCATGGAATAGCAATACAATCCGCGCGAACCAAAAGAAGCGTAGACGCGCTGGCCGTCGGTACACGGAGACGCAGAAGCGAATCCGTTAGTTGAGTGGGTTCCTTGGTGAGGTGTGGCGGTCGTCGCGGTCTGCTCCCACAGCTTTGCGCCATTGTCTCGATCGAAGCAAAAGATCTTAAAGTCCATTTCGACTAGGGGAATCGACGCACCTCGTCTTCCTCGACCACCCCTGCGGCGGCGGCCGCCCTGCTCTTGTTGATCTGGGTTTTCAGCCTGCGCTTTCTTTTTAGCTTCCGCGTCTTTTGCTCCCTGCTCAGTCAGAACTGCACTGACCACGAACACCTTGTTGCCGCTGATAACTGGGGAACCCGACCCGCGACCGGGAACGGCGACCTTCCATTTGACGTTCTCGGTGTCGCTCCACTTGATTGGAGGAGTTGCATCAACTGAGCCACCATTGCCCGTCGGCCCGCGCCACTGGTTCCAGTCCTTTGCATCTACCGTCGAGACGGAGAGCATGAAAGCAACGCAAAAAAGACATACAGAAAAAATTGGTCGAGACATCTCTAATTCCTCGTTTGTGCTCGTGTTAAGGATCGGCTTCGTCAGGCTTTCGATTGTACAATCAAAAAATGGCTCGTGGTTCCCTGCCAACGGTTTCAAGTCTCTGTTTTTACGAAGGAAAAGTAGACTTCATCCTGTAAATCGGGGCGAAAACTCTTACACTTACCGAGGTTCAAGTCCAAGCCACGCCGTTCATCGTCGCCAAAGTATTAGATGTCTCCTCCTGCCGCGCCAGCCAGTACCGATAAAACTTCGGTTGTCGGCAGATTCTTTGGCGTCTTTCGTTACAGCAAAGAAGCGTTGACGCTTGTTTGGACCACTGACAAACGTCTGACGCTCGTCTTGTTGGCCCTGACGATTTTTGCGGGCGTGATCCCCGGAGCCATTGCCTACATTGGCAAACTGATCGTCGACGCGGTCGTACTGGCCGTTGAGACACAATCGCCTGCCGATCGTTGGATGGTTTTGAAATGGATCGGTCTTGAAGCGGTAATGATCATTCTGATGGCGGCGGCACAGCGCGGCCTGATGATTTCTAATTCGCTACTACGCGCGCTCTTGGGGCAGCGCGTCAACGTGATGATCCTTGAGAAAGCTCAAACGTTAGAGCTCTCTCACTTCGAGGACTCCGAGTTTTACGACAAACTAACACGAGCGCGGCGCGAGGCCTCTTCTCGCCCATTGAGTTTGGTGACACGTACCTTTGGGTTGGTCCAGAACGGCATCACGCTGCTGACCTACGGATGGCTGCTGATTCAGTTTTCGTGGCTGGCCGTTGTCGGGCTAGTGGTCGCCGCATTGCCTTCGTTTTTCGTTGAGACGTATTTCTCTGGAGCGGCATTTCGGCTCTTTCGATGGCAGGTTCCAGAGACTCGCAAACGTAGCTACCTAGAGTGGCTGCTGGCGCGTGAGGATTTTGTCAAAGAAGTCAAACTGTTCGGTGCGGGCGACCTATTTCTTAGTCGCTATCGTGAAATCTTTGAAAAGATTTACGCCGAAGACAAATCGCTCACGCTTAAACGCGGTATGTGGGGATTCCTGCTAGGCATACTCAGCTCCGTCGCCTTCTATGCTGCTTACGGTTGGATCGGATGGTCGGCGGCCATGGGCTGGATTACGTTGGGGGGAATGACCATGTATTTGTTGATCTTCAAGCAAGGCCAATCCTCGATCGCGGCTAGCCTGACCGCGATTGGAAAGATGTACGAAGACAACCTCTACCTCTCCAACCTCTACGAGTTCTTGGAAGAAGAGATCGACACGCAAGGCGGCACCGCCGTTTCGGGTCCGACGCCGGGCGATGGAGTACGTTTTGAGGGAGTATCATTTGTTTACCCCGGCCAATCGACTCCTGCGCTCGATGGGATTGGCCTCCATCTTCAACCGGGTCAGAAACTGGCGCTGGTCGGAGAAAACGGATCTGGAAAAACAACGCTGATCAAGTTACTGACGCGACTCTACATTCCGACAGAAGGCCGGATCCTGCTCGATGGCAGGGACTTGAACGAGTGGCAGTTGGACGCATTGCGGAATCGCATCGGAGTGATCTTCCAAGACTTCGTGCGTTACCAACTCAAGGTTGGCGAAAACATTGGTGTTGGCGATGTGGAGAATGTTGATGCTCGGGACCAACAGCAACTTGCCGCCGAAAAAGGAATGGCTCATCCCTTCATTGAGGAGATGGAGGGCGGCTACGACACGCAGCTTGGGCGTTGGTTCAAGGATGGTCGAGAGCTATCAGGCGGACAATGGCAAAAGATCGCTTTGTCGCGCGCGTTTATGAGAAAGCAAGCCGATATCTTGGTGCTTGATGAACCGACTTCGGCGATGGACGCCGAAGCAGAGGCCAGTATCTTTGATCACTTTCGCGCGGCAACTGAAAAGCAGATGGCCATTTTGATTTCCCACCGCTTCTCCACAGTCCGCATGGCTGACCAGATCGTTGTACTGACCAAAGGGAAGATCAGCGAACGCGGATCTCATGAGGAACTGATGCAGCAAAATGGTCACTACGCCCATCTGTTTGCAATTCAAGCCAGAGGTTATCAATAAATGATTGTAATTGGCGAAAAGACGACAAGAGAACTGTCTCTTGGCCGGCTATTTCAAGCCAATGATTTCCCTGCCATATCTCAACAAGTATGATAGCAGGCTGTTGTATTAACGCGGCCTAAAGTCGCGACCGAAGACCGCGAATGAGCGAAGATCTAAAGTAGGAAAAATTTGTATGAAGATGGCCCTGTTTATTTTTTCTGTACTTTTCGCATTCCCGTCCATCAATTGGGCTCAGGTGAATCAACCGACTGCGGCATTTCCCTTCGTCATGCCCAGCGAAAAACCAGACCGACCGTTGAGTGAGGCAGTCGCACGGAACTACGATGGTTATGCGTCTATCCGGCCTGAACAGAACGAACTGTATTCCCAATTCAAGTACACGAAACTGAAGGGATTTGATTATCACGATGGTGATGGAACGATCACTCGCAGAGACCCATCGAAGGTGATCTACGCCAACGGAAAGTACCATGTCTGGTACACCCATCGGAATACGGGTTTCAAATCCGTTGGCATGAGCCGCGCCGCCCAAGCGACAGATAAGATTCCCTCTGCTGATTGGGATCTGTCAGACATCTACTACGCGACTTCCAAGGACGGATTCACTTGGGAAGAACAAGGCGTCGCAGTTCCTCGGCCTCCCAAACCTCAGCCCGGTTGGCGTTCGGTAACCACTACCGACATTCTCGTGTGGAAGGGAAAGTACTACCTGTACTATCAAGCCTTCATGGAAGCCAGTGGCACCCGAGGCGATTTCTGTCCCGTTGCGGTCTCCTATGCAGACTCTCCCGACGGTCCTTGGACTTCTGCCAATCAAGTGGTGATTCCAAACGGTGCCGAAGGTGAATGGGATCAGTTTTCCATCCATGACCCGTACCCGCTCGTTCACGACGGCAAGATCTACATCTATTACAAAGCTGACTTTGACAGACATCCGGAACTGAAACCATCAAAGATCCGTATGCAGGGCCTCGCGATCGCCGACAACCCATTGGGGCCATTCAAAAAGCATCCCTTAAACCCGTTGCTCAACTCCGGTCACGAGACAACTCTGTTCCCATTCAAGAAGGGCGTCGCCGCCATCGTCCAGAGGGACGGAATGGAACACAATACGATTCAGTACGCCGAAGACTGGGTGAATTTCAAGATTGCTTCGATCACGGAGCTGTTGCCTGTGGCTGCCGGACCGTTTGTTCCTGATGCATTTACCGATACTACTGATGGCCGAGGCATCACATGGGGTATTTCCCACTTCATCAACGCTGCGGGCGATTGGAAGCGAAACCATACTGTCTTAGTCAGGTTTGATTGTGACCTGAGTCAAGATGTTCATGACGATGGTATGAAGGAACACTACATGAAATACGGTCCCGAGCATCATTACAAATATGGCCTGAGCAGAAAACAGCGCGAACGTATTGCTATCGAAAACCGCAAACTTACAGAGAGCGTCAAAAATGAATAGCCAACCTCACATGAGCCGACTGAAACTGTTTTTATTGACCAGTTTGTTGGTGACCGCGTTGAATCCTCTCGCGATGGCCGAAGATCCTAGCGCTCTGATAGAACGCGCGAAACTGATATTTAGCGATGACTTCAATCGCACCGAAGACGATGATGCCAAAGAACAGCTTGGCAACGGGTGGGTTACCAACACCGCTAGAGCCGCCAAAGGGGTAAAGCAGGCTGATTTAAAAGACGGCGCGCTTGTCATCACTCAAGCCGAAGGGGCTAACCATAGCGTCTCGGTACGTCATGACACGCCATTTGACGACGGCGTGATCAAACTGCGTTTTCAGGTCTTCGACAAAAGAGGTTTGAAGTTTAACTTTAACGACCCTGCGGCGAAAAAGGTAACTTGGGCCGGTCACATCGCGCGAGTCGTGGTCGCTCCGAAGTCCGTCACAATCCAAGACGACAAGACGGGTGTCTTTGAGTTGGGGGTGCGGACCAAGAGAAAAAACGAGAACTTGCCAGAGGACGAGAAAACCGAACTGGCGAAGTTCTTGAAGACGAAGTCGGTGAAGTTGAAAGCGCCCATCAAGCCGAAGCAGTGGCATGAAATGACTATCGTGAACGTTGGTCCCAAGTTCGAAGTCTATATCGACGATCAGTCGGTCGGTTCGTTTTCGTCAGAGGGATTGGACCACAAAGTCAAGCAAAACATCGCGTTTGGCGTCAGCGGAAAGGTCGTTGTAGATGACCTACGTGTTTGGTCGCTCGACTAGTTTGCAATCTAAAAACACAAAACGATCCATGAAGACATTTATCTAAACAACGGTATTTATGCATCCTAACACCCTACTCACCGCTCTTGCCATGTTGATCGCGTTGCCGCTCATTGGTTCGTCTCAAGTAGTGGCCGACAAGCCTAACGTCGTGATCATTTTTGTTGATGACATGGGCTGGGGAGACGTTGGATTCAACGGAGCAACCGGTCCGCAAACGCCCAACATTGACCAGATGGCTGCTGAGGGAATGCGGATGAACGACTTTTACGTGGGATGTTCTGTTTGCAGTGGCTCACGAGCCACGCTGTTGACGGGAACCCATTGGGAACGGTTAGGGATCAAGCGTGTGCTGTTCCCAGATAGCGATCAGGGATTGCATCCTGAGGAAGTTACTATCGCCGACATGCTCAAAGACGTGGGTTACAGAACGGCCTGCATCGGTAAGTGGCACCTCGGCCACCTCCCTCCCTGCCTACCAACCTACCACGGTTTCGATTCTTACTACGGCGTTCCTTACAGCAACGACATGTGGATCGACCCGGCAAACAAACTGTCCGACGACATCGTGATTCGTGACGGATTGACGCGCGAACAATTACTGGCGGGACACAAATCGAAGAATCAAGTGCCACTGCTACGTGGCGAGGAAGTGATTGAATATCCGGCGGATCAGACAACGCTGACCAAACGTTACACCGACGAGGCAGTCAAGTTTCTGAAAAGCAATACAGACGAACCGTTTTTTCTATACCTTCCGCATACGATGGTGCATGTCCCGCTGGCAACGTCAAAGGCTTTCCGTCGTCACGAAAGTAAGATTTGGAATGCGATCGAAGAAGTCGACTGGTCGGTTGGAAAGATTCTCAAGACGCTCAAAGATGAAGGACTCTCAGAGAATACTTTGGTTGTTTTCACCAGCGACAATGGAGCCGCCGTCGGTTCCTCCAAACCTTTTCGCGGCCGAAAATTCTCCGTTTATGATGGAGGGATTCGGGAACCAACGGTCATGTGGTGGCCCAACACGATTCCAGCCGGCAGTGTTTGTGACGAGGTCTGCAGTACTCTTGATATGCTCCCGACGTTGGCAGTAATCTGCAACGGTAAACTCCCTGACCACCAAGTTGATGGTCACAACATTTTTGATCTGTTGATCGCAAAACCTAGTGCCAAGAGCCCACATAAGAGTCTATGCTTAACGGACAGACGAGGAACGGTTCGTCACGGACGATGGAAGTTTTTCCCTTGGCCTGAGAAGGCCAAAGGCAACGGTAAGGCATCGATTAAAGGAGCCAATCCAGATTCAGATCCTGTTCAGCTTTACGATGTGCGCGCCAACGTTACCGAGCAAAAGAACGTTGCCGCTGAGCACCCTGAGATCGTGGCGAAGCTTCAAAAAATCTACGACGCCCACGTCGCTGACCTAGAGACCAACCAACGCCCATCGCAATACATGAAACGTCCCGAAGGAAGCCCGTCGCCCAAGCGTCCGCCAAAAAAAGTTAAACGGAAAAACGCCAGCTGAAATGACGTGATCAAACTATACACTCCATTCAATTTCAGCCGAGGCTTCTAACAATGCCGATCCAGAAGAAGACAACTCGTAGAACATTCCTGCAAACATCGATCGCGACAGCTGGCGTTGCGTCGCTCCCCTATCACATCGGATCTGGATCGGCTTGGGCGGCGGCTAGAAAAGAAAAACCGCGCTATGCATTGATCGGAGTTGGCGGCAATGGACAACGGACGTTGCCCCAAGCTGCCACATACGTCACCCCCGTCGCCATTTGTGACGTGGACGCGCCTCGACTTGAGGAAAGGAATCAACAGCTTTCCGAAGGTAAGTTTGACACCTATACGGATTATCGTGACGTACTTGCGCGAACTGATATCGATGTCGTGCAAATTTCGACGCCAGATCACTGGCACGCAAAAATCCTGATCGAAGCAATGCTGGCTGGCAAAGACGCTTATTGTGAAAAACCACTGACGCTAACCATCGACGAAGGAAAACTTGTTCGCAAGATTCAGAAACAAACGGGGCGCATTGTTCAGGTCGGGACGCAACAACGCAGTAGTTTTGACAAATTCAACAAAGCGCTGGCAATCATCGCCGACGGTCGACTGGGAAAACTAAAAAAGGTCTCCGTTCACATCGACGGAGGAGCTTGGAGTCCCGAGATACCGATCGTTGATGTTCCTGACGGACTTGACTGGGATCGCTGGCTGGGACCGGGACCGAAAATGGAATATCGCTACTCGAAAAAGCAGCAAGAGAAGAAAACTCAATTCTTTACCAACGGTCACACGCATTTTCGCTGGTGGTACGAGCACTCGGGCGGAAAACTGACCGACTGGGGCGCACATCATGTCGACATCGCGATGCTGGGGATCGAAGCAGCGGGACAAAGTAGCGATCCTGTCTCGGTAGACGGAACTGCAAAACATCTGGTTGAATTCAAAGACGGTGTCCCACAGAGCAACGACCGTTACAACACCGCAAATTCTTTTGATCTGCATGTCGCGTTCGAGGGAAGTGACGTGGATATGAACATTCGCAGTGATGGCGACAATGGAATTCTATTCGAAGGCGAACGGGGACGGATCTTCGTCAATCGTGGCAAACTTGTCGGCAAACCCGTTGAAGACTTGGCAGACAAACCTTTAGCAGAAGACTCCATTTCGAAAATCTATCGCGGCATGCCAATGGTCGACAACAACCGTGGCGCTCACTGGGCCAACTTGATTCACTGCATCGACAACAATGAGCTGCCGATTGCCAATGTCCATGCCCACATGAAAATGCTTAACGTCTGCCATCTGGCAGGCATCTGCTGCCGGCTGGGTCGAAAAATTAACTGGGATCAGAAAACGGAAACGATTGTGGGCGACGATTTGGCCGCCAGTATGATGAAACGCCCCTACCGCGAGGGATTCGACATAGAGATGTAGCTTATGGCAAGCTCTTTACAGGAGTGAGCACCATCGCCTGTCCACCGTTGGAGGCCATATCAGCAGTTAGCACCGTCTCAGAAGTGACCTCAATTGACTCGCTTTTCACTTTTTTAAAATCGC
>CAZDBE010000175.1:0-11481 GCA_964503675.1 uncultured Pirellulaceae bacterium | reverse complement strand
GCATTCGTTGTGCAAGCAGGTGGAGGGAGTTACCCAGATTTCGAAATCGCCGGTGAAAGGTTCAAACCGATTGCCGAATATTTCTGGACTGGCTCCGAATGGAAGAACGAGTTGGGTTCGTTCGGCCTTCGGCAGCTCAAACACGACCCCGATGACGAATGGCCTATCAGTGCAGATCGCATTGCCGATGCGGCGGTCGAGGTCATCGTTTCCATTTCCGACTTTATGGATCGCGACCAGCGCTTACAGCGTGTTTATCGACTGGAGAAGGTAACCGAGGGCGATGCAACCTCCGCCGGCGCTTCAGCACATCCATGGCGAATCCGCACTATCTTCGACCTGTTCGAACCCGGGTACACACCAGACGCTGTCCCCAGTCCACCTGCCGCGCTTGCCGCCCCAGACCGACCACAATTGCCGGCGGGTGTCAGCGCGGTCAGCACCGGACCTATTAAAACAACCGTACGTCTGCGTCCTTATCCTGACCCTCAAGTATCAGCGCAGTCAAACAACATTGGAGGCCCATTCTTTTTCAATCAATTATCGTCGTGGCCGCGCTGCGAGCTGCACAACACCTCGATGGTTGGAATGGTGCAATTGAACAAATCCGACATCTCAGAACTACCGTTTCGCGATCAAGAAGAAGTCCTGCAGGTGTTCTGGTGTCCGTTCGATCACGACGACGGCCATTACTGCCCGTTGGTAAGTACGCGTTGGTTGAAAAAGAACCAACTTACCGACACAGGAAAACCAAACCCCAAAATTACTCGTCGAGGTATGAGCGACAACTTGCCTGTTGCCTGTCGGCTTTATCCGCATAAGGTGACCGAACTTCCGGGCTTGGACTACCGGAACTATGAAGAGGTCTCTAAGCGAGTCGTCGATTGGTTGAAGAAGTCGGACGAATACGAGTTCCCGAAGAACGACGTTGCTCCGACGGACTATGAAGGGCTTTACCGTTTTGTTGGGCCTGCGTCAGGAACAAAGGTGATGGGCTACGCCAATTGGATCCAGGACACAGAGATCCCAAGTTGCGATTCCTGCTCGGAGCCCATGACATTGATGCTGACGATGGCGTCGGCCGAGTGGGAAAATGGCAACCTGCTACGCCCGAAAGAATTTGGTGTTAACGTTCCCTACAACACAACGGGACTAATGCTTGGGGATGTGGGAAACGTTTACATTTTCATTTGTGCCAAGTGCAAAGAGCGCCCCGTCAAACGCGTTTTCCAGTGCTCGTAGTCGCAATTTGAGAAGATAGACTCAAACAATGTCTGAGTTAAAGCTTAAACCGCCGCTGCTAAATGTGGTACCGAACGTACGTGATACTTCGGTCACTTGGTGACAGGCGCTTTGGAAGAGTTTTGGAGTCAGACTTCCCAGCGGATGGATAAACGCGCCCCAAATCATTTCTTCGCTAACACAATACCGCGCGTCGAGGGCCCGGTCGAAATTAGCACTCATGCATTTCAACAGCGTCGATTCGGTCAGCTCTTCGATCGACGCGATCGGCGTCATCACCCGCATTCGATTGTGGGTCTCATCGGTCACGCACAATACTCGCATATCGTTGACCAAGAACTGCCAGTAGCCAAACTCGCCCTGCACGTCATCACCAATGGTCCGGATGATCTGATCCAGGCGCGTGTTGTTCATCTCAGGTTGGGACATCGATACCATCGCACATCTCCTAGCAACTGATCTCGGAACCCATTTTCAATGCTGCACCAAGCGAGTGACGCAGATGCTTGCCACGATTCAAGCGCGTTCGCAAGTGCTCATCATTTTCCCAGTAAATTCGTGTTCTAGGCAGGGCTTGCCTCCCTTTTCACTGCTGATCGCCGCCCGTGTATTCTACCTCGGTAAAATACGCCCCGCCAGCTTTGCCTTCTTCGTCGTAAAGGCGCGTGACAAGTTTCGTCAAACCGGCCTGCAGCTCCAATTCAAACTCGACGCCTTGGCAACCGTTTGCGACAGACCGAGTTTCTGATTTGCCGGCGATCTCGATTTTTGCTTTCACAGCCACGACTGGTTTTCCCGCGACCCTTGGATACTGCCGGAGGGTGATTCGGTACCGGCCGGCTTGGCGGACATTGACATGCCACGGCCCCGTCACGCGCGGTAACTTTCTGATTTGGCCCAAGTGCCATGGTGGATTGCCCTTGGGCAAGTACCAATCTTGAGAGCAAAGCTGAGTTGGGTTCTCTAGCAGGTTTCCAAGGTCGATGGAGACCGGCGTCATTCGAGGCGAAACGGATTCCCAGTGTGGCAGGTATATCGCACGTAGTTCTTCAACGACATCAGGATTGACCGACGCGATGTCTTGGCGCTGAGCCAAATCTGCTTCGATGTCGTAAAGCTCTTTCCCGTCAATTAGACGCCAACGGTCTTTGATAACACACGTATGCTCCCACGCCGCCGCAGTCTTGGCAAAACGGGCGCCACCGTAGAACTGAACAATCAAACTCTCTCGCTTGGGCGTTGCGTCAGATGACTTCAAGACGGGAGCAAATGAAATGCCGTCGGGTTGGTGAGATTCCGGAACAGCAACGCCACAGAGTTCAGCCAGCGTTGGCAATACGTCGAAATGCGCAGCCACTGATTTGACATCACGTCCACCGTTGATATCGCCTGCAGGCCAGTGGATGAAGAACGGAACGCGGTGTCCTCCTTCGTAGATGGATGACTTCTTTCCACGCATACCAGCGTTGTAACCTTCTATTGGTTCAGTTCCCAGTCCTTTAAACAGTCCGCCGGCTGCGGTTCCATTGTCGGTCATGAAAATCAGAATCGTGTTTTCAGCCAAGCCAAGCTTCTCTAAATGCCGACGTAACTTTCCGACGTTGTGGTCAATGTTGGCGATCATCCCGTAGAAGTTAGCACCTTTACGCCATTTTGCGGATTTCTTATATGGCTCACTCCATTTCGGATCAACATGGTAAGGTCCATGCGGGGCATTGGTGGGCAAATACAAAAGAAACGGTTTCTCTTGATTGTCTTCAATGAAACGCGTGGCTTCGCGAAACCACACATCGGTGCAGTATCCCTCGAACTTTTCAAACTTGCCGTTGCGCTCGTAGATGTCGTCGAAGTAATCATTCCCCCAGTAATCGGAGGCTTGTCCCACGCCGCCACAGCGATGCCACACCACATCTTGAAATCCTCGATCTTGTGGTCGATGCGGAGCGTTATCGCCTAGGTGCCATTTACCAACCATACCAGTCACATAACCGGCATCGGCGAACACATTGGCAATCGTTCGTTCATCAGTGTGCAGCATCGTCCGTCCCGAACTCGTACGATACGCACCAGTGCGAGCGGGGTCTCGTCCGGTCATTAACGCTGCACGCGTTGGCGTGCAAAATGGGCTGACGTGGAAATTGGTTAACCGAACCGACTCTGTTGCGAGCTGATTGAGGTTGGGCGTTTTAAGGATCGGGTTTCCGTGACACTCAAGGTCGCCATACCCTTGATCGTCGGTCATGACGATGATCACGTTGGGCCTGTCGTTGGCAAATGCCGGCAGAGTTTGAATCGCAAGAAGTGCGAAGATCAATATCACTTTCAACGTAATATCCCCAAGGGTTGAGTTTGTTTTCTAAGCGTCTTCTACTGTTTATTTGGCTCGTTGAGTGGTTTCAGGCCATTGGACTTCGACACGCTCGATGTAGGGCAATACCTTGCCCTTGTGCTTGCCGATTTCGACTCCCCATTGGATGCGTTCTGCTGAGTCGCTGTTAGTGAACGCGTCGGGGCGATAGGATCCGCCAGCGCGAGGGCCGTCGACGACCTCGTGAGTTTTTGAAAAGTGAATGCCGTCGTCAGAGTACTGCACCGAATTGATCACATCCTTCGGGCCAGTCACTCCGATCATCGCCGCGACGCCCTCGCCCTGCGGCCAAGCCAAAATTGCATGGTTGCCGTTGATGACCGGATTCGATTCGTGTTTGACGTAGGGGCCTCCGGGCGAATCTGCTATCGCTACTCCCATTTTTGATTCGTGTGGTGACCTACCAATTTGGCGCCCCTTGAAATAAAGGAAGTACTTTCCACCGCGGATCATGGTGCAGGCATCGTCGATCAGCATGCTGTCAAAGTCTTCTGGGTTGTCACTGTTTGTCAGCACTGGGTCGTTGGCTATGCGGCGCCAAGGACCGTCTGGCGAATTTGAAACGGCCAAACCGATTTTCGAATCTGGCTTAAACCCTTTCTCGAATTGCCGGGTAGTGCCCGTGTAGAACAACCAGTAACGATTCTCAGCCACAAGAATGTTCGGAGTGAAAACGCTGCCCGCATCCCACGCGCCTGTTTCCCCCTTGGCGATGGCTTGTCCTTTTTCGGTCCAGTTGGTCCCGTCAGGGGACGTTGCATACCAAACGGTTGCGTGATAACCGGACTTGATCGGGCCTTTTGAATACCAAACGTAAAACAGATCGCCGACCTTGATGATGTCGCTGGGATCGCGCCGAGAAACCTTATCCTCAGTCCCGATACCGACTAGGGCGCTGCGTTTAATCGTGACAGTTGGAAATTCTTGAGCGCACGCCGTCATTGCACTCAAGTATCGAGCGAATAAGAGCAGGGTTATCACCAATTGGATTCGCATCGAGTTCCTAGTCTGAACTAGCTGTTTTGAACTGCCGAGTCGTTAGTGTTTTGATTTTTTGGAATTGACTGTACTGCGATGGCAAAAGAAGTTAGGCCAAAATCACCGCGTCCCTCTACCGAGCAACTTTCTTCTCCATACAGTGCTTACCCTGCCAAGAATCGCGGCGTTCAAACTCGTCTTTGATCGCGCGAAGGACGGCGGGTTTATCCAAGCACCACTGCGGGCCGACAAAGTAGTCGCCGGGAGCCTCCCCGCTGATCCTTTCCACTATCATCGAACCGGGAATGCGTTCGAGGAAATCGACCAAAGTCGAAATGTATTCGTCCAACTCCATCAGTTTGACTTCACCGCTGCGCACTTGATCGGCCAGCGGTGTGTTCTCAACGCAGTACAGATTGTGGATTTTCACCGCATCCAAACCAGATTCGGCAACCGCTGCCGCGGTCGCCATCATGTCGGCGTGACTTTCCCCTGGCAGCCCCAACATGATATGAGCACACAATTCAAATCCTCGGCCGACACTGCGCTCCATCGCGTCCACGAATGACTCGTAACAATCGCCTCGGTTCATCCATTCCATCGTTTTGTCGTGGATCGTCTGCAAACCGTACTCGACGGTCAACGGCACTTTTTGGCCAAGCTCCTCCAGCAGGTCGAGCACATCGTCGGGAACACAATCTTGTCGAGTTCCAATAGCAAGGGCGACTACCTCGGGATGTTCGATCGCCGACTCAAACAAGGGCCGCAAAACGTCCACCGGCGCGTAAGTGTTGGTGGCTGGCTGGAAGTAGGCCATAAAATGTTTGCACTTGTACCGGCGCTTAACTTTGACGATCCCTTCTTCCAACTGTCCAACGATGCTGCGAATGGAGTTGCGACGAGAGGGACTGAAGCTGCGGTTGTCACAAAAAGTGCACCCGCCCAAGGCGACCGTGCCGTCGACGTTGGGGCACGTGAAACCGGCGTCAAGAGAAACGCGTTGAACGCGAAAACCGTAAATCTGCTTGAGATAATAGCTGTAACTGAGATACCGGTGGCCATCAGCCCGCCAGTCCAGATCGTACCGGTTAAGCTGATGATGCTGAACGGGGACCTTTTGCGGAGCCAACGCGCTTTTCGGTTCTAATGGGGTCACAATTTGTCTCTGGAAATTTGAATATTCCTAAATGTAGGGTTATATTTTGAAGGTTTTTTACGCGTTTGTATACCTCCAATGAAGAAGCACTTGTCCATGTTCGGCGAACTTATCCCTACCGGTGGCGGAGATCCCATTCCGCTGATGAAGAAACGACTCAGAATTGGACGTCGCGATGGCTGTGATATCGTGCTGGATTTCGGCAATGTCTCAGGCCATCACTGCCTGTTGGAGATCGATGAAGGATATTGGTTCGTGCGTGACTTGCGGTCTAGGAATGGCGTCAAAGTCCAAGGAAAGAGAATTCTGGTCGGCGTCCGCAAACGTGTGGACCCCAACGTAGAGATCTACATCGCCAAAAACGCCTATACCATTGACTACGATCCGAATTCACTCGGTGCGTTCGGTACTCCCCCGCAGGATGAGTACGTCGACGATTTCTTCGAAGAGTCGCTGTTGAGTCGCGCGGGACTGAAGAAGGACAAGAACAAGAAAAAGTGAGCGGCCATCGGTTCACTAAAGTGCTGAGCCCGAGTGTCGGATCGGAAATGGAATCGCCAGCCGAGCCAATCGCCGCCAGCTTTTGAAGTAGGTTGGTTGCCAATGCAACGATCTACGCAGGCAGGCTTTGGCGGCCGGTATATTACCTAATGCTATTTGTTGTTTACCTGCGCTACACCAGCGGTACGCCAGAGATTCACGCAGCGGAGCAAGTTTGATAGGTGCCCCGCATTTGCAGACGCGTTGATAGACCATTTCGTAAACTTGTGCCCATCGTTGATGAGAATCGGCATGGCGACGACTAAGATTGGTTTCTTGGCTGTCACTAGAGTCGCCCGCGTTCATATTGAATACGACGGGCCGACCCGGCAAATGAAGCCACGGTCCACGCAACGCAACCTTGCTAAACAAGTCTAGGTCTTCGCTCGTTTTTAATTCGACATCCCAACCTCCTAGATCGGCGATTGTTTTACTGCGGAACAACGAGCACGAGGCCACTCCAGCACCATATTTAAAAAACCACGGAATTGGATCGTCGGCCAATGAGCAGCAGTTAGTTTCCTGTTTTTCAACGGACGTTCTCGAAAAATATTCTCTATCTGTGCTGGCTGCCATAGCGTTGTGATCAGCATCAAGAGCACCGCAGGCGCGAGCGAGAAAATCCGGCGGCCAGTGATCGTCCGAATCTAGAAACGCTATGTAGTCTAGGTCTTGAACCTTTTGAAAGCCCACATTTCGAGCATGTGCGGCTTTGGTATGCTGGAGACGCAAGATCTGCCACTCAAACGCGGGCTGACGGTCCCGCAGGAATTCCTCGGCAGCTTCTGCGGTGCCATCACTGGATCCATCATCAACGATCACAAGGCACGTTGGCGAATACGATTGCCGCAAAACGAATTCCAACGTTTCCAGCAAAATGCTGCGGCGATTAAAAACCGGAATGACGATTCCCACGGATGATTTCACAGCTAACTTTCAGTAAGGCGAGAGTTATTTAATTTCGGCTCCACTCAAATGCTGGTGAACCCGAGTTTTGATCGGATCCCCGCAGTCAGTTCACGCTGGAATCAGGCAGCCTTTGGTCGATTCCAATAACGCGATACCTTTTGCCACTCGCGTTGCATCCGATTTGTCCGCAATGCTTCAACACCCGGCTTGACCGAGCAGGAACTGCGTTTTTCTCGCGTCAGGCATTGCGGAACGGTAACGGCCCGACATGCCGCAATCGCATCTCGAAGCATGTCCGATGCGCTTTCTCCAACCAACGATCTGGTCAGTGCGAGTACTTCAGCGATTGTCGCATCGTCGTAGCCTTCACCCTCACCATGGCTCGATAACTCTGGAATAGACTTGTTCGGTGCGAATGCTGGACCGGCGTCCTGCAACTCGTCTAACAGATCAGCCAGAATCAGGATCTGCAGATCCTCGTCCTGCATTTCAAACAGACTGGTGTTTTTTTGTTTTGTGTAAGCCTGAATTAGTCCCTCGGCTTGAACACCTGCGATGGAACGAACGTATTGTCGGCGGGCTGGAGCGTCCAACTTTTGACCGTCACAGAAATCACCATACAAGTAACCCGAATGCAATAATCCCGCGATGACCATGTCAGGCCTTCTTCCCCACGCGACCAATCCGCTGGCAACTCCCACAAGATGGCAAACAAACGGTTTGCCGCTCGGGCGATACCGATGGCCAAACAGATCGCATGCGAGTTCCCACGTTCGACGAACACGCAGTAGGTCTTCATTGCCATATCCGACTTCTATGAGCTGGTGATACAACTGCAGGTTACTTTGAGCTAGCATTTCAGGTGCGAATATTTTGGTGATCTGGTTTTGGGTTAACTTTATTGCGAGCCAACAGATATTCCATCCGCTTAAGCAGCTCGTCGTTGTTCAATCGGCTTATGAATGAGTTGTATGTTTGGTTCGGGCAGCTGGCAAAATTCGCCAAGTGGATACTTCCTTCGATTGGCAAGTTGCTCCAACGGTGCGACGAGCCGTTTCTCGATTGAGCGAGTTAGCTTTCTCCCGAAGACCTTGCGCATCGACGAAAGGATGGAGAGACCGTATCGTCGGTGCTGTCTAGTCCATGTCAAGCCGCGGTGTCGGGCTTCGGGTGAAGTCAAATTCCATTTCTCGGCGAACCGTTTTTCATTCGCTGTAAACCATGCATCGCTCCACCGCAGAAAGAAATAATCACGGTCGGCAGGATCCAACTGTTTTGGAGGCACATAGGTGATTTGCGATTTAGGTTCCATCCAAATCGTCTGACCGGCATGAAGAACAGATAGGCAAATATCGCCATGTTCCGCATGGCAAAAGAGCCCTTCATCTAGCTGCCCCAACTGTTGATAGACTTCTCGACGTACCAGCACCGTGTGAAACTCTATTAATTCCGTTTGATGTCGTTCCAAAGGCTCGGGGACGTCGCTCAGCTTCATATGCTGATGATGGTGTTTCTCGCGGTAGTGACGTCGGCCTAGCGAATCGGTTTCTATTCGACACTCGCCGCCAAACAAATGGAGTTGCGACCGCTCAGGAAGATGCTCAAAATACGCAGGCCCAACCAGCCAAGCGTCTGTTTCCACCGCACAACTAACCAGCGCAGTCAACCAGCCATCGGACACCAATACATCGTTATCGACGAAAACCACCCAAGGCGAGTCAAAATGTTGCCACGCATGATTGGCAGCCAGATTTCTGGCTTGGTTGGGTGTCAAATAGCAATCGCTTCGCAACAGGGTAAAACCATATTTCTCAGCTGCTTCTTCTAGGTATTTCGCAACTTGAGGAGGAGAATTTCCGTCGACACAGACCAGATCAAAAGGTTCTTGTGTACGTTCGTAAAGGGTCTCCAATGACTTCCTTGTTTGTGAGAAAACTTCTCGGGGGACAAAGCAAATCGTGGTTTTCATACCGTACTTCTCTGCATTGAATATTGCATTTTTTATTTCCACACGCGTAGTTAGACGCTACCAGAAAGCGTGTAAATACCAATCTTGAGCGCGAAAATAGAATCCGCTACTATCCTGAAACCCAATTGAGCGAAATGGAATTTGTCTTATGTTCCGATGACTATTTGGATGACATACCGGTTTCTATGCACGAGCCTCTTTTAACAGTAATTGTGTCGACGTTTGAACGTCCCGGTCACCTGCAGCGCTGCTTGATGTCCTTGGAGCGACAGCGACTTTCGTCTCGTGAATTCGAAATCATTGTTTCAGACGATGGCTCGCGCGATAACACCGCTGCAGTTGTGGCTGATTTCACTCGAAGAAGTCGGGTGTCGTGTAAGTTTGTGACACAGCAGCATCAAGGATTTCAGAAGGCAAAAGCTGTTAACGCGGCCTTACGAAAAGCGTCGGGAGCATATCTCGTGCTCACCGATGGAGATTGTATTTTTGCTCCCGATCATCTTCAGCATCATATGGCAGCGCGACAGCGAGGCGTTGTCTGGGCGGGGGATGCGATTCGGTTGAACGAAGAAACTTCCGAACGAATTGATCTAGCGTCCATCGAGTCTGGTGCTTGGTTGAACAATGTCCCCAAGCGATTGGATTGGACGCTTCGTAGATCCTATTGGAAGGCCTATGCCTACAGCGCGATAGGACACTCAGTCAAACCAAAAATTATTGGCAACAACTTTGGCGTGTGGCGAAACACTTTGGAGTCCATCAATGGGTTCGACGAATCGTATGTCGGCTGGGGCTGTGAGGATGACGACGTCGGACAACGTCTGCGATCGGCCGGTCAAAAAGTAAAAACAATTTTAGGACGGACTTTTGCATATCATCTGTGGCATGCCCCTGATCCGACGAAGCCCGAAAATTGGAGAAACGGTGCAAACGTCGACTACTTCAAAAGGCCCATAAAGCTGACGCGTTGCCTAAACGGCGCTCAGACCACCGATTTCAATCGGTTGTCGGTCCGTGTGGTCCATGGCCAAGCACACGCATTGCTCGCACAAGATCTAAGGTCACGGTTTCGTACAGCTAGATTCGAAGAAGAAAATACGGTTGGGGCAGATCTACAAATTCTGTTCTGGTCAGGACGGGAAACTTTCAGCTCCAAGGCTGGAGCAAAAATTCTGGTTTCGGACAATCGGTCGACGGTTCCGAAGTCATTTCGCAAGAGGGCAGACTGTCACCTGCAACTTCCCGAGACGAGTCATTCGCCACGTCACCAAGTCGATTGGTTACTCGCTGAGATCACTGATCAACTGGGCGTGCCTAAGTCGTCCAACACGCAAACAGTTCGAAAACGTGCGGCGTGATTTGACATCGCAATTTTAGCGCCGGGTAGGATTTCAGAAAATAATCCTCAATGCGGTCTGCAGTCTGACTAATGTCGCACTAGTGCGACTCCAATGTGCTAATACGCTTGAACCGCGCCCTTGCTTTGGCCTCCCTTAAACCGCTGGCAAATGTGTGCCAAAATGTCAGCGGGCTGTCCTCTTCCGGCAAAAACATAGCTTTTAGCCGCTTTTTCTATCTTCGGCGGTTTCGGCACGGCTTTTGCAATTCATGGGAGACAGCCGCTTTTTAGCTGTCCATCCGTCAGCCTTTCCGGCCTTAGCAAAACATTACAAACCATCGACGCACGGTTATACCCCCCGTGAAGAACTACCTACTTTAAGGAGAGCAACCATGGCTCAAGGTGAAAAAATTATTGGTATCGACCTCGGCACAACCAACTCGGTTGTCGCTGTCATGGACGGTAACGAGCCCACTGTAATCGCCAACCAAGAAGGCGGCCGCACCACGCCCAGCGTTATCGCGTTCAACGATAAAGGCGAAACTTTGGTCGGTGCTTCAGCACGTAACCAGCGCGTTACCAACCCACATCGCACGATCTACTCGGTGAAGCGTTTCATGGGACGCCGTCACAGTGAAGTGGCTTCCGAAGAGAAAATGGTCCCTTACAAGGTGACCGGCAAGGCCGAGGACTACGTCAATATCGAGATCGATGGCAAAGAGTACACGCCGCAGGAGATATCGGCTAAGACGCTTCGTAAACTTAAAGAAGCAGCCGAATCGTACCTCGGCCACAAGGTCAACAAAGCCGTCATCACGGTCCCGGCATACTTCAACGATGCTCAACGCCAAGCCACCAAGGACGCTGGACAGATCGCCGGTCTAGAAGTAGCTCGGATCATCAACGAGCCGACCGCTGCCGCCATGGCCTACGGTTTGGACAAAGCTCAGAACGAACAAAAGATCGTTGTCTTCGATCTT
>CAZDBE010000174.1:6302-11565 GCA_964503675.1 uncultured Pirellulaceae bacterium | reverse complement strand
GCAAACTCGAAATGCAACCAAAATGAACCCACTAAAAATGACGAAGAGCCCCCGGCGGGAGGGTGACATTGCGTTTGCTCTACGTTCGAAGTGACGACATTGCCTGATAGACGGGCTTAACGGTTGATCTCAACGCAGCGGTGATGGCATGCATTGGCTCTTCGTTAGGCGCGCCGGTCCATTCATTCATGTAGAACTTACTGACTTCCAACGCTAACGAGATGCCGACTCCCGGATAGTTTTCGTGAACCCAGCGTGAGAAACGCGTGGCTCGAAAACGCACGTTGCGGCGCACATCCAACTTGCCGCCAAGGAAATTATAGCTCGATAATGCTTCTTCAAATCGATCCACGACCACGCCGCAGCGATCGAGGTCCATGCCGCCGGTGCAAATGTTGATCTGCGGATTGTCTTTCGGGTCGCAGTAATCAGCGTCCGGTCCGCCGCGCTGGTGATTGTAGCTATGCAGGTCATAGACAAAAAACTGTCCATGTTGGGCGGCCAGTTCATCAAACAGCGATCGCATCTGATCGTAGAACGCATCGTACAGAGCCCGTGAGTGTTCGATCGCATCGGTCGGAAGAGTTGACTTCCAGACCTTTAGTCCCCACGCGTCTTTGGGAGTCAAATAGACCGATCGATGGCGCGGTCGATTGAAATCAACTTCGAATCGGCTGCGCGTGGCGACCACACGAGTCGGCGCTATGTGTGTCCAGACAGACGTGAACGCATCTTCCTCGCGAAACCGTTCCTCGGGGCTGATCGCGAGGAGGGGCAGCAGTTCGTCGCGTATACTGCGGCCGTCGTGGATGGCGACGGCAACGACCGGCGGAGTCATGTCTGCGTTTTCCCGAAAGATCTTGCAGACCTGCTGCGTGAGGGCGCTGTCCACCGGGCTCACCTACTTACTAACATTACTTACTGCTAAGTTCATGTACGATATCTACCAGTGCGACAGCATTCTCTACTGGCGTCATCGGTAAAATGCCGTGGCCCAGATTGAAGATATGGCCTGCTCTGCCGGCAGCTTGGTCGAGGACAAATTTCGCTTGTCGTCGAATCTCAGCTGGGTTGGTCAGCAAAACTGTAGGGTCTAGATTGCCTTGCACCGCCCGGTCGTATCCTACCGTCTGCCAAGCGTCGTCCAGACGCGTCCGCCAGTCGATACCAATGACGCTGGCCCGAGTATCAGCCAGTAGTGGCAGTAGCGAGGGATTGCCGGTCGCGAAATTGATTACAGGAACATCCGCCGGAAGACTGGCGATAATCTGTTGAACGTAGGGATGCACTTTTTTGGAATAGTCTTCGAAACTGAGACAGCCCGCCCATGAGTCAAACAGTTGCACGCACTGAACGCCCGCATCGATCTGACCTTTCAGGTAGATTGAAATCGACGTTACCAAATGCTGCATCAATTGGTCCCACGCCGAGGGATCAGAGAACATGATTTTCTTGGTAGCGGCGTAATTGCGGCTCGACCCACCCTCGATCATGTAACTAGCTAAAGTAAACGGAGCACCTGCGAAACCGATCAGCGGCATGTCGGCCGGCAGGTCCTGACGCGTTTGCCGGACGGTCTCCATCACGAATTCCAGTTCGGCGTTAGAGTCGAGCGGTTTGATGCGGTCTATATCTTTGGTTGTGCGGACAGGGTTGTGAATCACAGGCCCGTCACCTTTGACGAACTCCAGATCGCACCCCATCGGAACTAGAATGGGTAGCAAGTCGGAGAATATAATCGCTGCGTCGACGCCAAGTTTTTCGACGGCCGTACACATTACTTCGCTGCAAAGTTGTGGGTTGGCACACAGATCGAGAAACGAAACGTTAGCTCGAACTTCCCGGTATTCGGACATGTACCGACCGGCCTGCCGCATCATCCAGATCGGCGTTACGTCAGTCGGTTCGCCTCGACACGCTTTCATAAACGGGTTGTTGTACCAAGGGGCGTTGGAATCATTGCTGCTTGAAGACGGGCCTGACATTTTAATATAGCTGTTCTGTTTTCGGGATTGAAGTTGAGGGATCACCGCTGCCATTTCCTCTATCGCGTCACTGGAGAGCGCTTGAGATTTCGGCAGCGACTTCGGCAGCGTTAGGTCGACCGGAAAGCACCGGTCGGCCAGTATCTCGCGTGTGTCGTTTCCGACGGCAATGACAATATGATGGTCTAGGAGATGATTCGTCAAACGGGCGCGACTGAATCGTTTGGCCAAAAAGGCAAATTTACTGGCTTCGACAGGAGAATTGAACAGCAACACTTGAATATTTTGCATTTCAAGCTGCTCAAAAAAGCCAATGACGCTGCTTTCACTTTGCGGTGGCGAAGACGCGAACACAGGAATCGGCACGATACGTGCTCCGCGCGCTTCAAGACCCGAGGAGAGGCTGAACCAGTCTTCAGATTCCTCCAGCCCGAGTGTCATGTTTAGCATCGGGTTGCCCGTAAGTTGCTGAGGCTGGAAATGGTGGTCCATCGCGATCAGAACGTTTCGCCATGATCCCGTCAGCTGGGGGCGGTGGGCGGCTGCGTCGTTTACGTCAGTTGAAAACGCGCTAATGGGTTCGATCGCGGCAGCGGCCAATGCAACTGCGGCCAGCTGTGATGCTGCGATGACTTGTGAGTCTTGCAGCAGGTCCGTAACGCGCCGCGCGTCATGCTGCCGAGAAACCAGTTCAAAAAAATGATTCACACCAGCACCTGTGCGGAAGACAACGGCGTCAACCATTCCGATCAGCAAATGTCCCGTGAATTCTGACAGTCGATTGTGCGCCGTTTTCTTGGTTGTAGGTCCCCTACCCTCGACCGGTTCGCGCGGATCGAGAATTTCAACCGATGCTCCGAATTTTTCCAGCAGGCTCACCGTCTGATGAAGCGCCTCTAGCGCAGTCTCGGGCGCATCGACAATTGCGAAAGTCAGCCCTTTGAATTGTTCGGCTTGGTTAGCCATTGGAGATAGAACCAACAGGGGGTACTTACAGGTGCCGACAATTTGGATACGGGGCACCTGTTAAAGAATAGCCCGTTTTGAAGCTTGTAAAAGCAGGCACACCGTTTTTCAATATGATCTACAATGAACATCTAATGCGTTCCACCGGCGCCAAATCTATTTGCCTACTCGTTTGAAATGTTATGTCCGAATTGCCTTTTTCCAGTTTTAACGATGCTCTTGAACAATCCGGTACCGGTGCTTCACTGGAGTATTTGAAAGAGTACTTCTTACAGCAGAAAGACTATCACAAACTTTTCGAGATCTTGAAAATGCGGGCTCGTAAAGATTTGGATCTGCCGGTGGTGTTTGATCCGGAGAAAGAAAAAGAACTTTCTGAGGAGGTTAATCGAAAGTTAGAGGAAGGGATGATGAATGCTTGTCGAGAAGTTGGCCAACATCTGTTTCGCGCTGGTCGGCCCGAAGAGGGCTGGATGTATCTTCAACCAGTCGGTGATCGAGCGCTTGCCAAACAGCTTCTTCGTGAGGTGCCGTTAAACGATGAAACCCAACCCGCCGTTGTCGAAATCGGTTTGGGGCAAGGCGTCGATCCGGAATACGGTTTTCGCTTGATGCTGGAGGAACATGGCGTTTGCAATGCGATTACTACGATCGATGTGAAAATTGGGCACGGTGAGTTGGATCAAAAATCTTTGAAAGAAGTCTGTGTTGTTTTGCTGGAGTATTTCTATCAAGACATTGTCGACAAGGTGTTGGTAGATGTTGCGCATCGCGAAGGGCAGTCAAAAGAAGAATCGCTGGGGGAATTGTTGAATCGCCATGCATGGATTGTGACCGAGACAGGGCATCACGTGGACGCGACGCACTTGTCATCGGTCGTCCGGTTGTCCCGCAATGTTTCTCTGCCGCAGCATTGGGAGATGGCTAGGGACCTAGCGGTTTACGGGCTGCGATTGGCGAACGATTTCCGGTACCCTGGTGAAGTACCATTTGAATCAACCTTCGCCGATCATCTGATTTGGTTCAAGGGTTTGTTGGGCAGTTCGAAAACCGAATTGGAAACCGACGTTCAGCAAGCGATCGACTTCTTCAACACGAAGTCGCAAAATTGTCACGAGCTTGATGTGCCGGTGGTCGTTGAGACTTTGGTGGCGTTTTTGGTTAAGGCGAATCGACGGGCGGAGGCGTTAGAGGTGGCGCTTGAAAAACTGGCTGGCAAGTTCGAGCCAGTGGGAGTTGCTCCTGGCCTATTTGAAATTGCAACGACGCCAGAATTGCGGCAACGGCTAAGCCAGTTTTTTGAAGAGAAGGGCGATTTGCTGGGTTACGCCGTTTGCTCTTTGGCGAACGAGAAGTAACCAAAAGACGTAAAAAAAGCGGCGTCGCATTTTTTCAGCCACACCGCTTTCCAATAGCTTGCTAAAAGCTATCCGTTTCTAACTGCCCAACGTGTTGGTTGGGCGTGGAACGAATGCACCCGGATCAACGATAGGATCGTCTTCCTCATCGCTAACACTCGGCTGAGTGATGTCACGACGTTCAGTTTCTTCGACTTCTTCCACTCCTTGAAGCGTGCCTTCAGTCATAGCCGGAGCAACTGGCTCCACGCGGGATCCTGAACCTTCTGAGACAGCCGCAGGTAGAGCAACTCCATCTCCGTAAACAGGTGTCGCACCGCCGCAAGCACCGCTTGCACATCCGCTGGTTGGCATTGCGTCAGAGTAGATCACTTCGCCGCCACCGCAGGTGTTACAGCTGCTGCAAGGAGCCGCTTCGATGATGTACTCGCCGCCACCACAACCACAATCGACTGGTTTCTGAGGGCATGGTGGATTACAACCGTCGTTGCAAACACCGATAACTTTTCCGTCACGGTTACGTGCCACACGATTGCCTCGCAAGCGATCCAGTAATGTGAGTTTCGGTCGGTTGCCGCCAGGAGCATAGCTACCTGGTCCACCACCGCCAGAAGGTTCGTTGCATCCGCATGTTGAAACAGCAGGAGCAGCATTACAGCCGCAGCCTGATGGGATTACAGCTGCTGGTGCTCCACATGGAGTCGCTGCAACAGCAGGAGCCGCATCACATCCGCAAGGTGATGCTTCGACAGCAGGAGCCGCATCACATCCGCAAGGGGATGCTTCAACAACCGCGGCCTCGCAATCACAAGGAGATGCTTCAACGGCTGGAGCTGCTTCGCAACCGCAGCTTGGAGCCGCCGCTTCGCAACCGCAAGACGGTGCTGCAGCAGGAGCTGATTTGCATCCACAGCCCATCGAACGTAGGCGAGCAAAGAGGCCAACAGGTTCGGC
>CAZDBE010000174.1:0-6202 GCA_964503675.1 uncultured Pirellulaceae bacterium | reverse complement strand
CCGCAGCTTGGAGCAGCTGCTTCGCAACCGCAAGATGGTTCGGCTTCACATCCACAAGGCGATGCCTCAGCTACGGGAGCTGCTTCGCAACCACAGGGTGACGCTTCAACAGGAGCCGCATCACATTCGCAGGGCGATGTTTCAACGACGGTGGCTTCTTCGCAACCGCAAGGAGATGCTTCAACGGCAGGAGCGGAATCGCACCCGCAACTTGACGCAGCTGCTTCACAACCACAGCCGGCATCCGCATCGACGTTGAGCACGTCAGCGCTTTTGCACTTACATCCACAGCCTGACAACAGTTTGTCCAACAGGCCTCCGCCTCCACAGCCGCAACTTTTCGCTGCAGGTGCTGCACAAGACGAGCAACCGGCTCGTCCCAGCATGCGGTCGAGCAATTCGCCGCCGTAGCTTGTGTTCGCTGACATTAAGACGCTGACTATCAGCATCGCAGCAATTTTCAAATTCATATGACTAGTCTCCATTTTTAAGTGCGCTGCGACAGCGATAAACTCCCTCCCGACGCCGTTGGTGTATTCGGCCGTCTCCACCTTCAGCGCTTCGACGAAACCTAATGAGGGCGTGTCGATGCGGGGTAACAGCATGACGCTGTTTTAATGTGGGGGTTGTTTCGCGCAGCTCTCGCAGCGAGCTTTTTCCAATCAACTGGCAGAGCCAATCCGTTGGCTCTGAAAAAATCCTTGTCGATTGACGCCGTTAAGCAGAAAGACTCTGCCAAACAGTCCTTTGTTTAGTTTGTCAGGGCTTGAAATCGACTACCGGTGTTGCTGTCCTGCATGTTTCTCCGGGGAGTGTTGCTGGCGCCAGATATTGGCTTGGTGCCGATTGTTGTTGACGTGCGTGTGAGGGAATGAGGAGCGGTCAGCTAAAGTTTGACGCTTGTGGGGGACTATGGCACCAGAGTGCGATTGTGGTTCACAGATTGGTAAAAATGACACAGCAAAGATGACATACCGGGCGCTGACGCCGTGGAACTGACGATTCGAAATTGCTCTTTGAGCGAAAAACCCCTATAACCCATGAACTTTACCTTTAAAAATCTTGCCGCGTGGTTAGATTGTATTTCAAACAGGCTTGGCAATGGTGTTTGGGACGATAGCACTCTGTAGCGCAAGCCAGTAACGCTCCGCCAATTCTTCACTCAATTCTGTCAACTCATTTCCATGCGATCCTTCACTTTTTTGATTGTGCCTCTCGTTTTATGTGTCCTTGTTGTGACCGTCGGATGTGAAAACAAGCGCTACCAGCCGGCCGAGTGGAATTCCACGACGTTGCCGGGAAAGACAGACCAATCGAATAAAGCCGAATCCAGCGGAGCAGCGAAGACACTGGAGAAGCCGACTGATTGGATGACGATGGTCGGCAAAGGCGGCGAGAATGTGAAAAGACGAGGCACCAGCCTTCCGACGGCTACTAATCGAGGCGGAACAATGCCAGTTCGTCGTTTGGGAACCAGTCTCCCGGCGCGCGGAATCGGTGGCATGCAGGGTACCAGTTTGCCGGCTCGGGCAAGCAATGGCACAACCTTACCGCTTCGTCAGCAACGCTATCAAAGTGGAACGACAATGCCGGCTCGTAAGGGAACCACGCTGCCGAGACGTTAGGTCTTCGACTCGGAGAGGGGAGGTACGTTAAACGACTCTCCGAATCGTTCGACTTGCCAAGAAGTCCTCAAGACTTTTGGAATCTAAGGCCATCGAAACTCCAAGAGTTCCGCTTAAAACCCGTTCTCTAGACCTGTTCCCGGAACGTGAACCAGCTCATCATGGCCAGACCGGCAGAGCAGACGATAAAGATGATGTCCATCACCATATTGTTGTACTTAAACGGAGCGAGATTTGCCATTCCGGCTAGACCGAGGATTAGGTCTGCCGCGAACAGAACAAGCACGATCACTGAGATCGTCAAAGCCGTGATACAAAGCCCTTTCGGCACAGCAGCTACTCCGGGAGATGATTGGATGGTGTGTAATGTCTTGAAAAGTCTAACTTATTTGCAGTCATCGTCGCATAACCATGACGAAATCACTTTCGACTGAGATTTGTTTCGGCATTTTGACGATCGACCGCTGTCTGCCAGTATAATTGGTTAAGCTCTGCTGTCACGGCGGCACAGTCCGTCATCGGCATCGAAACACGCTAATTTTTATTCCTAGGGCTCAATGACGAAGTCAATCGACCCGTGCCGTCTGTCCAATTCTGACGATTGTAGTTGATACAGGACTAATAAGATGAAGATCGCAGTTTACACAGGATCATTTGATCCAGTCACGCTCGGGCACCTGAATGTCATCGCGCGGGCCAGCAAGTTGGTTGATACGCTGGTCGTTGGGATCGGGCATAATAGCGAGAAACAGGGGCTGTTCACGCCTAGCGAGCGTATGGAATTGCTGCAGCGTGCCACGCCAGACATTCAAAATTTAGAGGTGAAGACTTTTTCCGGGCTGGCGGTCAATTTCGTCGAGCAATGCGGTGCGTCGGTTGCGATTCGCGGAGTGAGGCCGATGACGGATATCGCCGGCGAGTTTACGATGATGATGGCGAATCGGAAATTGAATGATCAGATCGAGACCATTTTTTTGATGGCCGACCACAAGTACGCGCACGTCTCGAGCTCGCTGATTAAACAGCTGACGCCACTGGCCTCCGACGAGCAACTGGCAAAATTTGTGCCGGAGTCGATCATTCCCGATCTTCGCCAACGCCTGAAGTAATTGTACTGTTTCTAGTAGCCAATCTTGGCAAGAGATCGGCAGCCTTCTTCATACAAGTCAAAAGTCTTTACTGCTTTGAATACCCTCGGTACTCGGCCCATGTCTTCGGTGTCTCGAAGACCTTCACTGCAATCAGATTTCCGCCGAAATCTGCTTCGTTCAAGCTGTGTTTGATCCAGTCAAAAACGACGACTGAGATATTCTCAACGCTCGGATTAACTGTCTGGAAATAGTCAATGTCCTCGTTAAGATTCTTGTGATCCAGCCGATCGACGACGGAGGACTTCACCAATTGCTGAAGTTCCTGAAGGTCAACGACGTCGGTGGCGCCCTGTTCCACCGTGACGTCAAAGACGTAGTTGTGCCCGTGACCGTTGGGGTTATTGCATTTCCCAAACATGTCTTTGTTCTCTTGGTCGGTCATGCTGTCGCAGTGCAACCGATGGGCCGCAGAGAATTCGAATTGTTGAGTCAACTGAAGCATGTCTTCGTTCTCTGAAGTAAGGGTGAAGGAGAGCTGATTGGAGATTCGTAGCGTCAACGAGACAAGCCGCTCGGGCGATCGCCAGCGATTTTGGAATTGCCGGAAAACTTCTGTCAACATAATTGGTCCACTGACCCGATGTGGCGCATCACCCCATCTAGGAATCAAGTGTTCTGTGACGATCGCTCTCAGGACGTCGTCCAAGACTGCAACATTGCAAACAAATCCAGAAACGGGATCTGGGTCTCCCTCGATCTGAGCCAGTAACTTTAAACGCGGTACGATGTTGAGCGATGTCGGCCAGCCTGCCCATGAGTTGGATGGTTTCGGTTCAAACTCAGTGGCCTGTGGCACCAGCGCAAATCGAATTTCCCTAGAGAGCGTGATCATTGATTTCAAACCGTTTTCTCGGGTTGATTGGTCACCGGGAAAAACTGTCCTGACGGGTACTTTTGCGGATCCTGCACACAGCCCAATATCATTTGAGCGATTCTTTCTGGCGGTACACACTGATCGGCTGGAAAATCTGGGAACAGACCGCGCAGTAGCGGCGTCTCTACTGCACCAGGCCGGATTGAACAAATTCGAATGTTGTGCGGCTCTCCCTCGGCGGCCAGCGATTGCGTCAACAGATCCATCCAAGCCTTGGAGGCGCCATAAAGACTGAATCCAGGAAAAGGATCAATGGCCGACATTGAGGAAATATTTATGATCGTCCCGCCGCCGGATTCGATCATTTGCTGCCAAGCTTTCTGAGTTAGATAGAACCCTGCTCTGACGTTGACGTTGACCAATGACTCAAATGTTTCTGCCGAGATCTGTTCGAAGTTCTCCAGTGGTGCCATCCCAGCGTTGTTAACAAGCACATCGACTTTGCCAAATTCTGTGACGGTCCGTTCGATGAACTGGGTCGCCTCGTCGACGTCATCCAGATCGGCTTGCACCGCGAGTACATCTTGATCAGCGGCGTCCGATTGTTCCGAAGGGTTGTCTTGTTTTAATGCAATCAGTTCTTCATGTGCCGCGGCTAATTTTTCTGCATCTCGTCCGCAGATTGCGACTCGATATCCGGTCTGCCGCATCAGTCGGGCGGTGGCTAGGCCAATTCCGCTGCTGCCGCCAGTGATGACACAAACAGGAGCAGCTTGATTGACTGGTGTGGAAGAAGGTGGCATCGCGAAAAACCTGACGGAGTCATACAGCAAAACAGGCGAAGTGGCTTTGAGAAATCATATCATCTGCTGCCAGCTTCCAATAGTTGAAGCAAGTAGATTCGGTTGTTAACCAAATAGGTAAATAGCCGAATTCAGAAATTTCGATTGCCAATCGAAACCACAACGGGGAATGATTAGTTCTGCTTGCTCGTTTCTGCGGTCGTATCTTTAGGTTTGGTCGATTTGATGGACCGATTGATTTGGCATTAGTGACAACAGCCTATCTCCCATGTGGAAGACGATTACACAGTGTGGACCGAAGTGATGCGCGTTTCGTCGCTTGGCCGTAGCTGCGGCTTGTGGAGCTGTGAAATTATCCTACGGCCAAAATCGCTGGATTTGTCGCCGTGAGGAGAATCACCTGAACCTAAAAGGCAAGGCACATCTGGCCATGGTGTCGGCGTGCGGCAATCTGCCGCTCGCTGATGGGCAGGCTATGGGATTTCCGTCACCGTAAGTTATGGGATTGCTGTTTTACTCGATTTTTAGGTCGAATTTTAGAAAGGAATGAAATCGAGTGATCGTCAATGTCGGGCGAGTTTTTTTAGCGCGAGCTGCCTATTCCTGATTAAAATTTCAGGCACACACAGCAAGATCGGCGGAGAGCATTCGGTTTGAATCACCAATCGATCCAACTCCGCTGATACCAGATCATACATCTTTGAATTAAACACCAGCTATCAAGATTGCCAGAATGAATCAGGCTACTTTTGCGAACAAACATATTGAGCTGCCCAAAGCAGCACTCCTTAGCGGCCCGAATCAACTGGTAACATTGCGAGATCAAGGGGATCAAACGCCTCTGTTCTGTATTCATCCGTCTGGTGGAGACGTGGGGGTTTATCGCAAGCTTGTGACGCGTCTTGCCCTCAATCGCCCCGTTTTTGGAATCCAATCACGCATGCTGTGTGGCGCGGAGAACGAGTATTCTTCGCTGCATGAAATCGCAAGTGCCTACGCCGAAATTATCAAAGCGAAGCAGCCCTACGGCGATGTCCTCATTGTAGGTTTTTCTCTTGGGGGGTTTATCGCGACGCTGATCACTGAGCAACTGCATGCTGCCGGGCGATCCGTTTCGTTTCTTGGCTTGATCGACAGTAATCCCAGCTGGACGGTGGCCGCCGAAACTTCACGACGCGAACTGTGTCTTCGACTGGAACAGGTGTTTACTAAGTTTCAGAGTATCGGCATGATTAAGACCAAGCCGCTGGAAACAGTCCAGAGGGATGTCGCTGTTTTGGTAGACGCTTGCCTTGGTGATTCGTCAATGTCTTCGAAAGAAGTGATGAGCCAAATCGACGCGATGGGATACCTTCCCAGCGCCTCCTCAGAACTCGCGATTTTGTCGAAGTTCGCGAATACGTTTTTGGCACACTGCCATCTTTTGGCAGACTTCCTGCCACCTCAAATCGACTGCCCCCTGCATCTTTGGTGGCCAAGTGATTCAATTAGTGAAAACGAGTTGGGATCGAGCCTTTGGGAAGATCACGCCAGTTTTGGCGTCACAGAATCGATCGTTGAAGGAAGCCACTACTCGATCATGCGCGGGCCAACGGTACGTCTTTTGGCCAGTGAAATAGACGCGGCGCTCGATGCTGCCCGAAACGCTGAGCAACCGAGCAGAGCAAGGTAGCCGCAAAAAAACCAGGACACGCAAAAATGATAGTCCATGTCTTTGCGTTGTTTGAATTTTTTGCGGCCATTTTTCAGCGACATGCGCTGACAAGTTCAGTCGCTGGATGAACGACAGGATCTACCCCGTGCGCGGCT
>CAZDBE010000173.1:0-11625 GCA_964503675.1 uncultured Pirellulaceae bacterium | reverse complement strand
ACGTTGTCGGCCGACTTGTTTGAGATAATTTCAATCTCACCGTCACAGTTTTCGAATAGATTGTTCTCGACCACGCATTGAGCGGAAATACCATTTCGAGCACTAGTGCCAATGCGCATCATTTCGTGGCCGTTGCTGTCTTGGCCTACCGGACGGTTCAAAAAGGCGTTGTGATCGATCTGGTGACGAGCGGCTTGGCCGTTGTCGTCGAGCCTCACGACAAGCGTGACACCCTCGTGATCTTGGCCCTCAAAACGGCAGTGGTCGACTCGGTTGTCTTGTCCAAAGATCTCGACCCAGTGGTACTGGTGGCTGCGGTCAGGCGCGTTGTAGTTGAGGATTGTTGTATTGGTCATGCGGCAGTGGTCTGCGTCTCCGTCAGAGCCACGGAATTCGACAAGGTAACTCATCGAATTGGTACCGCCGCCTTCGAAGTTTAATCCGTCGACGACAAGGTAGCTGCCTGAGATCGAAAGTTGTGAGTCACCGTTGAGTGTGACGCCGCCCTCTGTTTCAGGTCGCAGAGTGATCGGATTGGACGCGTTACCGTCTCCCGCAAAATCGATATCTTGATTGGTCCACACTCCGTCGGCCATGATCAGAACGTCGCCAGGCTGGGCTGAGTTCATGGCGTTTGAGATGTCGTTCGCGTTGGAAACGTTGAAGTCGGTTGCCATGATCGGGTTGGCGGTCACAAGCAGCATGCCAGTGGCCAACAAGGCCTTGGAGAAGCTCAATCGGCGGCGGAATGTCGGGGCGGCGAAATTTCTTTGGTGGTTCTTCAAAACGAACTTTCTTAGAGGGAAGGAAGGGCTGGTGCTCGCGGAAAAGGGAAAACGCGACGGAAAGAAATCTACAACTAATAATTATTATAGCTTTTTTTGTGCGAAAATGCAAGGCAATCGGCCCTTGTTTTCGGCTATCTGTCGTCCGCTAGGCGAAGAATCACGTTTCTAGCACGACAATCGTGAAATGCATCACCTTTGACATCCCCCGATGCAGGGAGCCGGAAGGACTTCGCAGTCACAGCCTCAATTATTGCTTCAAGAGAATCTTCGTCAGCATCGCTCTAATCTCGTTTATCCGCACTGGCTTGGACAGATAGTCATCCATCCCCGCTTCGAGACACCGTTCACGATCACCCACGATGGCGTGAGCGGTCACAGCGACGATCGGGATGTGCTGTTTAGAATCCTGCTCGCGCCGCCGAATTTCCTTCGTCGCGCTTATGCCATCCATTTCAGGCATCTCGACATCCATAAGGATGATGTCAAATTCGTTCTCAGCCAGTGCGTCAATGGCATGTCGCCCATTGTCGACAACGGTGACGTGGCAACCAAGTTTCTCCAACAGTCTCATCGCCAAGGTTTGGTTGACCTTGTTGTCTTCGGCCAGCAACACACGCACGGAGTTTAACGGCGATTCCGTCTTCTGAGTAGACGCGTTGGAATGAGGTCGGTTTGACGTCACATCTAGCTCTGCTGCATGGTCAGGCGATTCGACGACTGGAAACCTTACTGTGAAATGGAAGGTACTTCCGCGACCCGGTGCGCTATCGAGTTCGATACGTCCACCCATGAGATCAACTAAGCGCGATGAAATGGCCAACCCAAGCCCCGTTCCGCCGTGGTTGCGTGTTGTCGACCGATCAGCCTGTTGAAAGTCTTCGAAAATACGCGCTTGCTTGTCAGCAGGAATGCCAATCCCAGTGTCGCGAACAGAAAACAACAGCATGCAGGTCGACTGCGATTTCGATTTGCAGCTAACCTCCAACCGCACCTCACCACGATCAGTAAACTTAATCGCATTGCCAATTAAGTTGACGATCACCTGCCGCAGTCGTCCTTGGTCGCCTTCGAGTATCCGAGGTACTTCCGGCGAAACAGAGAACACCAGCTCAAGCCCTTTGCTTTGCGAGCGCAGTGTCAGCGACCTGACCGAGTCTCCCAAGGATTCGCGCAGATCGAACGGAGTAGGGTCGAGCTCTAACTGACCGGCTTCTATTTTCGAGAAATCCAGAATGTCATTGATAATTGCCAGCAGGGTCTCGCCTGACTCCTGAGACATCTGTAAGTAGTCCCGTTGGGTCGGTGTCAGTTCCGTGTCGAGCACCAAATCGGTCATCCCGATAATACCGTTCATCGGTGTGCGAATCTCGTGACTCATGTTGGCCAAGAAATCGCTTTTTGCACGATTGGCAGCATTGGCAGCATCACGTGCCTCAAGCAATTCTGCCTGCGCGACCTCGCGATCGGTCACATCCCAAAAAAGAACTTGGATGCCGACGATCCGATCATCCGCGTCACGAAGAGCGCTTTTGGTGCGTTCAATCCATCGCCGCTGGCCGTTAGGCAATTGATGCTCTTCCACGTCGTGCATCGCTTTACCGTTATGCAAAATGATGGCATCGTCGCTGCAGAACTTTCGAGCGAGGTCTTCGGGGAAAAGATCGAAATCGGTTTTTCCAACGATGTCGGCAAGTGTCGTGTCGTGAAGCTCAAGATAGCTTCTGTTGGCGAAGACACGCCTTCCTCGACTGTCCTTAATCAGCAAACTTAACGGCAGGCTGTCGACGATCGTTTGAAAGGCAGCCCTCGCCTGCCGCAATTCTTCGGGCGTTTGCTCAACTGGTTTCTGATTGAGCCACGCGATTGGCGAAGGCTGTTTCGAAGATTCAGATTGATCAGCCATTTCACACCACGCTTCATATCAGTGCATCACAGCAATTGCTAGTGAATCTGCTGCGAGACCTGAGGCATGTTCTAAAGTTATTCTCGCTCTTTTGCTTCTGTCTGTGGTTCTATCGACTTCATAAGAGATTCGCCATTGGCATTGAGGCTGGTTGCTTCGCGCACCGCATATTTCGATACTTTTCCACCTTCGTCACGAACCCACGCAAATGTGGCGTCGGTGTCCAATGTACCAAACATCGCGGGGGCTGGCGAAGGCTGAAGCAGAAATGTGTCTGTGATGTCGCCATTCTTGACCGTTACTACAACCTGATTCCCCTTCTTGATTGACGAAACCTGCGGACCACCCTGCCCTTTCGCCGTCGGGACAAGCACTTGCAGGATCACTTGATCCGTGCCGCTTCCACTGGCCTTGGTGTAAGGGAATACCGCATAGTCCCCCTTCAAATAAGTGACCTCACCTTCAGCATTTTCGATTTTGAAGTCGTCGGCCGAACCGAATGTCCATGCGTGTAAGTGGGCGGCCGAGCCGTATGTGTCGTCCTCGTAGTTCCAGACGCGATAGTTACCGGCGCCTTCCATCGGTGCTCTCCCGCCATGTAGCATCGCAACAGCTTCGGCGGCCGTCGGCGAGCTGATGATGTCGGCAACAACGAAGTATGACTGATCCGGAAAAGCAATTGCGCGGCGTAGCGTACCGCCGCTGGGGTAGGGAGCTTCTTTCTCCTCAAAATCAAAGAACTCGGTGTCGATGCGATGGCGCGACACTGGTGTGACGTTCTCGTCCGCGTCCACCGGCGCTTCGCCGTTGAGCGTGACGACGTTGTGCGCGACAGCCTGCTTGTACCACTCGGTACGAAATTTTTCGCCGTAGCCTTTGCGGGTGTATCCTCCATCGGAAGCCATCATCTGGTTTTCAGCAGAGATGATAAAGCTAAGGTGTTCGTAGTGCTCATGATTGTCAGCCTCAGCCACACCTTGGAACAGCAAGTATCGTCCTGCAGGATCCCCCGATTTCCAAGTGTTGCGAAACATGCTTTGCCCACCGTCGAGAAAAACTGTGGCAGACGAATCTGGCATAGTGGATTTGATCGAAGGGTCGTAGGTCAGATACTCGTCCAGTGGCAATGTGTAATCCCAAGTCGCACCGGTCCAATTATAAGTGGTGCGTTGCGTGTATTCTTCGAACGGTTTCATCTCGGTTGTATTCCACGCCCACATTAAGACTTCCGAGAGAGGTGCAGAACTGTGCAGTGAAGTTTTAGTATCCTTGTACATGTACGCTGCCATGTGGCCCGGGAATGGACGGATGAAAGAGTCTTCAATATTTGGTAGCCAGCCTTTGCTGTTACGAACGGCCACTCCCCACTCCATCACAGGTTTATAATCTTCAAACTGATTCACGCCGGAGACGTTCTTGTAGTTGACCATAAAAGGTAGGAAATTGGTCCAGCTGAATCCCAAGTAGTGGGAGCCCTCGCGGTAGATGCCGTCGCCGCTAAAAAAATACTTCGTGTTCTCGTTAGCCGCGGTCAAGGCAACCCCAAGCCAACGAATCGCGTCCTTTTCTTCGGACAGCGCCAATGCGCAACTACCGAGTCCCCACGCTGGTTTGGAGAGATGATTGTGAGGGCGACTGGTCCACTTGTAGATGTTCTTTCCTAGGTAGTCGCACTGTTTAACTAGGCGTGCACGGATTGCCTTGTCTTGCTGCTCGGTCAAAAACGGCTGCACAAAGTCATAGGCGGCACCATAGTTCTGGATCCATGAGCCAAGATAGATTTCGTCCGTCGGCCCACTTTTTTCTTTTGGGTCAAGTTCGTAGACCGGCCCATCGTAAGCGCGCTCAAGCAGCGCCGTCGTGCGGTCGATAAACTTTTGTTTCTCGGCTTGGTCCTCAGTCATCCAGATCATGAACCCAGAGTACTTGGCTGCCTGCGCCATGTAGCCGTAATACTGGTGGATCACCTTTTTGTCATCACCCGCCGATGGCTCTGGAAGCAAATCCATTGTCAGGAATTGACTTTCGGATACCTGTTTCCAAAGTCGGGCGGCCTGCTGGTCCTGATCCTTCTTGTCGCGCATTGCCGCAGCTTGGTCGGCAGTAAACCAGAGCGATGGGTGTATCTCTTTGGCAGGAAGCTTGGGAACCGGATCGCAAGTGAAGCCGCTGTAGGATTCGTAATTGGGTGCGGATTTCGTTTGAGCATGTGCCGAGGCAGTCGCCAAAAAGCAGGTGATTAGAAACAGTGTTTTGAAAGTGTTCATGCGCTGTAAACTCCGCCGTTAATGTCTAAGGTGGCACCAGTAACGAAGCCGTCATACTGCTCTGCCAGAAAGATGGTGGCATGAGCAACATCTTGTGGGTTGCCAGCTCGCTTGATCGGGATTCCTGCAATCGTCTTGGCGGCTGATTCTTTGGTCGTGTGGGTGTTATGAAAACTTGTTTCTAAAATCAAACCGGGCGCCAATGCGTTAACGCGGATAAGGTCGGGGCCAAGTTCATTGGACATTGCGCGAGTCATTGTCAGGACGGCCCCCTTGGCTGTCGAGTAAGCCAGTGAACCAGCGTGTCCGCCTTTACGTCCGGCCAAGGAAGCAAGATTTACGATGCTGGCTCCTTTCGCTTCGCGCAGGGCCGGAGCCGCGAACTTGGTTACGTTGATCATGGAAGTCATATTCACATCGATGACGGTCTGCCAAAAATCTGGCTCGATTTCATCCAACTTCCGGCGACCGATTAGCGAACCAGCGTTGTTAATTAAAACGTCCAATCCCCCTAGAGCGGCGACGGCTTCTTCGACCATTTCTTTGGTCTGAGCCGGATCCGTTAAATCGGCTTGCAGCACTTCGACTCGATCGCCGAATTCAGCCTTCAGCTCGTTCGCCGAATCGGCTGATGAAAAATAGTGGACGGCAATGTTACATCCTTCGTCCAGCAGTGCCCGACTGATCGCCAATCCAATTCCTTGAGCACCTGCGGTAACCAGTGCGCGTTTTCCGTTTAGTTTTTGACTCATGGGTTAACTTCCTTATTCTTGTTCGTAGCGGAACTCGTCAAGAGTTGCGTTAGTTTGATATTTATTCGTTTGAGGCTTCGGATGCTTTGGTAGCTTCCACATGTTCTGCCTTTTTGGATGCGTTAAATAGCAGCCATCCGATCCCGGCGATTAGGCCTCCGCAAAACAAGAAGGCAAGCGCGTCGGTTGGATTGAAGATGTGGATCCCCGCCATCAGTAGGACGAAACCGCCGTATATTAGGCAAAGAATCCCCAATGTTTTTGATTGGACGCTATCCTTGCCCGCACCAACTTCTTTTTCAAAGTCGATCGGCGTGTTCATTGCGGTGAAGAATTTTTCGACGCGCGCTTTGTGTAGCTCGCTAGAACTTTCATAGAACAACGTAGTAAACAAAAACCAAGCTGAGCAAATCACGACGTTGGCGAAAACGGGAGCGAAATATAGATAGTCCTTCACTTCTCGTTTACTCAATTCGTCCTCAAACCCGAACATCGAACTAAACCAATCTGTGCCAATCCATTGAGTGATGGCATACGAGACGACAAATCCAATCAGAACCGTGCTCCAACCAGACCAAGGCGGTGTCTTTTTGATAATGATGCCCCACAAAAGCGGAATCGCATACGGCGTCGCAATCATTCCACCGAAGAACATCATCGCATCGAACAGGTTCATTCCTTTCAGTTCGTTGATGAAGATGGCGATCAAAATGATTAGCAGACCGAACACTGCCGAAGCCACCTGTCCAACCCGAAGCAGATGACGCGGCGATGGATCCTTGACAACGTGTTTGTAGAAACAACGGACAAAAATACCGGCGTTGCGATTGAGTCCACTGTCCATCGAAGAAATTGTTGCTGCGAACAAACCGCACACCAGTAGCCCCATCATTCCCGCAGGCAGCACTTGGGCGGCAGCATAAATGTAGGCGGTATCGTTTGGGTTTTTGACATTTGGGTATTCCACCGACAGATCTGGGCAAAGCACGCTCGCAGCCATCGGCGGGATGAACCAGATAACAGGACCGATCAGCATCAACACTGAAGCAAGCAATGCAGCCTTACGCGACTGCTTCTCGTCCTTCACATTTAGGTAGCGGTAAGAATCCTGCATGTTGTTTAGGCCGACGAACTTATGCACGAAGGTCCCGATAATCCAGAACATGATGATCTCCCAATGAGCCACTTCACTCCAATTGAAGTGATGGCTGGGAACCTTTTCGATCAAGCCTGAAATGCCGCCAATCTCAGCGTGCCCCAGCACCATGAATGCCGTCGTAATAGACACCGCCATCAAGATCAGTAACTGAACAAAGTCACCGGCGCAGATCGCCCACGATCCGCCAGCCACTGATAGTACGATGACTACGATTCCGACGACCCAGATTGTTGTGTATATGTCAAATCCAAACACAGCTGTTGAAAACACAGCCAACCCGCTCAACCAGATCGCAGCGTAGACTAAACTCATTGGAATCTGAAGCCACGTAAAGATCTGCTCGTTGACAGCGCCAAAACGCTCGCGTACGCCCTCAATCGGCGACACGATACGCATCCGACGAAAACGCGGCGCGAACCATAAAAAGTTGATGAAGAATCCGGCGGCATTGGCGAAAAATAGAAGGGCAACCAACGTCCCGTCTTGATAGGCTTTGCTGGCGGCACCGGTAAATGTCCAAGCACTAAACTGGCACATGAAGGCTGATCCACCTACCATCCACCAAAGCATCTGACCGCCTCCGCGGAAAAAATCGCTATCGTCTTCGCTGAATCTCTTGAAGATCGGTCCAAGCGCCAGCATGAACAGAAAGAAGAAGGCTATCGAAATGTAGTCAGGTGTGCTTAGCATTTGCGTTTACTGTTTTTGAAAAAAATTGCTCCCCTCTCCCCAAGAATTCGGAAAAAAGTAGACATCGCTACCTGATCAGGCTTTGGCCGAATTCTTGGGGAGAGGGGCTGGGGGTGAGGGGCCTTGCTTCAGTACGTTGTCAATGTCAGCCAGAACGCGTTGCGTTTCATCTTTGACTTGACCACACGAAAACCGAAGTATTCGAATACCTTGTTCTTTCATCCATTTGTCCCGCTCGGCATCGTATTGCCGAGCCTCGACTGATTCATGGCTCGCTCCATCGACTTCCACAACAAGCTTCGCTTCAACGCAATAGAAATCGACTGTATAAATGCCAAGAGGATGTTCACGTCGAAATTTCTTGTTGCAACGTTGTCGATTTCTCAATAGTTGCCACATAAGTCGCTCGAATTCGTCAGCCATTTGGCGTCGAAGGCGGGCGAAACTGATAGAGTCTAGGCGCTCTGTCATCGTGCTTTGATTCCCCTCACCCCCAACCCCTCTCCCCACAAATTCGGGCGTAGCCGGATTAAGTGGCGTGCATTCCTTGTCCGAATTTGTGGGGAGAGGGGAGCAAGATGAGTTGGGGGTTGGTTCATGCTTCCCTCCGTGTATGTCGTAGAGGTGGCTGCGCAAGCAAAAACGAAAATTTACTTTCGGTGGCATCTCCAGATGTTGGAGTCCAATTCCATTTCTCTGCTGAACCCGGAAGGAGCCAAGTATCACCGGCGGCAATCTGCACGCCATCAAGCTCTCCCGAGCCTTCGAGCATGATTAACACCATTGGTTCACCACCAGCCCAGTCTGCTGAGCCGCTGCCTGAAAGACGACGTAGGCGGAAAAATTCTTGATGCTTCGTGTCGATAATGCGTTCTTCTGTGAACGCATCGGATTGATTTAGAACTTCAGGGACCTGAAGGAATGACTTTTCGAGCGAATCTACCGGATGTTGCGAGTAGTCGAACATGTCGACCACGTCTTTCAATTCCAAGCCCATGAAACGGGCGTTGTGTTCAAGAACGTGTCCGCCAGCGCTGAACTCGCAACGCACTACCCAGTCGGTCGGCTCCTGCAGTTCGATCATGAAGATCCCGTCGCCGATCGCGTGCGGCGTCCCTGAGGGAACCATTAAGCAATCCCCCGGTTTGACAGGGATTTTCTCGAAACAAGCACGCATGCCTTCAAGGTCTTGCTCACCCACCATCTGTTCCCACTTTTCGGGAGTCGGCGGATGCTGGAAGCCAAGGTAAACGTAAGGATCGCTTCCACGAACTGAAAGAATGTACCAACACTCAGTTTTGCCTGCGTTGCCAGCGTCTTCACCAAAGAGACGCTTCACAAATGCAGCATCGGGGTGGGCTTGCAAATGTAACCGCACGCCAGCGTCAAGCAATTTAATCAGGATGCCGATCTGCCCGGGTTCATCCACCGGAGGAGTCTGGTTGCCCCAAAACCATGCTGGTTCGGCGGCGATCAGGTCGGGCAGAGCAACGTCTTTGCCGTCAACTGTTAAATGCGAAATGCCTTCGTCGGGGCGCTGAAGGTTGTCGCCGTTTCGGGCGCGAGACGTGGAGGCCAACCAATCTTCAGGGAAATGATCATCGACACCAGTGGCATCGTTACGAAAACCGCGAAGATGAGTACCGCCCTGATAGCTTCGCCAAGAGTAGTTCGGCGGTAACTTAAGTGGAGAACTATTCAAAGGACACCTTCCATTCAGATCCATCGTCCGATTTCAAAACAATTCCAGAGTCGTCTAGTGACTCAGCGTTCCAATCGCCCGGTTCTTCTTTTCCACAATAGGCGAGACAAATCAAAGTCTTCTTACCTTCCGCTTCACAGGTCAACGTGGGGTAGGTGCTAGACTCTGATGTGGTGTGCGTGCGATCGGACGCATCGTGACTGATCGTTCCAGAGCCGTCAAATCCGGCGATCGGAATCAGCTTAGAGAAGTAAGGAGATTCAGCCGGCAAGCTTTGTCCACCAACAGTCATTTTTGAAGGTTGATGTGCGTTGATCTTGTGTAGCTGAAGTTGCCAGCCACCGTTCCACCAAACGTGCGTTCGAACCTGCACCGCGAAGTGGGCGACTTTGTGGCCGAGCGTGTAAAGCATCGCACTTTGCTCTTCGTTGCACTTCAGCATATGGGTGCTGTGGCGACCAAAAATGGTTCCGTCTTCGGCTTCGGCGGTCAGTGCGCTGTCGCGTGGGAACTCGCCGGATGCTGAGATAACTTCCAGGCCAACGCCCGTTCGGAAGCTGGTTTTACCCCACTTAAACGTGCCGAATCTAGTGTTGCCCGGATTGATGCCGGTTTCAGAATTGTGCAGTTCGATATCGCCGTCGATCGATCGAACGACCAATCCCGCAGCGGGAATAGGGTGGACGAAATCCCCGAGTTCCGCCGGCAGCGGTTTAGCCGGAGCTTGCCAGAATGGCTCGCTAGGATCGATCAGCAATGGCGATAGAGCTTTCGCGGCCCAGTAGGGTGATCCCGCACAGGAGTAGGTTTCGGCCATGAGCGGAAACTCGTCGGTCCAACCGAGGCTCAGCGGTTCGTCTTCGGGCAATTTGTCCATGAAGAAGTTGAGGTTCTTCATGAAGATGTTGCGGGAGAGGCCGGGATCAAGCGTGTCGATGCCGCAGTAATGCGACAGTCCGAAAGGCGCCGCCGCGTTGAAGCGGTAAGGCATCGACCGACCGAACGGGACGTGTTCTCCTGATGCGGCAAAAAAGTGAACGTAGTCTTTGAGAAACGGAACGGCATAGTCTTTCCAACGCTGGGCGCGAGCCGGATCCATGTCTCCGTACAGCTTACCCCACCACAAACCGTAGAAGTGCCAAGCAAACGCGTTGTAGTAGTCGATGGTTTCGTTCATGCCGTCCAAGAACCAACCGTCTTTGACGTACATGCTCTCGACAACATCTAGCCAGCGCAAAGCAATTTCTTTGTCGCCTGGCTCGTCCGCGCCTTCTTTGACCAGAAAGGAAAGTGGCAGGATTCCGAAGAACATGTGGTTGTTGCGATGAAACCCGCAACCGCGCGTCGTGGCCATCCAAGCCATTACCTGTTGTTTGTCTTCCTCAGCCAGAGGTGTCCAAAGATAGTCGCGTGCGATTTCCAACGCGAGAATCAGAGCGCCCATTTCGACGGCGTGCTGATGATAGTTCGTTACGGGGCCCCAATAGGTGTCGGCTTTTGGATCCGTCCCTGCAACCAGTCCCTCACGAAACCACTTCGCAATCTCTTCCCGAGTGAATCCCATCGTCTCGCCACCCTCGGCCGCCAACCAATGAGAGGCCAACAGACAGGGGCGAGCAAAAGCTTCGAGGATATCGGCCGCGGCACTGTGATCGCTGGCTAGTCCTTTTAACGGTATCGTCGCTGCACCCGGATGCATGCCCTTAACCAGCGGTGCGAGTAACTTCTCTGCCACTAACACACACTGCTCGTAGGTTGCTTGTTCTGTCTTGACTGTCATCTTACGATTTGACCGGTAGGAACCAGATTTCTTTGGTGGGATAGAGAAACACAACTCCATCTGCCCTTCCGCCAACAAATTAGCGGATAATGACTAGACGGTTAATAATTATTAGATCATCATACTAGAGACTGGAGTTTACAAGTGGATTTCGCCGACATTTCTTGAAAACACGGCAGGCTTGTGAAAATCAGCCGTTGTCTTCTTCCCCACCGTAATTGTTGAATTCTATCGAATTCCAGCTAAAAAATCGCCCTCTCAGCACGAGATATTGACACATGATCACCAATACATCCCTTACACCAAAAGATCTCACACAAAGCCTCGAGCGGTTCTGGCAGGTCTCAGGGCAAAAAATATCACTGATCAATAGTGAGTACGATGACTCACAAGGCTCGCCCGTTTTCACAGTGGCCGGCAAATATTCTACGCGCGGTTGGACCGAATGGACACAAGGCTTCCAGTACGGTTCCGAAATCCTTCAATTCGACGCGACCGGTGATGAAACGTTTCTCGAAATGGGCAAACGAAACACCGTCGAAAAAATGGCGCCTCACATCCCTCACTTTGGTGTGCATGATCAT
>CAZDBE010000172.1:0-11696 GCA_964503675.1 uncultured Pirellulaceae bacterium | reverse complement strand
AACAAATTGTCTTGTTCAATAAATGGAAGAAGAGCGACTAGGGCTGATGTTCCTTGGTGAGAATTCAATGCCGCGATGGCCTCATCTCGTGTGGGGTTTCCCGGCTCGCCCAATGTTGCCGGCGGAAACGTCATGTGGGCCGATTCGAAGTTGAGCGCCGCAAGACCAATTTGTTTCAGCTTGTTGAGACACTGGGTTCGGCGAGCGGCCTCTCGGACCTGTTGGACCGCCGGAAGCAGCATGCCGATCAAGATGCCGATGATGGCAATCACCACCAGCAATTCGACAAGCGTAAATCCGGATCGTTTAGACATCTGGGCCGATCAAAAAATGGAAACGATTACTCTGGTGAGCCCGACTGAAAGGTTCCGTCAACGCGATTCTCGGGACCACTGAAGTCGACAGCTGCATTGGGCGGCGAAGCTGGTTTTTTTTCTACCTTTTCCTCTTGGCCGCATCCCGAGACAAACACAATGGCAAACGTTGCGACTACCAAATGTAAGCATCGCGCAGCATATTGAATTTGAAATTCCCTGTATCGCATGGGAGGATCCGGAAAGAAGATTGGAATCTTTGAAGTGTACTTCCAGTATGTTTTATCTTCGTCTCGCCGGTCAACAATGTCAAACAAAATCGTTAGCTGCCTTACTCTTTCGCCTTTTCTGGTGCTGCTATCTGAATTGGACGATCCGAATTGGCCCACTCCGCCATCGAATCATCGTAGACACTGACGTTTTCCCGTCCCAGAATTGCGCTCGCAACAAACCACGGCAACGCTGCATGTAACCCCTCGTTGCAGTAGGCAACAATGGGACCTTCAGAATCCATACCGCATTGGTCATACATCTTCTTTAACTTTAGCGCTGATTTGAAAGTCCCGTCTGTTTCAAAATTATTCTTCCAAGGAATATTTACCGCACCGGGAATGTGACCTTTGTTCTTATGCGGCTCGCTAGTGTGGAAAACAGCGCCTGGTTCTTCCCCAGTGAATTGTTTCACTGGTCGACCATCGATCAGCGTTCCTTCGGACGAACGGACCAACTCCTCAACGCGTTGAGCATCGGATCGTAATTCTTCTCGGGTGGCCGCCACTTTGTAGTTCGTTGCTTCGACCTTGGGAACAACATCGGTTACCGGTTGACTGCTGGACCACTTTCGGAAACCGCCGTCCAACACTTGAACCTTGCTATGGCCAAAAAAGTCTAGAGTCCAGTACATCCTTGCGGAAAGTCGACTCGAAAATCGATCGTAAACCACAATGTGAGAATCGTTCGTCACACCAAGCTTACTCAATAGAGCTTCTATCGAGGCTTGGTCGAGAATGTTGTAGCGATCGCGCTGCTGCGAATCGATGATGTCGTCAACCCAATGCAGAAACTGGGCACCTTTGATATGCCCTTGATCGTAGCGCTGCCGTTTATCGCCAACCTCTATTAAACAGATTTCTTCTCCGGCATCAATCTTTTGGGCTAATGCGGATACCGTGATCAGTGGTGCTATTTTTCGATCTGTCGTTGTTTGCTGCAATGATTTTGACTGTGGCGTATCAATTCGCCCGGGCACCGTCTGGGAGAAGGCGGGACCAAAGATCGACAGGCCTATTGCCCAACAGACACTCACGACAAAAATGTGCTGTTTCATGGATTGCTGCCTAGCATGTTGGATCAAAAATCAGTCGAGCGATTACTCTTATAGCCTATCAGATCGCAATCACTGATTCCAGCAACCACCTAATTGAGATAAAACTTCGCCACCGATAAACTGCCGACACAATCATTGCCGCAGCGCCCAACGACTCCATGCAAATCCTCAACAGCCTTGTCCCTATTTTTTCTGTGATCGCATTGGGGATGGTACTGCGCTCTCAGGCGTTTCTGACGGCCGATACGACTCAAGCGTTTAATCGGTTCGCGTACTTCTTTGCGTTGCCGTTGTTCCTCTTCTACAAACTAGCCAGCGCCTCATCTGGTTCAGGATCGGCCAATCTGATTCTAAATACACTGCTGAGCGCCGCTGTATTAACCGCTATCGTCAGTTGGTTGGCAACGTGGATTCTCAAATTGAAACCCTACGAACGTGGCACGACGATTCAGGCTTCCTTCCGAGGCAATCTAGCCTTTATCGGACTGCCGCTGGTGTTGTTCACGATCTACGACTTACCCGCCGATCAAAAAATGACCATCGAATCCGCGGTGTTATTAGCGTTAGCTCCGGTAGTTCTGTTCTATAACGTTGGATCTGTGGTAGCCTTGGCCATCTACAACCAGAATACCGAATCCAATCTGTCGTTTGCCAGATTGACGGGCGCGATCGCAAAAAACCCTTTGATCTGGGCCTGCATCGGAGGAGCACTTTTTCAGTACATAGGATGGAAACTGCCGACCGCAGTCGTCCGCACCTGTGAGGTCGTTGGCGCGTCTGCGTTTCCAATGGCGCTATTGGGAATTGGCAGTCAGCTGATCTCGATTTCTGTTAAAGGAAGTTGGTCCCGGGCTTTGCTGCCAACCATCATCAAATGCATTGTCTGCCCACTGCTGGGGTGGATACTCGGTCGCTTGCTAGGTCTGACAGGAATCGAGTTGCAAGTCACTGTCATCCTATGCGCAGCACCCACCGCTGTATCCAGCTATGTGCTGGCCGAACAAATGGATGGCGATGCTGACCTAGCCGCTAGCTCGGTTGTCATCTGTACGGCATTCTCGTTATTGACGTTAAGCCTGTTGCTGTCGTTGACAGGAACATCGTAAAATTTGTTGGCAAGCCGAGTACTTGCTGTGCAATGCCGCTAGATCTTAGTTACATTTTCAAAGGTTTGAGCTAGACTGGCGGCATCCAACATTCCGTCGTCACCGTTTCCGTCCTGCACTCAATGATCCACGCTAGCCGTCTGACAAAAATCTATGGCGATCCGGCCAGTGGCATCAAAGCCATTGACGGGTTGAACCTAAAGATCGAATCCGGGCAACGCGTAGCACTCTTGGGCCGCTCGGGTTCGGGCAAAACTACGTTGTTGAACATTCTTGCGGGTCTCGACCGGCCCACCAGCGGCGAATTAGTCGCAGCCGGGAAATCACTATTCGAACTCTCACCGCCAGAGATCGCACACTACCGGCAGACGTGTGTGGGTGTTGTGTTTCAGTCCTTTCAATTAATCGCTCATCGCACGGCGAGGCAGAACGTTGAGCTACCGTTAATTCTGTCGGGCATGAATGCAGCGAACCGAAAACAACGCGTCGATGAATGTCTCGAACGCGTCGCGATCGCTCACCGCCGCAACCACACCCCGGCGCAGATGTCCGGCGGCGAACAGCAACGTGTTGCTATCGCCCGCGCGATTGTTTCCAAACCGCCTTTACTATTGGCCGATGAACCAACGGGCAACCTCGACTCGCAAACCGCCGACCGGGTCACCCAGTTGATGCTTGATGTTGTCGCCGAAAACAACGCGACTCTGGTCCTGATTACCCACGACCAAAAACTAGCCGACACCTGCGCCACCCGCACGATCCTTATGCAGGATGGTCAATTCACCTCGGATGCCGTCAACGTCGAGGCGGGCGCATGAGAATTCGGGACATCGCTTTGATGGCTGTCCACAATCTGTGGTCGCAGAAGATGCGTACGTTGCTCAATTTGCTTGGCGTTGTAATTAGTTCTGTGTTGCTGCTGATGACGTTTGCCGCCACGCGCGGTGCGAGCGATGGCATCATGAACATCATCAACAGTTCTGACCAGACACGTCAGTTCATGATTGTCTCCTCTCGCAACCCCAACACGCCTGTTCCAGCTTCGGCGATCAAAGTTGAAGGCGATGTGAATCCCGAGCAACGGAAGCGATTCGCTAAGGCATTGCGTAAGAAGTGGATTGCCGCCAACGCCAAACGTATCTACCTGACGGCTGATATTTTAGGGCAGTTGCGATCTATCGAAGGCGTTGCTTCGATCATTCCTCGAAAACCCTTAAACTGCCAACTGAGCCTCGGCCAGCAATCCACCAGTGGTTCGTTGCTCGGTATCTCGTTGAACGATTCGTCGATTAAGAATCGCCTTGCTTGCGGAAAAATTCCTGCGTGGGACGATCGTGACGGTATTTTGCTGGATGAATACACAGCTTACAAACTTGGTTATCACAGCCAGCAACAGCTGGAAAACTTGGTTGGAACATCGATTCGCGCTGTGATCAATGTAGGGCCAGCCAACACCACGGCGAATGCCAATTTGCTTCGCGCTCTCGGTCCTGCCGCGAGCCAAATCGATCTCACCACGCTTGCCAGATTCTCCTCGTCGGTCAAGCGATTGGCAGAAAAAGCGGACGAAGTCGGACTGAATGATGAAGAGAAAGATGCACTCCAACTTGGCCTGAAGCAGCTGTCGATATTCGCCCAAGCCAGCCCACCTGAAAAACCTAGCCCCGCATCGAGCGCCGTCGAATCACCGTCTAAAATGAAACCGAACGAGCGCGAGTTCATTGTTCGGGGCGTGGTGAAACGACCTGGCGAGCAAGAGGGCCCTGGATTTCTCCAATTCGCTGGTCCCCAGCGATTGGCGAGCGTTTACATCGATTCGCGCGAGAAAGAGCCTTTCAATTTTCAGCATCGTGGCTTTGCCGGTTTCTGGACTGCTACTGGCGAAGTCAAAAGTACTGACCAACTTGCAACCGTCGTAGGAAAGATCGAAGCGATGGGATTGGAGGTTCGTTCTGCCGTCGCGATTATCGAAAAACTCGAGACAGAAGTTGGCAAAGCGAGACTGGCGATCGGAGCACTAGCCTTACTGATTTTATTGGTAGCTGCACTTGGGATCTCCAACACTATGATTATCGCCGTTATCGAACGGACTCCCGAGTTTGGCATTATGAAATCACTCGGCGCGAGTGATGGACAAGTCCTATGGCTGTTGCTTTTGGAGGGTCTGATCACAGGTATCTTAGGGGCCGCCATCGCGCTGGCAGTCTCGATGGCTGCATCTCCGATAGCGAGCGAAATATGTCGGCAGTACATTGAGAACCGCCTTAGAAGCAGTTTCGATCAGTCGATTTTCTTGTTCGCCCCCACCGACGTACTAATCGTATTTCTACTCTCAGGAATCGTCTGTACCGTCGCCAGCCTGCTCCCAGCATGGCGAGCCGCAAAACTGGATCCGGTTGTCGCGATGAAACGATAGTGGCTCGCTATTACGTTGCACATTTATTTTCATAAACGCATCCAGCAAAATACCGAAATCACGACAACGCCCACTAGGTTCAACACAATTCCTTCGCGCGCCATCTCTTTGACCGTTAGTCGCTGCGAACCAAACACGATGGCGTTAGGCGGCGTGGCAACCGGTAACATAAATGCAAAACTTGCACTGAGCGTCGCAGGCACCATCAGAATTAGCGGATCTATCTGATTCGAAAGTGCCATGGCCGCCAAAATTGGCATCAGCAATGTCGTCGTAGCAGTGTTGCTCGTCAGCTCGGTCAGAAACGTGATGGCCAGACAAATCAGCAGCACCAGAACAAAGACTGGTACCGCTGCTAGGGAGCCAAAAGAATCACCCAACAACTGACTCAGCCCGGATTGCTCGAAAGCTTTGGCGATACAGATACCGCCGGCAAATAAAATCAAAATTCCCCACGGAATACTTTTGGCCGCCTCCCAATCTAGCAAACGGCTCGTCGAACCATCTTCGTTCTTCCTGCCTGAGGAAATCAAAAACATTGCCACCGATCCGAGCAGCGCGATCGATGCATCGTTCGCCTCTGTTATGCCCGTCCACTGGCTCCAACCACCAAAGGGCTGCTTGCGACTGATCCACAGCAATATCGTCACGACGAAAACGCCCAACGTTCGAACCTCTTCTGGTCGCCATTCTCCAACCGACGGCAATTGAACTTCTACGCTTTGCTTGATCGAGCGCGTCAACCAAATCCCTGCGACTGGCAACATGATAAGGGCAATCGGCAACCCGATCCCCATCCAAGTTAAAAACGCAATTTCGCTGCCGGTTTTCTGCTGATAGACTTCCATAAACACGAGGTTAGGCGGCGTCCCGATCGGCGTGACAATGCCACCAATACTGCATGCGTAAGCAATCCCAATTAGCAGCGCCGAATGAAATCGTTTGCTCTCGGATTGTTGAACGACTGCCATCGCGATCGGTAGCAACATCAGAGCCGTCGCCGAATTAGAAATCCACATACTCAACAGGGCAGAGGCAGCCATAAATCCGAAAACTAAACGACGGCCACTGGAACCTCCAAACAGGTTCACCATTAGCAACGCGATACGGCGATGAGCGCCACTTTTTTCCATCGCCGCAGAAAGCAAAAAACCTCCCAACATCATCTGCACAAGCGGGCTGCCAAGTGACTGGGCGGCTTGCTGAGAATCAAGTATCCCCAACAAAGGAAACGCCGCCAGCGGTATCAGCGCCGTTGCCGGAATCGAAATGGGCTCGGTCACCCACCACCACGCAACCAACAACGTCATACCAGCGGTTGCAGACACGGGCCAACCTAAACCACATACCAGCATTGCGCAACACAAGCATGCTGCAATGACGGGCCCCAAAACAAGATGAACGTCGCGCTTCATACGTGACATCTTACACGCGGCGACAAAATTCGGCGATGCCTGCGTTGGTGGGGCAGGGTACCGTCTTCGTTAGCTCTAGCACCGAACTCCATTGGACCAATGCTAACCTTTGGCATTACGGTTTTAGATATCTCTCCAACCAACCCTTACTTCCCTGTGGAGCAACGGAAGTGGCGCTGTCATTACCATCGGCGATACGAAAAGCGACCGCCAAAGGGAACTCACCCTCGGGAGCGTTTTTTGTGTAGGTCCCTTCGCCGTGATACCAGCCACGTGAGACAACGTCGAACTGCTGCAATCGATCACCATCAAGTTTCACTTTCCCGAACAACTTCGTGCGAAAGCCCGATTGAGAAGACTTGACCTCGACTTCACCTTTGAGGTTTCCATCATCGGTCAACGACATCTCCATCGACTTAATGTCATCAGCGCTCCACATGTTTGGCTCGCCACGCGTGTTGTCGATCAAATGAAATCTTGCGATCCGACGGGACAGCGAATCGGCTATGACTCCGCGTTTCAGTTGCTCGATTTCGCTGGTCAGTATCCAAAGATTATCTCGGGCGATCGATCGTTGAAAGATTTTCAAAAACTCATTGTTGGTCTCTTTGTATCCGCCCAAAACTTTTGTGTTGACCTGAATAACTACCGCCCCTTGGGGTAGGCTACGGTCGTATCTTGGATCGGCAGCACTCTCTTCCAATGCGTCTGTCTGCGCTTCGGCATCGAATGTTTTCAGTGCCTCGCGCATGATTCCTTTGAGCGTATCGGCATTGCGATTGTTGCAGGAACCGTAATACTTTCCCGCCGCATCGCAAACATAAAGACCCTGTGTAGTGGAGTTCATGTCTTTGCGCGGGCCCTGCCGAGCAATCGATTGATAAAACTCACCTTCGGCATCTTTTTGAGCCCGCGTGTACCATTGGTCGATCGCTACAGGAATGAAATGTTCCTTCAGCATAGAGACCAATTCTTCATCGCCAAACGTCGACTCACGGTCGAGCACACCGTTGTTTCAGGTACAGCCCAGCGGATGGCCGTCCATGGACCAGATAAAAATTGGCTTCGCCTCTCTGACCGCCATGTTCTGAGCCTTGAGCAGTGACGTCTGCCAAGGGACGGTCTTCCAAAGGGCCATTTTTGGCACCAAACTTTTATGCAGTTCAGAAAACTCCTTGTTAGAGATGTCGGCGACGTCTTGGCGCTGCCCATCATCGGCATAAACCGATGGGGATGGCAAAAAGTTGCCAAGTAAAACAGAAACGATGAGCGCGATGGATGGGAGTCGCTTCATTCTTTCATTCTCCATGAAGGTAGTATGTCGTCTGGAGAGTTTCCGCCAGAGGACCATCCATATTAATCCAACTCTGCCTGCGAATGAGAATTAAACTATTCCTTCTACTTTAAAAAATGGCTCTTGCGTTTAAAACGCGTGCGGATTCGGAACGGAACTCACCTGACCGGCGTGAGTCATGGGAATCGCGATCGTCTCTGGATGTGCTTCAATTCGCAAGTGATTATTCATCGCCATCTCGTTGGCCTCTACGCGATCAACACCTTCCGCCGTAATCGACAATCCACCATTTTCTGCGCGTTTGACCCAACCCTTTTCGCGAAAGTACCAGAGGTGAAACTTTAGAACCTCAGCCGGTAGATTCATCATCTTTTCGATTGTCACCATGCCAATCGCTGGATTGGCCTCGTTCTGTCGGCGGCGAGCGTAAAACAGGCAAAGCAATTCGTGGCGGTCGACTGTATCGGGACCGGCTTGCTGCGCGTGTTCAGCCAGACACGCGTTCTCTCGGTCCTGCTGTTGCAGTTGAGCGTCGTAGGTAGCGCGAGAAACAGGGTCGCGCAAATTCTCAAATGCTTTCACCAAAAAATTAAACCTCTCTCTGTCACCACCACTATCGGGATGATGCTTCGTCGCCAAGTAACGAAACATGCGCTCGATCGTATCCTGATTGGCGTTGGCACTCAGTTCCAGAATCTCGTAGTAATTTTTGGCAGTCTTGGACATAGATTAATCTCGCTGGTGTTGAGTTGGCAAAGGCTTACTCAAGACACTGTTGCAAAGACGGTACCAATTCATGCGTGTGAAAGAACCTCAGAAAAAACAGTCAATTTTCCAATGATGCGGAGCTTGATGTCGCTTTTTCACCACACCGACCGTTGCCATCATACCACCGGCCACGACGATTTTGGACTTGGACACAATCGAAAAAGCGATCGGTAGAAACCGAATGAAAGCGCTGAAAGAGTATGAGACGACGGCTTTTCGGATCTGATTCACAACCCAATCAAGATACGATATAAATTGTAAACAATCGAATTTGCTCGTTTCACCGATAAGATAAATGCCAGTGCACACTCAAACCAAACCGAAACTGATCACCGTATCGCTGCTCCTGATCATCGGACTATTGCTTGGGTTGCAATCTGCTTCAGCCAATTCCACAACGCGCGAGTCATTCGACAATGGTTGGAAGTTCCACAAAGGAGCAGCCGACGGCGCAGAGAAAACTGACTTTGATGATTCGGATTGGCGAGCACTCGATCTGCCCCATGACTGGGCGATCGAAGGACCGTTCGATGTGAAATACAACGCGCGTTGCGGTGGACTTCCTTTCCACGGAACGGGATGGTATCGCAAGACGTTCGCCACGCCTGCCAACGCCGCCAACAAAGTCGTTTCAATTACCTTCGACGGAGCCATGTACAACGCCCATGTCTGGGTCAACGGCCACTTCCTTGGCAATCGTCCGTTTGGCTACATCGAATTTCGATACGACATTACCAAGTACCTCAATGAGGACGCTCCAAACGTTATCGCGGTTAAACTAACTCCGGAAGATTTGTCGTCGCGCTGGTATCCGGGCGCTGGTATCTATCGTCATGTATGGATCGACGTGCAAAACCCAATTCACGTCGCGCACTGGGGTACCTTTGTTACCACTCCCGATGTCACGCCCGAATCGGCAACCGTTGCCGTTGAAACGCAACTCAATGGCGTGACTCCCGAAAACAATGTCGAAGTACGATATGAGATTCTAGACACCTCCGGCGAGGTAGTGATGCAATCTGAAGGAAAGTTAGACGATAAAGGATCGAGTGCTTTAGGACTTATAAATCTGGCATCGCCAAAACGGTGGGACCTCGACACTCCCTACCTTTACACGTTGCGGACATCCGTTTTACTTGATGATCAAACTGTCGATGTAACAACCACAAGATTTGGCGTCCGCACAATTGAATTTTCAAAAGAGGGCGGTTTTAAGCTGAACGGAAAACGAACTCGCATCCAAGGCGTCTGTTTGCATCATGACAACGGACCGCTGGGAGCAGCAATTTACCGTCGAGCCGATGAGCGCAAGCTTCAAATCATGAAACAGATGGGCGTTAACTCCATCCGCACCAGCCACAACCCGCCGTCCAATGAACTGCTAGATTTATGCGATGAATTGGGGATTCTGGTTCAGGACGAAGCATTCGACGTATGGATGAAAGCAAAGGTACCCAACGGCTACAACAAGTTCTTTGAGCAATGGGCCGAGCGCGACATCAAAGACATTGTTCGGCGAGACCGAAATCATCCATCCGTTTTCATGTGGAGTATCGGAAACGAAATTTTGGAGCAAGGACAGGCCGAAATCGGCAACCAGATCGCCAAAGAACTGAACGACTACGTTAAATCGTTGGACAAAACACGCCCTACCTCCTGCGGGTTTAACTGGTGGCCGGGCCCCTACAAAAACGGCATGGCTTCACAGATAGACATCGCGGGTATGAATTACAAGCCGCTGGCCTATGGAGATCCGGTAGAAGAGTATCAGGGCGATAACCCTGTCGTTGGTTCGGAGACTTCATCCTGCACGAGTAGCCGCGGCGTCTACCATTTGCCGATTGAAAAATACAAAACGCATGAATCAAATCAAGTCACTAGTTACGACTTAATCGGTCCGCCATGGGCGTACCCACCAGATGTTGAGTTTGATGCGCTCGAAAAGAATCCGAACATTTTGGGCGAGTACATTTGGACTGGGTTCGATTACTTGGGTGAACCAACACCATACGGCGGCAAGGACAACAGCACCAACGGGTACTGGAATGCCGATTGGCCCGCGCGGAGTTCCTATTTCGGTGCCGTAGATCTGTGTGGTCTTCCCAAAGACCGGTTTTATCTCTACCAAAGTCAATGGACTACCGAACCGATGGTTCACATCTTGCCCCACTGGAATTGGGAAGGTACTGGAAACGAGCAAATTCCAGTCTATGCCTACACCAACTGCGAGGAGGTTGAACTGTTTGTGAACGGAAAATCGTTCGGACGCAAGGTAAAGGGTAAGGACCTGACAAAGCTGATTGTCAAATTCAACAGGTATCCCGAAGAACATTTTATGTCGAAGTATCGTCTTTCTTGGGAGGTTCCTTACTCGCCGGGTTCAATTCGCGTGGTCGCTTATAACGATGGCAAACCAGTGCTCGAAAAGACGATTCATACGGCTGGCGCACCCGCGAAAATTCGTCTTACCCCAGACCGAGAAACCATCACGGCAGGTCAGCGCGATCTTTCTTATATTACCGTTCGAATTGAGGACAAGGATGGAAACCTATGCCCGCGCGCATCGAATCTTGTTCAGTTCAAAGTCACAGGAGCCGGTTCGATCGCCGCCGTCGGCAACGGAAACGCCTCCACGACCGAACCGTTTATCGCCAGCAAACGCAAAGCGTTCAGCGGAATGTGCATGTTGATCGTGAAATCCGGCGACCAAGTAGGAAAAATCGAAGTTGTTGCCGATGCAGAAGAACTTGAAACCGCAAGGACGACTCTCACCGTTTCTGAATAACGCCCTTGTTCCCAAGCTCCGCACGGGAACACACTGCAACGACGGTTCTGCCGCACCAACCAGACCACAGGTCCACCAATCAGGCGCGGTAGCGTCAGTTAGATAGGAGCCGTATGTGCAGTAGGTTCCATGGCGTAGCCAAGGAACCAGAGTTGTGTTGACTATTCAATCAACGCAATTTTGGCTTTCACCGTTCGGCGATCGATTCCCAACTTTCTAGCCGTTGCTTCGTAACTGCCAGTTTTCTGATGGATCCAATGACAGTACTGCT
>CAZDBE010000171.1:0-11919 GCA_964503675.1 uncultured Pirellulaceae bacterium | reverse complement strand
TCCTGCTCCATTGGCCGTCACCCGCGATTTTGTCGGGGTCGCCAATCGCCAAACCCTTGAAGATGATTTGGTTGCCGCCGTCATCAACAAATTGATTCTTGAAAACCTTAATGTAGCTCATCTCTTTTTTCTTCGGGCCCGCTGGTTTCACTCGCGTCCATGTATCGATCAGTTGTTGTGCATTGTGAAGTGTTGTCTTCGAGTTGCTCTTAACAACACCAGCGACGGTGCTGTTGCGATTGATCAAAATGGTAAGAGGATACGCGACCCTGTACCGCAGAGTGCCTTTTTTTCGCGTGGTGTTGACGATCCCCAGTTGCTCAATCACATTGCTTTGCGGATCGGATAGAAGTGGAAACCCAATTCCCTGCAAGGAACTGAAGTCTTTCAAAAGCTGAACTCGGTCGAAGCTTATCCCGACAACTCTTAGCCCAGACCCTTCAATGGATTTAAGTTCACTCTGCAGCTCAAGCAGCTGTTCTTTGCTCGGAGTACACCAGCCTGCAGAACGGAGAACGACCAACGCGATCGGTCCTTCGGAGAGAAGGTCGCTCAATTTCTGTTGTTTGCCGAACTGGTCTTGGAGAGTGAAATCTTCAATTCGGGTGCCAACGTCAGGCCCTGAGGCTGATTGGGCAATTGCGGTCGATCCCAGCAAGGCAAATGCAAACAGCATTGCCAGCAACAGGCGGAAAGTCATTCAAAATCCTTGCTGGAGAAAAATGTATCGAATCGTGATGCTCAGTCGCGCTCAGTTCTGAGCCATACTTTCTCTCGTTTGAACAACAACGAAGCATAAATTGCTACTTTGCGAACGAGGAACCAAGGCATCGCCAGAATCGCCCCAGCAGGAACTTTGTCACGGCAATGAATTAACCAACCTAACACAAGACTAGATCCCATCAACACGGCTCCAATGCCCAGCAGAATCGCTGGAACGAAACTACCTCCAAGGCACGCCATCAAGACAGCGCACACGGTCAAAATTCCCCATGCGATGCCCAACAACGCCACCGGTGGAATGCAGAGATCAAAGGCTGCCCAGAGCAAACCGGGGCGAAACGAAGTGATGGATCTTAAAACCATTTTCGGTGCGTTGGTCATAATTGATTGGAGGTATCCCTGCTCCCAACGTCGTCGTTGTTGCACCAGAGTTCCCCATTCTTTGGGCACGTGCCCATCGATTCTTGCTTCGGGGCAGAAAGTAGGAGGGTGGCCAGCGTAGGCAAGTTCCAAGCCAAGCGTTGTGTCTTCGGCGAGCGACTTATTGGCGACGTTGACCTTTCGAATTACGTGCCAGGGAAACGCCATTCCACTACCTGTCAATTGACATGGCATGCCCGCACGCAAAGAACCCAGCGGACGTATATGGTTCTTGAACCAAAGAGTGAAGGAGGAAGCGTTGTTGCTGGCCACACCGTCGGTCTGTTCTCCAAAGATGTAGGAACCCTGAACGGGCCGATCCAGTCTCGCAGCCTTGCTCGACAGATAGGCAAGAGTCTCGGGGGAGATACGACAGTCTGCATCAACGACGATCACTACCTCGGGAGGGTCAGCTTCAAGTTTTTCAAGTGCAAATCGGAGAGCATAAGCCTTGCCCCGGTCGGTCTGGTCAAATCGTTCGAAAACTTCGGCTCCATAACTTTTGGCGACTGCAGCGGTTGTATCCTCACAGTTGTCGGCAATCACGATAGCGCGGTCATTATCTTGCATTTGACTTTTTACGTCCTGCAAGATTCCTGAAATGATAGCCTCTTCGTTGTGAGCTGGGATCAAGACTGCAAGTCGGGGCCGTTTGTCTTTCTCAAATTTGTTTCTTCCTGCAGGTAACAGCGAAAGAAAACACTGAAGTGAAAAGGTCACTACAGGAATCAAAACAATGACTGAAAGAATTACCAATGCGAAAGTAAACATCTTGCCTGTCTTGGGTTCTGTCCGAGAAGTCTTGAGAAGTGCGCGACCAAATCGATGGAATGATGGCCCCAGAATTTCGAACGCTTAGTCTACTCGCTCCAAGTGCAAAACCTTCGCAGAAATTGACTTTGAGCCAAGCAAAATGTCGCATTGAGATGGAGCGAACCGAAGTAATGGCCCATGGGGAGTATCTCCTTTCGATGCGGACCATCTGTTAACGCAGAATCTGAAACCGTTGCAGATAGATAGTGAAAATCGCATTACCCCTATGATCACTACTTTCGCCCAATGAATTGGGGTGGTTCGGGCTAGTGATCGCAAAGTGATTTCACCAGATCAAGCCGCGCTTAGCATGGGTATCAGCGCTTATTCTCTTCCTGCCAAATTTTGGCTGATTAGAATGACTGGGGTTGTTGGAAACCATTGGGCCTTGGCGAGCTATGGAAGATAAAAAAGAATCGTTGAAGGAGAGGTTGTGGCATGCCGTGATCACGTGTTTGTTGATCGCTTTTTACGCGATGACGCGCACTGTAAATCACTCAGAAAGCTACGACAGCATCAACTATGCGCTCTTCGCGGAAAATTTTCCATTAGGAACCGCGCCTGACTCGCGCAACATCTTGTTTCATGCATTGAATCGTATCTTGTTCGTCACATCGGAGTGGATTGGGCTCAACATTAGGGCGCTAGAGTTGATTTCCATGGTAAGCATCGTAACTGGTGCGTTGTCGGTGATTCTTTTCGCGCGGCTGATGAAGAGACGATTTGGAGTTTCGCCTTTCGCAGCTTGGACTGGTGCAGCGTTTCTTGGTCTGACCTATGGATTCTGGCGGTACACTGGTGCCGCCGAAGTGTACATACCGTCGATCTTTTTGATTCTCTCCAGCTTAACATTGATCTTCAAGTTTTTGGACGACGAGGCTCGAAACCAGAGATGGTTGTTTGCAGCAGGTATTCTTTCGGGGCTTGCCGTGCTGTTCTACCAACCCAACATCATCGTCTTGTTTGTTGCAACATTTATTCTTTTCTGTTCTTCGTCACGCTTCTATTCTTTCTTTCGTTACGTGGTCGTAGGGGCTCTGGTCGTGGTCGGTGGGGTAGTCGTGTCCTACCTGATGATCAAGGGACAAGTCCCCGTACCTAGCGAGTTAGTCAGCTTTGTGACAGACAGAAACGGTGAGTTCCGGGGGCGTCCTCCCGTTCATATCGCTTTGGTCAAGTTCGTTCTTGCATTCGGGCACGACGTGTTCTCCGCACATTGGACTCGGACGTTGGATCCTATTCGTACCACCCTCGATCCTTACATCCCGGGATGTGTTTACAATTTCAACGTTGTCGTCTACGCAGCAAAAGGCATCCAATATTTGACTGCTATCGCTGCGGTGCTGTTTATTCCAGTCTTAGCCATGTTTGTGCGACTTCACTGGATCGCATCTCGAAAGTGGAAAATTGCTCGTCCAGACAATAGAACACTTTTTCTAATCGGCTGGATGGGCTTGATGGGACTGATCGTTGGCACAATCGATCCGGGCAGCTTTGAAGCGTGGATCCCACTGCTGGTGCCGTTCGCAGCACTGCTTACTGTTTTCGTGATCGAACCATGTTGTCAAATGGGAAAGCAACGGGCTCTACTCGTGTTTCTGCTGCTCTTACTTTGCTACAACTTCTTCGGCGGCGTCATGATTTGGCGAAACTCTGAAGGAGATTATTTCTTTCATAAAACAGCCTGGATGAGACGGGAACTAACTGAACAAGACACAGTGTTGCTCAATGAATTTGACTATCGCATCGTGGACTACCTTGGCTACTACAGTAACGCTCGGATTGTGCATCTAACGGGTGATGATCAAGTCACAATCGATCGCAGTCATCCGGGAATTCACACTGTTGGGCTTGATGAGTTTCTGGCCAACAACGGAACGGATCAGCACCGGCTGTTCGTGATGGACGATGTGCTTTCGCCTTCTCCACAAATAAAATCATGCCGTAGTGGCGAGGGGAAGTTTGAAGCTGCAACCGAACTGGCAGATCGACTTGAAGCGCGCGCTGTTCTCGTAGACTCGGGAACCTTTGGTAAAACGTTCCAGATCAAACAGGCAGAGTAGTTTATGGTTGCTGCCGCTATGTAAATCCAAACTCACCTCTGAAATATAATTGAATGATTTTGCACTGCTGCTTGTATTTCAGCTTCGTACTTTCAATTGACCCAACTAGACTGCCGTCTCGATATGATGATTGGCAACGCAAAATTGGTCGACAGCATCGGCCAGATCCGCAGAGTAAATGAATGACCGCGAAACCCGCCAAATTTTATATTCCCTCGTTAGACGGTATCAGAGCAATCGCTTTTCTGATTGTGTTTCTTTCCCATGCGGGATTTGGCAAGTTTGTGCCAGGTGGATTCGGAGTCACGATCTTCTTTTTTCTCAGTGGCTATCTGATTACGACCATGCTGAGACGGGAGCATGAACGATCGAACAAGATCGATTTCAAGAAATTCTATATGCGGCGGGTACTACGGATATGGCCCCCCTTTTACATCGTGCTGCTTCTGGCGGTCGCTGTTTCTTGGCTGGTTGGTATCTATTCTGAACCCGAATTTTCTGGCAACTATCTGGAAGCGTTCTTAACTCAGTTCTTCCATTATTCGAATTACTACAACATCGAATATGGGAACCAGTTCATGGCTCTCGGAACTGAAGTCTACTGGTCACTGGCCGTTGAAGAACATTTTTACCTTCTGTTCCCGTTGCTGTACGTGTTGCTTCGAAAGCTCGGTGTTGGATCGTCAAAGCAGGCTACGATTTTCTGGAGCATCTGTTTGCTGGTGCTGCTGTGGAGATGCTTGCTGGTGTTCACTATGGGAGCAGACTATGACCGGATCTTTTTTGCAACAGATACCCGTGTCGACAGCATTCTGTTCGGTTGTGCCCTAGCTGTGGCAGGCAACCCCGCTCTCGACCAAGACAAACAGATCTCAGAACGCAATCTCAAATACATTCTCCTACCATTGGGATGTGCGTTGCTGTTGGGATCTCTGCTTGTTCGCGCCAGTCTTTTCCGCGATACACTGCGGTATTCGATTCAGGGCGTCGCACTTTATCCTGTCTTTATCGCAGCGATCCGCTTTCCGAAATGGTTGGTGTTTAAACCATTAAACTGGGCCTGGATGCGATTTGTGGGTGTCCTGTCATACTCACTGTACCTCGTCCACTTTATGGTGATCAAGGCGCTTATCGAGGTCATGCCCGGACTGGGCTTGGTGGGAACGAGTGTCATCTCGCTGTTAATTTCCTTGGCCATCTCTTATTGCGTGTATCGCTTTGCAGAGGTTCCCGCCGCCAAACTCAAAAAGAAATTTTCCGCTCATTAAGGCAGCACATGTCACCAATTGAGTGCAAGCGAAAATGGCTTTCATGCGTCGCGTAAAATTGGATTTTAGCTTGATTCAGCCAAGTATTTTTTCACAGTCGCTCGCATTGAAATATCGGCTTCGTTTTCTGTGAATGCGCGATTCGCCATGGCTCGTCGCTCATCTTTGGATAATTTCACAGCGGTGTTTAGGCTGTCAACAAAACTATCGAAATCAAACTTGAGACACGAAACTTTGTTTTCCAGTTGGAATCCACGAGTACCAAACTCTTGCAGTAACATTGGCAGTTTGGAAGAGATGTACTCGCTGTTTTTAACATTCGCCCCAGAACCTTCGAACACTGGATTTAGGGCGAAGTCTGCGGCGGCGAGATATGGTTGAATAGAATCGACGAAACCAGTTTCGTGGATTCTTACGTCGTTGAGTTCTTGCTTTGCTTCGATGCCTGAATTTTCCCCGACCGTACCCACAACAACAATTTTTACTTTACTGTCGTTTAAGAATGTTCGCTCGTCGTTACAAAATTGCTGAAGACGCGTGAGCGCTGATCGATTGGGGCCGAAATTACTTCCCAAAAAAATCAAAAGGGTCTCGTCTTCCTCAACACCGAGTTCCTCCCGAGAGGTTTTTCGCGTTTCGGGATCGATTCGATAGTCTTCTGGGAAAATTCCGTTTGGCACAAGCACGACTGAATTGAGCTCCGCAAAATACGCTTGGTCTGCTGGTGCGCAGGCGATGACCAAGTCAGCTTTTTTAGCCGCACTCCGTTCCATCTTTCTTACCAATGGCACAATGACAGACGACAGAAGAGAGTTTTGCCAAAGTTGGTGCTCGACGTTATGCGTGTTCAAGTGCCACGGCTTACCAAGTCGTGTCGCTATCGGATAGAGAAAGGGAAAATCAACAATGATAAGATCTGCCTCGTCGGCAAGTTCCCGAAGCTTTTTAGGCGTATGCAATCGGGCAAACAAATTACTCCATAGTGGCGGCTGTTCGAGTTTATAAGCCAACCATTGACATGCCCCAAAAAACGGTTGGCGGTTAACGAATTCATTAACTCCGTTTTCCAATAGCGTCGCGCTGCTTTCCTTTCTTGTCAAATAGTCCTTTTTTCGACCAGTAAAAGAGTAGATTGAAACATCATGCCCTAGCTCCGCCAGCGCTCGCGCGAATGACCCAGTACGTATCTGGCCGCCCGATAGACACGGATAAACCTGAATTTCTGAGAGGATAAGAATGTTCATCGGACGCGTTTTTGATTGGTTTTGGGCGTTACAGAAAAGGGTCAGACAATCTAACTCAAATGATCACTGATATTATGATCGGAGTCAGTTGATATTCTATCTCCGTTCCACGAATGTGCAGTCAATGCTAAGAAAAGGAAAGCAGTGATAGGCGACGAGCCGTTCAAGCCCGATTCAGTAAACCCTCGCACGATACAGAAAAATACGCCACCGACGAGAAATAGATACTCCGGTCGCAGAGTTTTTCGAAAGGTGATCGCGGAATAGAAAAAGACCGAAATGGCTGCTAGTGACAGTAGCACGGTCCCCACGATACCTAGCTGAAGCGTAGTGTCAACGTATGAAGAATGGGCCTCGCTAATCACCCATTCTTGCGACAGGGCGATGTCGGTAATATGCCTTGGATTCCAAAAGGCTTTGAAACCATAGCCTTGCCAAGGCCGGACTGAAATGTACTCGGCCAAGTCCTGCCACAAAGGAAGCCTTCCCGTCAGCGAGGAGCCCGTCTCTTCTTGTCGTCCCATAAGCAGAACCTCGGAATTGTCCGTGATTGGGTTGAAGTCTGAAATGAGGCAAATCAGGCAGGCAAACGACACCAGACAGAGTCCTGTTATCAATCCGAGAATGATGTTCCTTGCCGATTGTGACGCAACCCAAATGACCGCAAGAGAAGCCGGCACTGCCGCGGTTGCACTTCTGCATTTGGTCAGGATCAGAAATAGAAACAACACGCCAAAAATTCCATAGAACACCACTTTAAATTTTGGCTTGACCCTAGCCATGGTGTAGGCCGCGATACTGCCCATGGCTAGGTTGGCTGCTTGAATATTGGGGTGCAGGCTACCGGCAAATCGATAGCCACCATGGTGGGGATGAAATGTGCCAAACACCACTTCTACAGCAACCCCAAGGGCGAGGTAAGCGAGGGATACGAGCACTGCGGCGAAAACTGCATCTCTAACGTCGATCAATTTGCAAAATCCAAAACACCCGATCGCGCAACAGAGAACAAGGCTGTAGCGCCTGATCGTGGTGCCTGGATCAATCGACCAAGTGATGCTTGCTCCGGCCCACAGTAAATAGATTGCGATCAAAGCGGTCGGCAGGTTCAAGCGAAACGTTTTCCCCCGCTGCAGCAACAGGCTGAGCACGCCGATAACGGCGCAGCCAAGAAACGAGATTCGACGCAACGAGTTGCCGCCTGACGCCCAACTTTCTTGGTCTTCGATGTCCGCGACAAAAGCTTCTGTCAGGGACATCCGGATGTCGTGCTCGGAAAAAAACGTGCCGGCTACAATCGCAGCCAAAAAGATTGTTACTGCCGTCGGCGAGAACAGCCAATCGGTCCAGCTCCTTGCACTAGGCGAACTGACGCTCAATTCAGTCATTTGCCAGCCCTCCGACTTGAGGCGTCTCACGGAGGAAAGCAACCAGCAAAATTGTTCGTAATATCGCGCTTGTCGAGGCGCCAATCAATGTCGTCCATGCCGCTCCAACAACTCCCATTGGAGGAATCAAAAGAATTGCCGCAGTGATCGTGACCAGCATCAAGATGACATCAACCCAAAAGTTTTCTTTAATGCGTTCGAGCGCAAACAAGCCGCCACTGGCGGTGTGCGAGAAACCTTCAAACAACTTCGCAATTGCCAATATCGTTAAAACGGTCTGCAACCCAACATAGGTGGAAGTGAATAAGTTGACTGCGATCAAGTCACCGAAAAAGGACAGCAACAAAGCGAAGCAGCCTACGGCAACGAAAAAAACCAAGTACATCTGCAACATCAATTGCCGCAGCCCCACGCTTCCTTCTTCAACGTAAACTCTGGCTGCTTTAGGCGTTAAGAAATTTAGCATTCCCATATTGAAGATGTTCGCGACGCCGACAAGCGTCATGCAAGCTGCGAAGAATCCGGTTCCATCTGCGCCGGCGGCAATCAACAACAGCCATGGCAAAAGGTAGGTTGGAAGCGATCCGACCAACTGTCCAGAGACGGCCCACTTACCAAACGACCAATTTAGCTTCCAGTCTTTGGCCAATCGCTGTTTCTGAAATTCAATGGATGGCCCACTTTTAAAGTACCAATAACCTAGCGCCAAAATGCAGGAAGCCCCCACCGCGATCCACGCAGTCGCCCCCGAAAGAATTCCCATATATCCTAGCGCAAACAAAGCACCGATTTGAAGTACCGAAATCGCCAGATCAATTCCCAGCACACTCGTGTTTTTTGAATGGGTAAAGCAATAGTGCCGCACGACTTCGCGCGTCAAGATTGCCGGAATAAAAATCAACAGCACAAGCAGCGATGGGACAACTTCCGCCGAGACCCAACCTGCCCAAGCGGCCAAGATCTGCACGATCAGGTAGGCCAGCGTGATTGCGAGGAAGATAGATTGCTGAACTAGACAACTGCCGCGATAGCCGGACAGCTCGCTATCGGTTTGGCGATGGTGATAAAGCGTGTAAGGCGTCGAGACCAGTTGCTGTTGAAAGCCCCGCGCGAACAGCACCAAAGACAATCCGATATAATACACCCCGAGTTCAGCAGGGGCCTGTCGACCTATCAAAACACTGGTGGCGAAACCGGCAATACTGACGATACCCTGATTGAAGAGGCACACCAAAGCATCTTGTTTGGACAGGACAGACTGGAGCAATCTGTTTCTGATCGGAGACCTACCCATTTGCGACCGAAGACCCAGTCAGAAATTCGTTGTTTTCCAGAATTTCTGTTTCGAGGTCACTGCTGCCGTCCTCGTTTTGCAGTCGACTGGGAGCCCAAAATAGCTCGAAAAACAATGCGGCTAGGATCGCTCCTGTGGTTGCTGCAATCAGTCCGGCAACCGCAATTAAGAGTCTACTAGGGCCAACGGATTTGGGAATGTAGCTTGGTTCCTGAACGACACGAACGTTGGTAAATCGGCTGCTGTGCAAGGCTTCATCGATTCGACTCTGCTCGTATAGTTCTTGGTATTGCGCGTAGTTATCGGCTTGCAAATCCACGGCCTTTTTCAGTTGGCCAATCATGACTTCATCCCGATTCAATTTAGCCGCTCTGTCGAGCAATTCGCTAAGCTGGGCGGTGAGAGCTTTTTTTTCAGCAGCCATCGCGGAGAGGTCTCCTTGGGCTTGGAGGCGTTCCTGAGAAACTCGCGCTCGATCAAGAGGGTTTTTGCTCACAAGGAATTTGAACTTTTCCATCTTGGCCTCGGTGGAAACCAGTCTGCTGGTAACACTCATCAAACTTGACTGTATGCCGTTGGTTTGTTGGTTCAAGGTTTCACGGGCGCCTTCAATGGAAACGACGCCTGCATCTTCTTTAGCAATCTGCAAGGCTTTCATCGACTCTTTCCACTGACCACGCAGCAGCCTAGACTGTTCCTTGAAGAAGTTATTACTCTCGGGCGTCTGGTGTGCGTTGGTATGCATCGCCTGATACACCTCAAGGTATTCTTTGAGAATTCGTTGCGCCAGTTCGGGCGATGATGCCTCGGCTGTCAGGATGAGCACACTAGATTTTCTAGAGCTCTCGACAGAAGTGTCTTCAATCAGCGCCTTGATCGCTTTTTGGCGTGGCGAGTTCAGATGATCTCTTCTTGGGCGGTCATCTACTTCTTTGACTTCATCCGTCAGTTCGGCATCACCAAGAACGACTTCCGGGCCGATCCGGTCAACTACTTTCTCGAAGATGCCTCTGCTGGAGAGCATGTCGCGAATCGAGTTGATTTCGTTGTCCCGTGATTCCAACACTGAAATGGTGCTACCGGTGGTAGCGGTCGGGTCCAGCGAGACCGTCTCACGGCCGAGCTTGACAAAGATCATGGCCTCTGAGGCGTATGACCTCGGCAGGAAAATGATTGCCAGCACCGCCGCGAGCGCTGTCCCGGCGAAAACTAAACTGGCTGGAAACCAATAGTTTTTTAATGCGCTAATAAACGTCGAAAGCGACAATGATTTCAGAACTTCTGTTTCCACGACTAAATCTACGCTTATTAAAAGAGGCGAACGAAAATATGGCTTGGCAAAAATATGGTCTAGGCAATCTCAATAGTAATCAAAAGGACCTCTTAAAAGTACGATAATTCAGCCACTTGCTTCTTTTTCTCTTTCTACTTACGAAAGGCATTGAATATATTGATTTTGCAAATAAATTTAGGACTCACGCTTACTCATCGCTCCCAAACTGGCTCTCCCATCTCGTCTCGCACAGAGTCCATCAAATCGTGAATGCACCTGAAAGTTCAATAATTGCCCATTCGCATGTTGATGAAACGACGATCGACAAAAGTGTGACAATGGCCGACGACGAATTTTTCTCTGCCGCAGAGACTGCTTGTAGCCCCGCAAACGGGTTCGCGACTGTCCAGTTGCGTGGGATGCCGATTCACGTGATTACGCGGAAGCAAACTGCTAGACACCTGATCAGTTGCTCTCTGGAGAACATCGGCGGTTGGGTGGTTACTCCCAACCTCGATATTCTTAGACGCTACACTAAATCTGTCGCATTTCGAAATCTGTTGGCCACCTCTACGCTGAATGTTCCTGACGGAATGCCTCTAATCTGGGCAAGTCGCGTCAAGGGCCAACCGCTGACCGAACGAGTAAACGGAACAGATTTGATGGTCGACGTTTGCGAAGCGGCTGCCGAGGTAGGTAAGTCCGTGTTTTTTCTTGGGGGCAACCCGGGATCGGCCGAGAAGGCGGCAGCGACACTTAAAGAAGATTTTTCAGACTTGAAGATTGCTGGATGCCACTGTCCGGAATTCGGATTTGAAACTGAAATCGACAGCGTGAAAAAAATTGCGGCCATCATTGCTGCAGCCAATCCCGACTTCGTTTTTGTGGGGCTTGGCTCGCCCAAGCAAGACGTCCTGATCAACATGCTGCGATTGAAATTGCCCAACGTGTGGTGGCTTGGAGTTGGAGTCAGTTTTAGCTTTATCGGTGGGGAAATTTCACGTGCACCTGAGTGGGCAAAAAAAAGAGGTTTAGAGTGGTTCTTTCGCTTGGCCTCAGAACCAAGGCGACTTGCAAAGCGCTATCTGCTTCAGGGGATCCCATTTTTTGCAGTGACCCTGCTGGTTTCTGGTTTTGAGCGACTTTGGTGTCGCGACTCGCAGAAAAATCTAGATGAGCCACCCAGCGAAATCGCGAAACCGAAAGCGGCTTAAGCGCCGTGCGCTTTTCGTTGCCTCCACCCGTCAGTGGCGGCACAAAGGATTCGACCCAGATGACTTTGTGTCGAATTCGATCGCAAAAACCATCGTATTGATGTTCGCGAACTCTATAGAAGCCACGAAAAAAGCCGCAGCAGACATGATCTGATGCGGCTTTTAGCTCCCCCGGTAGGACTTGAACCTACGACAAACGGATTAACAGTCCGTCGCTCT
>CAZDBE010000170.1:1774-11942 GCA_964503675.1 uncultured Pirellulaceae bacterium | reverse complement strand
GGACTGCCTAAAGATCCTAGCCCTTCACCAACCTGTCGCGGCAGATTTACGTCGCGTGACAACTGTCCTAAAGATCAATTCTGACCTCGAACGAATCGCAGATCTGGCGTGCAACATCGCTGAAAGAGCTCGTTGCATGCATCAGCACGCCTATTTCCCGATTCCTGAACAGTTGACCCCAATGGTCCGCGAATCAACGTTGATGGTTAAGATGGCGCTCGATTCGTTCGTTAACTCTGACGTTGCGTTAGCCAACCAAGTCATCCAACTCGACCAGTCCGTGGACGACTATAACCTTGCCGTGATCAACGATCTCACGGAATTAATGCAACAAGACCACCAATTGGTTGAACCAGCCTTGCATTGCTTTTCCGCTTCTCGCCACGTTGAACGTATCGCCGATCATGCGGAGAATATTGCTGAAGATGTGATTTACTTGGTCGACGGTGACATCATACGCCACCGCCACGAGAGCTTTGAAATTGGAACAGACAGTATTTCCAAGACAGAGAGTTAGGTAAGAAACGTGTCAAAAAGTAAGCTGCTCATCATCGAAGACGACCAATCACTTGCCAGTGTGGTCGAGTACAATTTTTCGAATTCCGGATACGAAGTCTTCTGTGCTCGTGACGGGCAAGACGGGATCAACCAAGCTCGAAGTAGGTTGCCGGATATCATTCTGTTGGACCTAATGATTCCTGTCATTGATGGAATTGAAGTTTGCCGTCAGCTTCGCGCGGAATCGACAACGCGAGATACTCCGATCATCATGGTTACTGCGAAATCAGAGGAAGTTGATCAGCTGATTGGATTTTCGGTTGGTGCAGATGATTATGTTATCAAGCCGTTCAGCGTGCGCGTGCTGCTTGAGAAAGTCAAAACGCTCTTGCGCCGGCACACCCGTTCTCAAGGTTCTGGCTTGGACATCGTTACCAGCGGGCCAGTTGAGGTTGACCGCAGACGGCACCGAGTTTTGGTCGACCAAAAGCAGCTTGAGCTAACTCCCAGCGAGTTTCGTCTGCTTGATACGCTGATTCGTAATCCGGGACGAGCCTTTGATCGTTCTGAACTGATCAATGCAGCTTTGGGCGTTGACACCCTAGCGCTCGAACGCACCATCGATGTTCACATTCGCTCACTTCGCAAAAAGCTGGGAGTCCACGCCGAAGTGATTCAAACGGTCCGAGGAGTCGGTTACCGGTTTCGTGAATCAAGCTCTGCGACTTCAAACGTTTAACGTTTGAAACTGGTTAACGTGTTGCTTCTCTCGTGCCACTAGCTTCCGCGGCGACTTGGGAATTTCAACAACAGCTGTCGTATACACCAACGTAGATTCGAGAGAACACGCTAGGGCCTCGCAACGCAACTCGACCTTGCGGATTATTGAAAATTTGCCGCTGGCATGGATAGCTCGGTCACCAGAGCAGCGGTTTTCAACCAATCCTCTTTTTCGTCTGCCGTTATTGCGTAGGATGCGTTTAAACTGAAGTATTGGGTCTACCGACGTTTTGCTGCTCTATCAAACTCGAACCGCTGGTAGCTTCCATGTTTCCTCTTCTTACATCAGTACCTACCGGATTGATCTCGCCCGTGTTCCAGTTCTGCCAGTTCATCTTTTGCCTACTGATCGCTAATCTGGTGGTTATGGTTTCATCCACCGAAGTAGTCGCCGGGGGTGGGCCTGAGAATGTTTTTCTGGTCGTCAATGAACATTCGCTTTCGTCGAAGCTGGTCGCCAATCACTACGCCGACATCCGCAAGATACCTGAAAACAACGTTCTCTATCTGAGAAAGGTTCCTAACAAGGACGTCGTCAGTATTGATCAGTTTAAAGATATCATTCTTGAACCGATATTGACCGAGATTGCCAGTCGGCGGTTAGCCGGAACGATAGACTACATCGTTTACTCGTCCGGGTTTCCAACACGAGTTTCGGTTAAGGACCACCAAGACCTGTTAAAAAACATTGCGGGTAAGTCCTTTAACGGCAAGTTTTTTGCACCTGTGGCGTCACTGACTTCCATGACCTATTTCGCATCGAAGGTTCTAGCGAATGACCCGACGTACATGACCCTTTCGAGCAACAACTATTACCGTATGCCCTATTCCCGGGCATTGGTTCGACCGTTTGATGGCGAACTACTAAAAAAGTACCAAGATGCTACCGCGCGACTGCGTGCTAAGGATCAAGAATTTGCCGATGCTCAAAACACTTTGTTGAGAATGTCTAAGCAGAATCCGGGGCAAGCTGCAATCCTGTATCAGTTGGCCCGGTTTTTCGCTGTTGAAGGCGACGACCAAAACGCCATCAGCTATCTAACTAAAGCCATTAGAATGGGGTGGAAAAACAAACAATTTATTGAGAACGACGCGAGCTTCTCTAAAATCAAGGCTGATCCTCTATTCACAGGTCTGGTCGAACGGGTTCCCGAGAGTCGATCGAACATGATTGCGAGCCACGGATTTCGAAACGCCTACCATTGGGGACCCAACGGTATGATCAACGGCCCTAAAAGAGGAAGTCGCTATTTTTTGAGCGCAATGTTGTCGGTAACCCGTGACCAAGGTATCAGCGATTATGACTCTGTGAATTATTTGACGCGTGCCGTTGACGCTGACTACTCGAAGCCCAACGGTACGTTTTACTTCACCAGTACGAGCGATGTGCGTACGAAGACCCGTCTGCCAAATTTTCAAAGGGCGATTGGCGAATTGGATTTACTTGATCAACAGTCACGAGTCATCAAACAAAAGCTACCCGAGCGTCGTGATGACGTGTTGGGCTTAACCTGCGGAACATCAAAATTTGACTGGGGTAAATCAGGAAGCAAATTTCTGCCTGGTGCGATTGCGGACAATTTGACAAGCACCGGAGGCTATTTTCCTAAGAAAGGCCAAACCAAGTGCACCGAGTTTTTGAAATTTGGCGCTGCGGGAGCCTGTGGTACCGTCGTCGAACCCTACTCCATCCAAGCAAAGTTTCCTTTCCCGCTGATCCATGCCCACTATGCGAAAGGTTGCTCGCTCGCGGAGGCCTACTACCAATCCGTTCATGGACCTTATCAATTGATCTTAGTCGGCGATGCTCTCTGCCAACCTTTCGCGACTCCGCCGAAAATTAGTATCCAGTCGCCAACCGCAATGGAAGTGGTCAAAGGTAAATTCGCTTTGGAGGTCGATTCAGAACGATCGGACGTGGCAATCGCTGGATATGAAATTTTTCTCGATGGTGTAATGGTCTTTCGAACGACCAATATCGAAAATTTTGATATCGACTCGTCCACGATGGGTGACGGATTCCATGAACTTAGAGTGGTCGCTGTCGCACGAGACGCAATTGAGACACGCGGACATGCGATCATGCCATTCATGGTTAGCAATCAAGGCCACGCCGTGACTCTTGAGACGGATCAGCTGCGTCCTGAATTTAAAGACAAGATCAATCTAAAAGCGTCTACCAATTATGGCCAACGAATCATCATCAAGCAAAATCAGAAAACGGTCGGCGTTATCAATGCCAAAGAAGGCACCACTAGCCTGTCGCCAACTGTTTTGGGAGCGGGGATGGTGAAACTGAGGGCCTACGCCGTCTCAGACAATAAAGACGCTCCTGCCGTTTCTTCAAAGCCGCTAGCCATTGAAGTTCAAGCGACACCGTCTCAGGTTGTCGCTCCATAACCGAGCTACCGGCGTAAAGCGGTTAGTCTAACAACCTGAGACGCGTGTCTACCCTGGAGGCCACGCCAATGGACGTCCGGCTAAAATGTGCAGGTGTAGGTGATCGACAGATTGCCCACCATCGGGGCCGCAGTTCGCCACGACACGATAGCCGTTCTCGATGTTGAGTAGCTTGGCGACTTTATCGACAGTCATCATCAAATGACCGGCCAACTGAGCATCATCTTCCGAGAACCCAGCAACGTTGACGATCTCCTTTTTGGGAATCAACAACACGTGAATCGGCGCTTGCGGGGACACATCGTGAAAGGCCAAACAAAGGTCGTCTTGGTAGACGATGTCCGCAGGAATTTGGCCATCGATGATCTTTTTAAAAATCGTAGTCTCATTTGTCTCACTCATGGCTACTCCTGTTGTTTGGCGACCGACCGCAGTGTTTCAGGAATTGCCACCGATTCGTCAGCAATTAGTTGAATGATCCCCGATCGAATGGCAAGTGCGATCTCTCCCGACTCGTTCACCAGAACGCCGTCCATCGCGCCAGAGACAGTTTGGCCGATTCGATTGGTCAGTGCTTGGGATTCGATAGCTTGATTAAGGCTCTGAAGAAGTTCGGCACTGCCGTGGTGGAGGGCCGTTTGAGTGACAGGGCATCGCATCAGCGCGAGAACGTCGGCGTTGAGTTCAGACATATCAGTTTAATCGTTGGTTGAATCGTATGGTCAATTCGAACATTGTGATTCACAACACGCGCACTGGCAAGCTGTCCCCCTAGGAGCCCAAAATAATTCCTGTTGCACTGACAGCTTTGGAGTTGGCAATTCGTTTCTTCCTGCGGGCCTTGATGCGTACATATGGGGCTACAAATTGGCAGCGGTGGGCAAACGAACCCTCATGGGCATCTGGTTTGGCATGAAGTGGTTCAGTAACGTCTTCGATCACCATTCCCGATCGACACATGCTGCCCAATATCTCTTCCCAGCGATGAACGTACTCGAGCGTCCCCTGTTCACGTATCGAATTGGCTTCTGGTTCAGGCGGCAGCGGCTGCTTGCCATAATATCGATGTTCTAACCGGTAGCCTTCGCCACGACCGTGGATCGTCGCTTGGAGGCTAGCGGGTTGTTTGTGTTGACTGATATAAATTCCGTCATCGACCAACAGACGCGCGATCTCAGCATAGACCTTTCCAATGTCCGGCACGTAACATGTACTTACTGGATGGATCACGATATCGAAACTGGCGTCGCCTAGCATCGGTAAAAAATCCATGGAAGCTTCGATCGTCGTCAGTTTCATTTTGCGATCGCTGGCGACAGCGCGGTCGAGTTCCAGCATAGCTGGGCTGATATCGACCACAGTGACCTCAGCTCCGGCAGCAGCGTAGATTGGTCCTTGGCGTCCACCACCGGCCGCCAAGCACAACGTTCGTTTGCCAGCGATAGAATCACCCAGCCAACCCGGACCATCGACCGATTTAAGCGGGTTCTCAAAATCGATTTCTCGCGCTGGTTTGGCTAGGCGGTCGCCAATGATCGCCAAACGATCCCAGGCTGCTTTGTTATGCCAATGGTCCATGTCACGGTCTGCGTTGGAAAAAGATAACCCACTGGTCATCGTTTCGTTTATCACAACAATAATATTTCAAGATCATTATTTTACACAAATTATCCCTCGATGCAGACTCGATCACCAATTGCCAAGTTCACCAATCGCCGGCGCGTGTCGATGGTCGATACCGACGCCTTAGGCACAGTTTATCTGGGTGCATATATCCGGATGATGGAGGAGACAGAATACGCTTTTCTCCGCAGCCGAGGACTAAGCGTTGTCTTGACTGATGCCAAAGGAATCCTTGGCTTTCCTCGGCTGGAGGCCAGTATTGATGTCGCTCACGCCGTACGATTCGACGACGAAGTCCAAATCGAATTAAGCTTGATCGAAGTTGACGGGAAACAGGTAATCTACGAGTTCGCGATCGAAAATGTCGGAGGTGCGTCCGACGCAACACAAGTCGCCACCGGTCGCTTCCGCGTCGTCTGTTGCCGCTTCCCAAACGGCGAGAGTCCATATGCGATTCTCACACCGCTGCACGTGATCGAGGCGCTGCGAAGTCGACAAGAATCATGATGCACTGGACCAAGTTTTAGAGACTTGTAACCTGTCCATTTTGAATCCGAACCGTCACCGTGGAAACATTATTTGACTCATTGGTTTCAACAATGTTGTTTTCCGGGTCAGCCGTGATCTGCAACGTATAGGTTCCATCGGCGACATCGGTTACGTCGATCCACTGATCATCAAGCGAAGCCGAATAGACATCAGAATAGCCGGCACTAATACCCTGAATCGTACCGCAACTTGTTCCGCCACGACCGTGAACGACTCCCGCGTTCGCCGTTACATCGGGTAACGGCTGGCGAATGTTGATCAAGCAGAAGCTTGTCTTACCGCCGCTGGCGATGATCGTGCCGCTGGCATCACGTAGTTGCAGGTAATAGGTCGCAAAGCCTTCAAAGTGAATGTGACCATGTCTAGGGTGATATACAAACTCGCCAGCTAAAATATCTCGAGAGCCACCATCCTCTTGATAGATCCGCTGGAACACTTGTTGAGCGTTTCCGGAGACGCTTCCACCCCAAATTTCCAATGGCCCGTCGCCAGCGTTGGCGACTTCAGTGGAGAACCGAAGCAATGTACGACCAACGATCTCAGTCGTATCGAGACTCAAACGTTCGGTCAGCGTCGAAGCGATCGGCACCAAGTCCGGAAGATAATCGCCGCCCGTGTTATCGTTGTCCACAATCGTTACCGTACCAAAACTGTCATTGCCAACGACAGCGCCACCAGTCGGATTGAACAGCTCGACTCGGAACGATTCTAAGCCTTCTTCAATGTTATCGTCTGTAATCGGAATCGAGACGGTTGCTTGGTTCTGCCCGTCAGCAAAATTGATCGTACCTGATCGAGAAGTAAAGTCGCTGGTCGAAGCAGTACCGGCAACGGTTCGATAGCTGACGCTTACCGCACCCTCACGACCAGCAGTGCGCGAAACAACGATTGTTGCGCTGCCAGCCGACTCGTCGAGATTCACACCAGTGGACGCGACTTCGATCACACCTGGCGAACTCGGTAGGACTTCTACCTGAACATTGTCTACCGCTGATTCAATAAGACTTGGTGTTGCTGCATCAGCGGCTTCGAACAGAATTTGAATTGTTTGGCCTGCATAAGCCGACAGGTCCAGTGTCGCGTTTTGCCATTGGGCGCTTTGGTTACTGTTGTGAGCATGGTCATCATAAAGTTCCGTATCGATCCCATTGAAAATGATTGCGACGTGGAAAAAGTCGTCCGCGCTGGCGTTATCAAGATAGGCCAAGTAATAGTCAAACGACAATTCGACCTCCGCATTAGCCGGCAAACTGATCTCAGGTGAAAGTACCGAGGTGAGTCCTGAATCAACGTCGAATGTCCCAACACTCGAACCAGCAGCCAACCCCGTTACCAAAGCGCGAGAGCCGGTGGAGCCAGAATTTGTTTGCAGTGTAGTGGTGCCGCTGGTTGTCGATTCGGGTGAACCGGCCGCCCAAAATCCAGTCGTCGCAGTGTCCGTTCCAAATGGATTCGTTATCCAGTTTGTGCTTCCTTCAAAACTATCGGAGAAAATCACGCCAACGGTAGCTTCATCATTGTCTCGAATTGTCACCGACTGCGACGTGATCGCACCCAAACTCGCACCGCCTGTTGGACTGCTGAGGACCAAACTGAAATCTTGATCGCCCTCGACATTGTTGTCATCCAATATCTGAACCGTCAGTTGCTGGCCAGTTGTGCCCGGTCCAAAGGTCAGCGTTCCAGAAATTGGCTCAAAATCTTGACTGTCGGCCGACCCGTTTACTGTTGTGTAGTCAACGCTAACCGTTCCATCAGAACCCTCCGCGCGGAAGACGATAAAGTTCAATGCGCCAGAGTTCTCATCGACAGTAATCGCATCAAGCGTAAATCCAATCTCTCCTGCGTTGCCAACTGCTGTGGCATCATATTGAAAATAACCATTGCCATGAAGCGTCTCTGACTGACGGAAACCCGGTACTAGACCATCGCCCGCGAGCCAACTACCGGTTGAGTAGACGTTAGAAGCCTCTGTTTGAATCACTTCACCGCCGACATTGAGATAGTCAACATTCAAGTTGCGATCGACGCCATTGGCTGGGTCCCAAAGATCGTTGGTGAACACAACCCGGATCTGATCAGCGCTCACGTTGCCATTTGCAACGTGAGTATACGTCTGGTCGCTGGTTGAGACCGTCCAAGTGTCAACAGTTTGCCCGTCAATTTGTAAGTCGAACGTTTCCCCGCCCTCGTCCCCTGAAGCTCGAACTTGGACTACCGTTTGATTACCATCGCCAGCAAACTGAAAGAAGCCATTTGCATGCAAGTATTCGCTCTGCCGGTTTCCTGCGACTACTCCGTCAGATGGGAGCCACGTTCCCGTCGAGTAAACCGAAGGATCTTCCGTCTCATACCGAACTCCATCAATCACGATCGCATCGACTCGGACGTTCCGATCACTCACTCCCGGATCATAAAGGTCATTGGTAAAATTGATTCGAATCTGATCCGCGACCACATTGGAGCCCGTATCGAACGTTCGAGTAACATAGCCTCCGGCGTCCGCATCGCTGCCCAAGTCGTTCCACGATTGTTGAACGATTCCATCAATTTCAAGCTCGATGTTCTCGGCGCCAGTCGTGCCTGCTGCGATGACTTGTACCGTAGACAGCATCATTCGTTCTTCGAGCTGTTCACAGTTGAGCGATGAAAAATAATTGTTGCGAGAAAGGGGATTCTGGAAGCGTGGCTTATTCATTGGTGCAAAATCAATTTGGGGGAGCAGCGAGAGTTCAACTAAAACATGATCTGTGGAATCTTGGTTGGAGTCTGTTGATTTGTCAACTTGCTGGGGATCGCATATTGAGAAATTGACCTAGTTGAGCGGCTGATAAAGTGTCGAGTGCACGATGCTAGGCTCATCGGCAATGCTCAAGTAGGCAAAGAGGCAGTCCTCTGCATTACTGTCCGGTATGGAAGTCGACTAATCCTTGCTCCGTTGGGACGATCTGACTCGAGAGCAAACAATGGGACGCGATCAATTTCCTGATCAAAAAAACTCGACACCGGCAAATAACTCTTCGAATAAGCTGAAGTTTGGATACAACTTGTGTTGTCGTTTCCCATGCGATGACGGTCCATATGGGATGCTTAATCCGCTGCATGTGATCGAGGCGCTGCGCACCCGCGGTTCGACGAAATGGCAGTTCGACGAGAGAACCCAAACAGAAAGCTGGCGATGGCCGACAAAAAATTTGATGCACTGGTGGTGATTTCCTTTGGCGGTCCCGAGGGTCCTGACGACGTGATGCCGTTTTTGGAGAACGTGTTGCGTGGAAAAAATGTCCCGCGTGCGCGTATGCTAGAAGTTGGAGAACATTACAAGCACTTTGGTGGCATCAGTCCGATCAACGAGCAAAACCGGCAATTGATCGCAGCCATCAAACAGGAACTTGCCGACCACAACATCGATTTGCCAGTCTACTGGGGCAATCGAAACTGGGACCCAATGATTCCCGACGCCCTCGAAGAGATGAAAAAGGACGGCATCAAATGTGCGCTGGCATTTTTCACCAACGGTTTCAGTTGCTATTCGGGCTGCCGTCAGTATCGTGAAAATATCATCGAAGCTCAAGCATCCGTTGAGGGTGCTCCGGAAGTTCACAAGACGCGCATGTTCTTCAACCATCCACTGTACATAGAAGCCTCAGCCGATCGTGTGCAAAAGGCGTTCGACAACATTCCCGAAGAACGCAAACCGAAAACACGTTTTGTCTTCACCGCTCACAGTATTCCAATGTCGATGGCCGACAACTGCAAGTATGAAACGCAACTCAAAGAAGCGACGCGGTTGGTGATGGAGCAAATCGGCGACTACCAGTACGATTTGGTCTATCAAAGTCGTTCGGGTCCGCCGACACAGCCATGGCTAGAACCGGATGTTTGTGACTTCATCGAAGAACAAAACAAGGAATCTAAGGTAGAAGACATCGTGATGATGCCTGTTGGATTCGTTTCAGACCATATGGAAGTCCTCTTTGATCTAGACACCGAGGCCCAAGATCTATGTAAAGAACTGGGTATCAACATGCAACGGGCCGGCACCGTCGGCATACATCCTAAATTCATATCGATGATTCGCGAGCTGATTCTTGAGCGCACCGAGGGAACCGAACAACGGGCTTGCGGACTAATGCCGGCCAACTGGGATGTTTGTCCAGTCGATTGCTGCACGTACGATCCGCCAAAACGCCCGGCGCGACCTACTACCAGCTAAACAAAAACTGTACGTTGAGAACCCAAAACTCTCAAGTGATTTCAATTATTAAAACCATGGATGGACACTGATTAACACGGATTTTGTTACGCGCAGTATCCG
>CAZDBE010000170.1:0-1764 GCA_964503675.1 uncultured Pirellulaceae bacterium | reverse complement strand
TTCTATCTGCGGTTCAATTCTTAGAAGAGTAACCAAATATGGAAATCCAACTCACTTGGCTGGGCCACGCCACTTGGAAAATTGAAGTTGGCGGCCAAACGATTTTGCTTGACCCATTTTTGAACGATTCGCCGGTTGCTCCAATGAAAGCAGCCGACGTGGATGCGGATGTTATTCTAGTTTCGCACGGACATTTCGACCACGTTGCTGACGTTGCCGAAATCGCCAATCGCTGCAATGCTCACGTGGTCGCCGTCTATGAGATCGCCCAATGGTTCCAAACGAATCACTCTGTTCAATCCGCAACCGGTATGAACGTTGGCGGTAATTTTGAGCTACCGCTGGACGGCATTTCGGCGTCAGTCAAAATGACGCCAGCAGTTCACAGTTCGCAACTTCCAGATGGATCGCCGGGCGGAGTGGCTGCTGGATTTATCCTGACCATCGAAGACAAGAAAATCTATTTCGCCTGCGACACAGCGCTGTTTTCTGACATGCAATTAATCGGACGTGCTGGGATTGATGTTGCAGTACTACCCATCGGGGACTTATTCACGATGGGAATCGAAGACAGCGTACTGGCCACTGGTTTCATCGACCCCAAACAAGTTTTACCTACTCACTACAACACTTGGCCACCGATCGAAGCCGACACAGCACAATGGGCCGATCAAATCAAAACCGAAACTGGAGCACATCCGGTCGTCCTAGAACCCGGCGAAACGCGTTTGTTTTAGGCTCGAGTCGAGTAACAAAGATCGATATGCTCAATGAAGAAGAACCCGATCGCAGAGCTGCCTTAGGACTACTGTATCTACTGTTGCTTCTGATGAGAGCCGCGGCGATAGTTTTGGTTCTTGTAAGAATGATTGTCGTTGCTTTGGTTCTATTTTCGATTATCGGCTGCGCCGACAATTTCGCACCCGGAAGAGATTACTCTAAAGGGTTTGACTACCAGCTCTTCTCGAGGACTGGAAAAATTTATCCTCAAGGGATTTGGGTCGAAGCTGAATGGACGATCCGTCACGGTGCATTGACAATGCTGCCGTTCCTTGGGATCGCAGCGTTGGTTTCCTATGTCAAAAAGCGTCGGGTTTATTTTTTGACTGCTTGTCTTGTCGCGATTGCCAGCCCACTTACGATTGGGACGATTGTGCAGATTCGAGGTGGTAACGTGGGTGATGCCCAAAAATACTCTTCCTCAACTTGGCTGTTCTACTTTATTGTGTTTACGGGTTGGGCATGGTTGGAACTATGGATGCGCGAGCAGCGGTTACCTTCCTCCGCTAGATCCGGATTTCAGTTCTCTTTGGAATTTATATTCCTAACGGCACTGGTGTTTGCACTTTTTCTGATGAAGCTTTAAGTTCCACCGGAATGACAAGTTGTTGCGATGAAGCCTTAGCAAAACTGAAGAATAATTCTCAGTACCAACATGCGTCACACGACCTTATGCACCGGTGCAAGGGCCGCACACTCCGCATCCGCCGCAGCCGCCAATCGACGATGTAGCAGCAGAATCGGTTTGGACGCTACTGGCCCCTTGGTCAAAACTGGCTCCCGGTAAACCGATCTGAACCAAAGCTCCCGAGCTTGTCGTGGCCGGCTGAGAAAGAGAACTTCTGAGAATCGTATTGATCTGCGAGTCAGTCAAATCGGATCCGCTGCCGCTTGAGGCAAGCAAATTGCCGTTGATGTTAACGTGCGAAAGTCCAAGGTTGTGGCCAATCTCGTGAGCGGTAACTTCGGCAATCGTTTGACGAC
>CAZDBE010000169.1:6599-12011 GCA_964503675.1 uncultured Pirellulaceae bacterium | reverse complement strand
CTCCCTCATCCAGAACAGCCTTTCTGCCCTTCGCAGCCCAGAAAAAAAGAAATTCCTGCCCCACAGCAAAATATCTCTTCATTGGCAAACTTTTACTAACCCTGAAACTCAACCAACCCGATAGTGGCAGTATCACACATGAGGAAATCCTAGGGGGGAAAGCCTGGATCGCCAGTTCGCTGGCGTCCGGGCTTATTTTTTGCGCCTTTTAGCGGCGTCGGTGCCGCCCGAAGGTGCGGAGAGAGCTGGAGTGTTTAGAATTGAGCCTTTCTGAAGCTTTAGGCTTTGAAATCCAAGACAACGCAAAACTCCCGAACGTCCATCGCTCATGAAGTGGCTCCAGCTTATCCGAGTCCCCAACGCTCCCACGGCAGTTGCCAATATCCTTGCAGGATATCTGCTAGCCCATCGCGGCTGGGACAATTGGCCCGTTTTGCTGTGCTTAGTCGTCAGTAGCCTCGCACTATATTGCTGCGGCATGATCCTGAACGATGTTTTCGACGCTGCCCAAGACAAAGCGGATCAACCTAACCGACCGATTCCCAGTGGTCGGATAGACCTCCGGACAGCCACAGTACTTGGATGGGGCTTGATGGCAGTGGGAATCCTAGCCGCCACCGCCGCTGGGGTACTTTCCTCACCGCAGGTGGTTTTCAAATGTGGTTCCATAGCACTAATACTGGCGTTGGCCATTTATCTGTACGACGGGCCACTGAAGCAAACACCGCTGGCACCCGTGTTGATGGGGGCCTGCCGCAGCCTGAATGTTCTTTTGGGCGCGTCGACCGTTTCTGCAGCAACACTAGCGGGACAAAACCGTTCTAGCGTTGCCGGATTTCCAGTTGAGGTATGGTGGGCGGCGATCGCAATTGGCGTGTTGATTATGGGAGTCACATTGCTGGCAAGAAACGAAAGCCAAGCAATCCAACAGCGTGGCAAATTGGGGGTCGCTGCAGGCGTAATGTTGACCGGCTTTGTCTTGCTGGCGACTTTAGCCTGGTGTCCGGACGCTCAATTTCCTAATTCGGCTCTGCAAACCTATCCAGTGTTGGTCACGGTTGTTTCGCTTGCCTCGATTCGCAGAGTCGTGGTTTGCGTCACCGACGCGCAGCCTCAATCGGTCAAACTGGCTATCATTTCTACCTTGAGAAGCCTGATCGTTTTTGACGCGTCGATTTGCTTTCTCGTTCGTCCTGACAATCTGGTATTTGCTCTGACCGTGGTCGCGCTAATTTTGCCGGTCCTATTTTTATCCAAATGGATTTACTCAACATGAAGCATCCTGCCACGAAGCATTTAATCTTCGCCTCCATCCCTGGCCTGCGGCAAAGCGACCTCGCATTGATGCCCAACACCCAGCGGCTGTTTGCCGCCGGCAATTCGACTCGCATCGAACACTCGTTCCCCGCAGTGACGTGGCCATCACAAGCCACAATGCTCACGGGGAAATCACCGAAAGAACACGGCGTGGTCAGCAATGGTTTCTTCTGGCGTGATGAGGCGAAAGTCGAAATGTGGACGGCCTGGAACAAGGTCATTCAGCAGCCGCAAATCTGGGACACCCTAAAACAACACGACATCTCCTCGGCCGCATGGTTTCCAATGCTCAGCAAGGGTTGCGGGGCAGACTATGTCTGTATGCCAGCGCCGATTCACCAACCCGATGGCAGCGAAGACCTTTGGTGCTATACCAAACCACAAGAATTCTACGGGCAGTTGTTGGAAAAGCTTGGGCATTTTCCACTGAAGCATTTTTGGGGGCCGCTGGCGAATATCAAATCGAGCGATTGGATCGTCAAGTCTGCTGCGATTGCAGCCGCCGAATTTAAGCCAAACTTATTTTACATCTATCTTCCGCATCTGGATTACGCGGCGCAAAAGTACGGCCCCGATAGTGAACAAGCGATTGCTGCACTGGCCGATCTAGACAACACCGTCGGTGAAATGGTAGCTGGATTCGAAGCGGCTTTCGCTGCAACAGCGACTGAAACCGAGCGCAATATCGATTGGATGTTCGCCGGCGAATACGTGATCACACCTGTCGATCATGTGAGCTATCCAAATCGCGAGCTAAGATCCCTCGGGCTGCTGGATGTTGTCTCGCAAGACAGTGGCGAATATCTAGATGTTTCCGGCAGCAAAGCGTGGGCTTTAGTCGACCATCAATTTTCTCATGTCTTCGTCAAAGATGGCGACCCAAGCACCATCGAGAAAGTTGTAAAGCATTTCGAAAGCGTCGATGGAATTGAGCGCGTCTTAGCCAGAAGCGATCGCGGACCATTGGACCACGAGCGCAGTGGCGATGTCGTGCTGGCCTCTTCGTCCAATAGCTGGCAGGCGTACTACTGGTGGCAGGACGATGAACTTGCACCGGCGTTCGCCCGCACAGTGGATATTCATCGTAAGCCCGGTTACGATCCCGTCGAGCTACATTTTGATATGAGCACGATGTCGGTGCCGCTGGACGCGACGCTGATTAAGGGCTCGCATGGATATGATTGGACGAGCGCTCCGATTGCGGCCGGGGCAGGTCATTGCGGTGTGCTATTAACTTCCGAGGGAATCGGCAACGTTGACGACGCCGATTCGGTGACTGACCTAAGTATGTACCAGCGCGTGCTGGATTATTTTGGCGTGGAGATACATGCCTAAGCTGTCGACCTTACCATGCGTCATTTCGCCCTGTGATCGAGAAGGCGTTAGGTAGAGAAAATGTCCGCGACGCGAAGTCTAAAACTCTGGAACGAACAAATTTTCGGCCCGCTGGTCGACAGCAAATGTCTCCCGTTGCCATTTACCCAAACGGCCTACAATTGTATGTTGCCTACTGGTTGCGGCGTGCGCGTGCCGATACCAGTGGCAGACGCTTCGAAGTTTCCAACACACAAAGACAACGGCTCCTTTGCTGTTGCAAAACAGGTACTTTATCGATGAAAACTCTCTGGATTTCTGGACGCCTAGCACTCGCCTGCCTCGTCTGCACACTTACCCTAATCTCGCTTGGTTGCGGAAATCCAGTCACGACGTTTCAGCAAATCATTGCCAAACCACTCGCTCTACTTGCTAGCAATCCGTTTATCGCGAATCCCGTGGCACCAGTCAACAACACGGCTGACGACGAGGACTCTGAAGCGACGCCAACATTCCCTCCCGCCGAAGACTTAGTGAAGGACTGGGACAAACCGGATGTGGCCTTGTTTGTGACCGGCCGACTACACGGTTACATCGAACCCTGCGGCTGTACGGGCTTGGACAAACAGAAGGGTGGACTACTCAGACGGCGGACTTGCCAGAAAATCCTACTCGAGCGCGGTTGGGATCTGGTTAACATCGATGCCGGAAATCAGATCCGCCGCAAAGGCCAGCAAGCCAAAATCAAACTCGGCACCACCTACGATGCGCTCTGCAACCAAATGGGATATCAAGCAATCGGGCTGGGCGTCGACGACGTTGAGATTCCTTGGATCGATTTGATGCAGACAATCTTCAATGTAGTTAGCGATGATAATCCATTCATCTGCGCCAATGTTGCCATCGCTGCGGCAGAAGACACGACAAACAAATACAAGGTGATCGAACAAAACGGCATGCGAATAGGAGTCACCGCTGTTATCGGCAACGAGCACATCCCCAAGCTAAACAACTTGGACGGATTGAAGCAAATGTCTGTGACCGACGGTTTGAAACAAATTGCCAAGCCTTTGGTCGCCGAAAAGTGCGACCTCAACATTTTGGTGGCCCAGAGTGACCCAGCCACCTGTGTCGCCCTCGCGAAAAAGTTCCCAATCTTTGATGTCTTGATTACCTCTGGCGGCGCTGGCGATCCCAAACTCCAACCTGACGTCATCAAAACAGGAAACCACACGACCTCAATTATCCAAGTTGGCGTTAAAGGCATGTACGCAGGAATTGTAGGCATCTACAAAACTACTAACGGCATGTCGATGAAGTATGAACGAGTGCCCATGGACGCGCGTTTCGAAGACGCCATAGAGATGCGAAAGATCTTCAAGAATTACCAAGAAGAACTAAAACTACTTTGGACGACCGGACAGTTCGAAGACATTAAACCGAAGCTTCATCCCTCGGGGCATAAGTATGTTGGCTCCGAAGCCTGCGCGGACTGTCATGATGCCGAGTACGAAATTTGGAAAGAGGGCATCGACGGCGAAGGTGGCCCCCATGCCAAAGCAACCAGCGATCTGACCGATCCCGGCGAGCGCACTTGGGTGAAAAGAAACTTCGATCCCGAATGCGTTAGCTGCCATGCGGTAGGTTGGGATCCGCAGCGATACGTTCCTTTCGAAACTGGATTCATAGATCTCGAAAAACATGCTCATCTGCATGGCAATGGTTGCGAGAACTGCCATGGCCCCGGATCGGCTCACGTCGATTCAGAGAATAATGGCGACGAAGACGAAGCGCTACGAAAAGAAATGGTGGTCACCAAGGCCGAGGCCGAAGCCAACCTATGTCTTTCTTGCCACGATCTGGATAACAGCCCCGATTATGCCCTTGATCCTAATGGATTTGACAAATTTTGGCCTGCAATCGCCCACGGCGAGGACGACTAAAAGGGGCATGGCGATTAGAGCGACGACGAATAACTGCCACGGCACGTTGTCAAAAAGAGATTTGGCAAACATACTGATTCTTATTGTAGGCTGTCTGCCTCCATCGAGATCATCTTTGGGGCGTGTTCCGAGCGGCACGACGCCTTCCGTCACCTAGTGAATTCCTTCCTTGCCAACGCATGCCAGATAGCGTCGACAATCTGAATTTTGGAAACGACCTGACCGGCAAAAAGATCGGCGACTATCTGGTCCTACAACGCCTTGGACGCGGCGGTATGGCGGACGTCTATCTGACGCGGCAGCTTTCTCTGCAACGCCCCATCGCTCTCAAAGTACTACGACGCGACCTCGCAAAAGACGCGACTTACGTTGAACGCTTTCTACGAGAGGCTCGCGCTGCCGCGGCGCTGGTCCATGCCAACATCGTCCAAATTTTCGAGGTCGGCCAGCACGATACAATCCACTTCATCGCGCAGGAGTACATCTCCGGGCAGAATCTGAAAATGTGGTTACGCCGCAATGGCGCCGCCGAGCCGAAACTGGCAATGGAGATTATGGTCGGCACCGCTCAAGCGATTCAGAAAGCCGATGAATTTCAAGTCGTGCATCGGGACATCAAACCAGAGAACATTATGCTCTCTGACAGTGGTGAGATCAAAGTCACGGACTTCGGGCTGGCACGAGTAAACAATGCCGAATCGGACGATACACTAACCAAGGTCGGCGTTACCATGGGTACACCTCTATACATGAGCCCGGAGCAGGTCGAAGGGGGCGCTCTCGATCCAAGTAGCGAAATTTACTCCCTGGGGGTGACGGCCTATCACATGCTCGCCGG
>CAZDBE010000169.1:0-6589 GCA_964503675.1 uncultured Pirellulaceae bacterium | reverse complement strand
CCATACCTCTAGGAGACGTGCGCCCAGATCTGCCGAGAGCAGTTTGCAAACTGATCCACCAAATGATTGAGAAGTCTCCTGAGAACCGGCCTCAGTCTGCGGACGAAGTCTTAAGAGTGCTGAAGCAAATCAATCTCGACGAAGCCTATGCCTTGAACGACATCAAAATTGCGCCGGTCACCATCGTTGGCAAATCTTCTGCGAATCCTCAGCGCACCAAACTTCAACAAGCGATGCAGGGCAAAGCATTTGCGCAACCAAGTACTCGACTAATTTCAGGGCTTGGAGCAGCTGCTGCTGCAGTCAGCGCTTGGATTGGAGGTAGCTGGCTGGCGAATTTGGCGCCGCCTGCCGACCCACTTGAGATCACTGCTGGCGTCGGCACCCTTTCCGAACAACCTGTGCCAAGACTCCAATCGGTCGACCAACAGTATGAGTCGACTTATTGGTCAACCTTTGATCTATCATCCAAACAAGCATTGCCTCGTCAAGAAAAACACTGGAAGGCCGTTTTGGATTACTTTCCGGTGGACGATGCAGGCGATGCTGAAAACAAGACAAAGCTCTACCATCAACGCGCTAGGGCTAGGCTGGGCGAGATTTACCTAACGCAAAAACGTTTTGAAGAAGCGTTCGCGATTTACATTAAGCTTGCCAATTCAGGTGATCTGGATCGCAGATTTCAGGTCAGTGGCGTCGTTGGCAAGGCGGTTATTTTGGATAACCAGTCATCTGAAGATTTTGGCGGCGGTCGCGAAGAACAGGAATCGGCCATTCGTAAACTACTTGAGGATGTCGGCGATGATCGCGAGTTGTTAAACCCGTTTCTTGCGAAAAAATACGACCGGTTGCTGATCCAGTACCCCACTTACTGGCCTAGCGACCTATAGATTCCTCTTCTAATGCGTTGTACGTCCACTATCGCAACGACGACCACTACCAAACGGCTTTTTGTTCATGATCTCCCGCAATTTCGATGCTGTAATTTTTGACTGCGACGGCACTTTGGTCGATAGCGAACCAATCACCGTCCGGGTTCTAATCGAGTACCTAGGGGAATTTGGTCTAGAGCTGAACTTCGAAGAAGCTCATGAATTGTTCGTCGGTCGTGACATGCAGACCATTGCTGCTTGGATCGGAGACAACCATGACACGCAGTTGCCAGACATTTTCGCTGAGGAATTTAGATCGCGGCAGGCAGTGGCTTTGAAAGAGTCAGTTTTACCGATTTCCGGGGCAACGGACCTGCTGGCGAAATTGAAGAAGCCATTTTGCGTTGCTTCCAACGCTCCTCAGGAGAAGATTGCCATCAACTTGAGCGTGACTGGGCTAGACCAATTCTTTGCTGCCGACCGAACGTTTAGCGCCTACGACATCAATGTTTGGAAGCCGCGCCCGGACCTATTCCTTTATGCGGCACAACAACTCAACGTCGAACCTGCTCACTGTGTCGTAATCGAAGATAGCCTAGCCGGCATCGACGCAGGTCTTGCTGCCGGCATGCAGGTGATTGGCTATTCAAAAAACGCCGCCCTCAATCCCACAGACAAAATCCGCTTTGTCCATTGTCTGAGCGACTTGATCCAACACCTGACCTAGTATTTGCCGTTTTGAGCCGAACCTTTTCGGCAAAGCGCTTCAGGCTATGCTATTGACGCCTCAGGCGACACAACGCCGGCGACGAACGCTGCCCGCACATCCCGCGATAAGAAGCACGATGGCCACTGATGGCTCAGGCACGCTGGAGGCGACAAGACTCTGACCGGTAAACGAATCAACCACCGAAGCACCAGGTATCAGCTGTTGGTTGATGTCCAAAACCGTGACGTTAGTCAACGTTGCCGTATTGGTAAAGTCAGCATTAAACAACGCTTCGAAGTTGCCAAGGTCGTCTTGATTGGTGATATTCAAATGCGTTGTAACAGCAAACTCAAAATCAACGTCAACCAGTGGATTCTCTCCGTCGTTTAATTGGCTAAAATCATACGGTACCAGAAAAGAATCCACTCCTAGGCTGGCAGAGGACGTATCGCTGATAAAACCATTGAGTCCTGGCGTTGCGCGATGGACAAATGCATCTGGAATGGACGAATCCTCGGTGATAACACCGATCGAAGCGGCAGTGACCGCGTCATGGACAATCACACTGCCAGACGGTGGGCCGTTCCCTGCGTCAACGTAAATATCTGATAGCCCTGTAACCACCCAATCAAACTTAACGAAGCCAACATTGTTGGTGCCGTTTAGACCATTGACCACGGCATCGGTTTCGAATATTCCAGCGGCACTTGTATCGATGGTCACACGGGTCCACTCCGTTGATGGAAAGTCCCCCGGGCCTCCGCCGCCGGTGTCGCTATCAGGTGCTGTGTCACCACCTCCCAAAGGGCCACCAGGACCTTCCGACGAAAACCCCGGAATGAATCTGGAGACCGCCGCGCGAAACCCGCTGCTAACCCCAATGAGTCCGACTCGATCCGGAAGTACGCTACCGAAGAATTCGTAGTCTCCTAGGTTTGCTTCGACACGCTCATTGAGTTCCGTCAGGTGACTGCCTGTGACGGTTCCGCTTCCACCTTCCTCATTCAAGGTGTAGGAAACCTGAATTGCGTGTGCATTAGGGACTTCCATGAAGAGAGCGGCAACAGCAAGAAATCCAAGTGACAAGATAGCTTTCAAAACAAGACTCCTAAGGCGGGGGGAATTCGACAGGGCGAAGTATCCTTCAGTTTAACCACCCGCACCACCGGAAGTGAAAAAAACGTTGGTAATCACCTAGCAAACGTTGAAAATGGCCGGCAATTCCCCGCTCAAGTCGTTACTATTTTCGGATCAAATCGTTTAATCCGCCCCCCGACTTTTCCAAATCTACAAGCGGAACGTCTGATTGATCCACCAAAGGGCTCGGGATCCCAATGACCGATAGCCTGAGAACAGTCGCGCTTGCCCACCGACGCCAATCCGTAGTTTTTGCACGTCCTCAAGTGGAACACGTGCGTAATACTGGAGGTCCGGTTTCTCATACTGGGCCACCATCTCCTGCACCAAATCGGGGATCTCGTTCTTTTGCCCCAACGCCGCAATCTCCTGCTGACTCATCTCATAGTTGGTACGGTCAATCGACAAGTCCGTCAAACCAATCTGTTCAATCGGTCCCCTAATTTTCTCCCATGGACGATAGTACAACTTCATCACAGCCTCATTCCCGACCTTAGCAAATTTGATCTGATGCTCGGTCAACAACACATAGGCCTGCCACTTGGATAGATCCGCCACATGGCAGAAACGCTGGCCGCGTGCAACTGAAACGCTACGATTCTTCCCAGACAACAATGCTGATTGATCCATATCAGCATCCTCTTCGCGACTGGAGACCTGATGCTTATAGGGCGTCTCCAAAACAGTGCCCCCCATGAACTGCGAACGCAGATCTAACTTCGCGCTTTGACGCCGCAAGTTCTCGACCAACTGCGTCAGCTCGCGGATCTCCGAATACAGCATCGGTAGCTTGTCTTGGTAGCGGCCCGCGCTGTTGATCGCACCAGAGGCAATCACCGTCGCAACTTCCGCTTCTTTGGATCGCAGCTTTCCCTCATTTTCGGCTAGCTTCAATTCCAGTTCGAGATTCGACAGCCGAGCCAGCGGGTCACCTTTTTCGACTTGGTCACCTGGCTTGACCAAGCACTCCTCAAGGATGCCCTCTTCCTCAATATAGATCGTCTCCAGCTTGTCCGGCACCACAATCATCGAGCAACGCAGGTAGTGCGGAAGTGGCGTTAGCAACACAATTGCCAACGTTAACAAAATGGCTGCCAACACCGAAAAGAATCTTACTTTTTTCACTTGATGCATCCGCCCTGGAACTGACATGTACTTGTAAAGTTTGTACAGCGGCATGACCACCATACCGAACATTGAAAATATCGCGATCCCGATCCCAACCGACTCCAAGCCATACGGCTCGAGCCACGTGGTCAGGAAGTAGATGATCGAAAACATAATCAGCCATCGATAGCAAAACGACGCGATCGTAAACATCGCAAATGCCCACGGTCGATTGGTGGGCATTAAATGGTCGTCGGGAATCTCCAGTCCCAACCAGTGCCGCCCTAGCAGTGTCGTCAACGACTTGGTTGATTTTTGAGCAAGGTTGGGGATCTCCAAAATGTCGCTCAAAATGTAATAGCCATCAAATCGCAGCAGCGGGTTACCGTTGAACAACACCGTACTGACCGAGCTGACCAGCATCACCTTCAGACAGATCTCTTCTATCAATCCCGGCTGCGCGAACCACCAGACAAACGTGGCGATCGTTGCCAGAATAATTTCGACGTACATTCCCGCAGCACCAATCGCAGCCCGATGCCATTTATTATTCAGTCGCCAACTATCGGACACGTTGCAATACAAGCACGGCGTCAGCACCAGCAGCATGAACCCAATCTCATGGCACTCGCCGCCAAGTCGTTTACAGGAAAGGCCGTGCCCAAATTCATGGCAGACCTTCGTGACGCACAATACGGCCACGAACAAATACCACTGATGTGGATCAAAGAACGCCTCAAACCCCGGCAAACGACTTTGAAACGCCGTCCAGTTGGCTAGGACGCTAAGCAAAGCAATCGATGCCGCCACTGCAGTCACACAGACGCAGGGCAACGTAAAGATCCACCACAACCAGCGGCTGAGCCAGTTGAGGATCATCTCCGGATCGAATCCGCGATAGCGAATCGCCAGAATATTGGATAGCGTTTGGAAGCGCTCCATGCGGTTGTTCTTTTCGCCCCGTTTCATCAGCTCGATGCCTTGCCCACTGACGTCTGAGGTTACCAGCGCGTCATTGTGAAACCGCGTGAGCAATTGCTGTAGGTCTTGGCGCGTAATCCGTTTGGGCGCGAATTTCTTGTGGTACTTGTCTTGGAGTTCGTCAATCGTCTGATTGCCGTCCAGTTCCTGCAGCAGATAAAACACGCTGGGTGGAAACTGAAAATACTTTTGCCCTAGCGGTTCCTTCACCACCCAAAATTCAACGCCCTGGTAAGTCTGGGAATCGAACGTCAGGTCGGGCCGCATCTTCATCCGCACCGGTGTACCGGTGTATTGGGATTTGTCCGATGGTGGAATTGCGACAGACATCAACAGTGCCAAAGAATATCAAGAACATAGAAGAGAAAAAGAATTCCCTTCCAATGACAGTGGCCGAACGCGTAAGAACGGCAGCCTCGGATGGATTAGAAAATCAGAGTTGTTCGCACGTAATCCCAAACCTGGTAGAAACAACGAAAGCCAAGCGAACGCTTGCCACAGTAAACACTGGCCGTCACTCCCGCACCTGGACGAAGCTTTTCAAGATTTTCGATGTCAAGAGCCCGCACCACTCCGCGATAGTGCGGCACACCTTGGTCGTCGGGGAACGTACGATCACTGATCCGTACTAATTCTCCATTAAGAGTCACGTTGGGATTAGCGGTAACGATATAGGTCACCTTCAGAAGCTCAGGCTTACCGCCTTCTTTGGCCTCCTCTTCGGCGACGCGAATCGCGTTGTCAATGTAGCCAATTTTGTGTTGAGGGATTTTGATTTCCAGTTCCCACGGTCCGTCTAGCTTGCTGATCGTGAGCAGTCTTTGGCTGGGACTGACCGGGTAGTCTTTCAATCGCTGTGGGTCACGCGTGATTACGCTGCCTTCCAAGGGTGCGCTGACGTCGAGCATTGATTTCTTTTTCTCAAGGAGCTTCTTTAACTTCTTTTGAGAATCCATTTGCTCGGTCAGCATCTGAAACTGAGCCGCAGCATCCATTGTTCGATCGGGCTGATTGTCGTCACCTCGTCGACCGGCACTCAATTGATACTCTAGCCCATCCATTTGTGACTTCAGGGTCAGGAGTTGGTTGTCGGTCTGATTGATCTGCACTTCCAAATCGACATTTCTCAGTTTCATCAACGACGCACCTTCTTTGACGACTTCATCCTCTTCAATAAAGATTTCGTCCACCGTTCCTGACGTCTGGGCATAGATGTTCTGACGAATTTGAGGATGCATCTCACCATCGACATTCATCATCAATTCGACTGGCAAGAAAATCATCGCCAACACGAGACAGGTGAGTGCTGCCAATCCGGTCATCGTTTTGGCGAAATGATCGCGGAAAAGAAAAGTCTGCAACCAACCTAGTTTCTTCCAGACCGGCGCCATGAAAATCTCGTTGTGCCGCTTGGCGTTATTCAGTGCCAGTTGCGACTGATTCACGATCAGGCCACAGTCGTCAGCAATCTGTTCTTCGGTCACGTCGGCATCGAAGTATTCGACGATCAACGCGCCCAGTTTCACAGGCTTTTCGCGGCGACGTTTCTTCTGTTCTAGATTGGGGGAATCATCCGGTCGCTTGACCAGTGGGATGACGGCAAATGTGCGACAGTTCGATTCGTCCAAGTAGTCGTTAATCTTTCGCGCCACTTCCGGCGCGATTCCATCGGTGTCACCCGTGATCCAAAACTGAGTATCAGCGCTGACACTGGCGGTGGCGACTTTGGATAATTTACGGACGACATTGGCGCGGTTGTCGAAACGATCCTGACTGCTGATGG
>CAZDBE010000168.1:3090-12015 GCA_964503675.1 uncultured Pirellulaceae bacterium | reverse complement strand
CCCAATGGGAGGCTCGGAGGCTCGCCGACGGGGAGGGCCAAGTTTCTAAAGTTGAATCACGCTCGTTGTCGGCGTTTCTAAACCCTCTCCGTCGCTTAGACTCCGACTCTCCCAAAGGGAGAGTGACATGACCAAGGCCTCTTGTTCTAAACCGAGTGCCGTTGAGCCGGACGCTCTGCAGCCAGCATTTACCGGTCACGGAGTGACCGACACACTTTCCCGGCATGAACTTGCTGACGCAACGACAACTCTTTGAGAATTGACCAGAAAATGAAGAATCTTGTTTGGTTTCGCCGCGATCTACGTGTGCAAGACAACCGCGCGCTGTTCGAAGCAGCCCGGACGGCCACGGACGGAGTGATCGCCGTTTACGCCGTCACGCCCGAGCAGTGGAAGCAGCACGACGACGCGCCGTGCAAAGTGCAGTTCTGGTTGGCGAATGTTGAGTCACTTTCGCAGTCGCTGGCGAAGTTGAACATTCCACTTCTGATTATCAAAAGCCCCGAATTCGCCGGCCTACCCAAAAAAATCGTCGCCCTCGCGGCCAAGCACGATTGCGGCAGCCTGTTTTTCAATCGTGAGTACGAAGTTAATGAGGTTCGAAGAGACGATTCTGTTGCGGCGGCATTTGACAAGGCCGGCATTGCGGTGCAACGTTTTCACGATCGCGTAATCATTCCTCCCAGAGAAATTGCCACCAAGGACGACCGGTTCTACAAAGTCTTCACGCCGTATAGAAAGATTTGGGACATCAAATTAATGGACGCAATGGATGTGTTGCCGTTGCCTAAAAAACAAAAACCGCTTGCGATCGAACCCGACACCGTTCCGACCAGCGTGAAAGGTTTCCAATCTTCTGCCGACATCGACGCACTGTGGCCCGCCGGTGAACAGGAAGCCGCGCGGCGGTTGAGTAATTTCGCGGATCACATCGCAGAGTATTCCACCGGCCGCGATCTGCCGTCGCTCGACGGCACCAGCACGCTGTCGGGCTATCTGGCTGCCGGCGTTATTTCCCCGCGACAATGTGCGGCGATGGCGCTTGAGGCCAGCGGCGGGAGGATCAATGAAGAAGATGAAGGAGCCAGAATCTGGGTGTCCGAGTTAGCTTGGCGAGATTTTTACACTCATGTCATGGTTGGGTTTCCGCGCGTGTCGATGCACCTCCCATTCAAGGCCAAAACGGAAGCGATCCAGTGGCGCGATAATCGAGACGACCTTGAAGCGTGGCAAGAAGGCCGCACCGGTTACCCGATCGTCGATGCGGGAATGCGGCAGCTGAATCAAACTGGGTGGATGCACAATCGACTTAGAATGGTGACGGCAATGTTTCTCACGAAGCACCTGTTGATCGATTGGCGATTGGGAGAGCGTTACTTTATGGAGAAGTTGATCGACGGCGATCTCGCGGCCAACAATGGAGGCTGGCAGTGGTCAGCCTCGACCGGCACTGATTCCGTCCCCTATTTCCGGATCTTCAATCCGTTCAGTCAAAGCAAACGGTTTGATACTGAAGGGCAGTTCATTCAACAGATGTGCCCGGAACTTGAAGCGGTACCCGCAAAAGCTCTGCATGACGCGGGAAAATTGACCAAAGCGATCAGCGAGGCGGGAGCAGACTACCCGTCGTACGTGGTCGACTACAAAGAAGGCCGCGAGCGCGCTCTGGCGGCATTCAAAGCGCTATGACGCTTGTCACCATCAAGAAAAACGGAGTCAAGCAACGACGCTAGTGGAGCAGACGACGGCTCCTGATTTTGTCTCCGGTTTTTTGCCGCGAGGATTCGTGACCTTGTCGAACGCAGATCTCTTCGCCACTCAAGCTTACTGATCGACTTCGATCAGATTCTCAACTGCCGTCACTCCGGCAACTTTGGCCGCAATGACTTGAGCGACTTGTTTTTCGTAGAACGTTTTCGTGCGTCCAGTCAGGACAGCGCGACCGTCCTTACATTTGCATTGCACATCTCGTAGGTTGCGGTAACCCATGCTTAAAAACGTGATCTCGATCCGCCTGCCGAGATCCAGCTTCGGTACGGATGTTTTTGCTTCGTTTCCAATTGGAAACGCGAAAGCATTCGTGTGCTGAGGTAGACTTAACTCGTTTGTGTTGTTTTCCATGATCGAATTCCTTGGTTGGTGTCTTCCGTGATGAGGTAAGAAGTGATTTTTGAAGATACCTCTTGAAGTTGAAATCCGTGGTGGTCGAGGGCGTACCTGTATTATAGTAAGCAAACTCTGTACCAACTTTTAGAGAAAGCTAACTAATAGTTAAATACCTATGTGTAAAACTGGCAGAACCAAGTATTTCTAGTTCGATAATTTGCCTTCATTATTTCTTAGTCTTCTTCGGTGGTTCGGTTTTTTGCCTACGAACCGTGCCGAAGGTCCCATAAACTGTGCAGTTTCGCTCATCTGAGCCTCATTTTTTACTCACCAATTTTTTTACAGTACGCAAAGCAGTGAGCTACGAACCGACTATCCATATCGTTTTGCACCAGCCAGAGATACCGCCCAACACGGGCAACATCGGTCGCACATGTGTCGCGCTCCAGGCGAAACTTTGGCTGGTGAAGCCACTGGGTTTTGAAATCACGAAAAAAACGCTGCGGCGGGCGGGGCTAGATTACTGGCAGCACCTGTCTTGGCAAACCGTGGAGGACTGGGATGATCTGTGCCAGAAAATTCCGGCCGAGCGATTTTGGCTGTTCTCTCGATTTGCGACCAAGAATTATTTGACGGCCGATTACAGGTCGGGGGACGCGCTGATCTTTGGCTGTGAGACTGCCGGACTGCCGGCTGAGATTACCCAGCAATACCCTGATTCGCTGCTGCGTATTGAAACTCACGAGAATGTGCGCAGTATCAATCTTTCCAACGCTGTTGCCGTTGCGGGATTTGAGGCTCATCGACAGATTTTGTCATAGGCTCAGTTTTTTTGCATCGTCGGCGACTTTCGCCTGCACTCCCTGCTTTCATCTCGTTTTTGACGCCAAATGACTGGTTTCTTCTTTTTTCCCTTCGCAAAACACTAGAGAGCGACATATGCTTTCGCAGCTGAACTGAACGTCTAGATTTTCGCTCGGCTTGTAGCCTAATTGCAGAGTTTTTAACCGGCTGTTTTCATGCAGCCTTCGTCAATGTAAGTTGTGTTGTTCAATCTGTGCTTCTCTGATTGTTTGAAGTTGAAGGAAGAGTCATGAAGAGGTTCTGTTATCTCTTACACGTTACTGTTGTATTTTTCTTGATTGCCGGCTGCGGAAAATCTAAAACTGTCACCGAGCCGAAGCCGGATGTCGTTCAATCGATGGACATCAAACATCCGGGCGACTCCGAAAAAGCATTGCCCGCAGAGTAAGAATGGCAAAGATCATCAGAACGACAAACGCGAACCGAAGATAGGTAACCGTTACAAATTTGAGGCTTCCATCGATTGAAGCCACGACCGACAAAGACAGCCCCCTCTTCCAAACATTACATCCTTTAAATTTCTCCCATCAACTGGCGCTCGTGATATCTCTGTTTATAACTCGTGGTAATGAGAAGGGGCAGATGTATGACGTTCCTCCCGAAGGAGCAACGATTGGCCGCGATCTTGAGAATCTGGTTTGTCTGACGGACCTTGAAACCTCAAGGGCTCACTGCCAGATTGTTTTTGAAGAAGGAACGATTTTCCTGATCGATCTCAAAAGCTCTAATGGCACAACAGTCAATGGGAAGATGGTTGCCCGCACCCCCATCAAAGTTGGCGACCATATTCAGCTTGGCCAAACAGTAATGATAGTTTTGGCTGCCAGCAGTATTCCTTCGGCCGATGTTCCTCCGGTTCCCAAGTCGCGATCCAAAATTGCGTCTACGCTTACGCCGGGGCCCGTCACTGCTGAAAACTTGGAAGACAGTGATCGATTCGTAGCGGTCATGAAAAGCAATCTTCAGTTTATGTACAACGCGTCACTGGCAACGACCCGCCAAGAGGTCGGTCCAATGTTGGATGAAGTGTTGAATTTGATTTTTGAATGGACCGACGCTGATCGCGCCTGCGTTCTGCTTCGCGATGGACCGAGAAAACCATTGCAGGCCAAAGCTGTCAAACATCGTGATCCGGCCAAGAAGAATGAGAAGCTTAAAGTTAGCCGTTCGATTCTCAAACACGTTGACGATAAAGCCGAGGGAGTGATTTCGTCCGACCTTCGCAGTGGTGGAAGTATTGGCGGGTCTCCAAGCGTGCTTGAGTCGGGTATCTCAGAGGTTGTCTGCGTGCCGATTTGCGGTCGCACGTACGGCCTAGGCCTGATCTATATTGACAAACTGGTTGAATCCCCCAGCGAAGATCTCAGCTTCGGTGAGGATCACCTGAAACTGCTGCATGCGATCGCTCACCAGACAGCAGTCGCGATCGAGAACGAGGAATACTACGCGACGATCCTTGAGAAGGAACGCATGCTGGCCGTCGGGGAGACTGCAGAAAAACTCTCGCATCGTATCAAGAACATTTTGCAGAGCATCAATGGCGGAGCATTTCTGGTTGAAGATGGACTTGAAAAATCCAACATCTCAACCGTTGAAAAAGGATGGGAGATCGTCAAACGCAATCAAGAACGTATCTCGCGTTTGGTGCTGGAGATGATGCTGGTCAACAATGACTACGTGGCCGACATGGGACAATTCTGTGTCGTAGAAATGTTGGACCACTTGATCGAAAATCAACGTGCCAACGCCAAATTGCTGGATGTTGAAATCGACTATGTTTGTGGGATTCGCCCGGTCGACGTGATCGGCGACCGCCGTTCGCTGCAGGACGCAGTTGAGTATGTCATTGCTGAGGCGGTCAAAAACAGCCGCAGTGTCGATGACCCCAAAGTTTCAGTTCGGTTAGTCTCCAATTTGGAAGTCATCGAAGTGTTTGTGGAATCTGCCGAAGCAGAAGTCGATGACAAAACCTCCGAGTCACCCTACAAGAGCGAGATTTTCTCGGCAGCAAAAGAGTTCTTTCCAGGGCTCGAGCTTTCGGCTGCCCAAAAGATTCTCCGCGGTCATGGCGGCAATGTCGAAATTGCCAATGAGCGCACTCAGGAAAAGTACCGGATCTGGTTTCCCGTTGTTCTATCTAGTGATTCCGAAGTGCACACAATTGTGCAACAGGACGTACGAAGCGACAGCAACCGAGCATAGAGAAGCTGAGAGCTTTGAGAATGCTGAGGCGCGGCCCAAATGGTTTGCAATTCTTACCTGCGGAATTGGCGTGAAATCAGATCGGACCGGGCTTGAATCGCTTCGGATTAGGCTCGAGTCCCTTCGTATTGGCGAAGCTGCGTTGACTTTGACGGCAGTACTAGCTGTATAGACTCTTCCAGTGGTACTTTTCAGGCAATATCTAGGACGCGTCTGGACGATGGAATCAGGGGCGATTCTTCCCGTTTGCGACGTTTCTCTTGTTATCTGGCCACAAAATTGCTGCGTAAGGTTTCTCAGTTTGAGCGCTCTTCATTTTCCGCGCGCCTCTGTGCGTTATGCGTTTGTGTATGGTTGTGCGCCGGTTGCAGCCGAGGAACCTACCGAAACTGGGCTGATCGAGATGCCTATCGGTTGATCCATTCAAGACAAACAGATCCTCTGTGGAACACGCCTGAGCGTCCTGTCGAACCGGCAAACAACTCGCGATTGGCGGACCATAATGAAGCAAGCTGCGGCCCCTTGCCGCCGGATGATCCAGCCGCCAATGTTTATATGACGCGGCCCTATAACTCTCGTAAGGCCATCAAGTTTTGGGACCAGCGTGGCTATCAAGCGACGGTAGACAACGGATTGTGGGACAGCCAACTTCCTCTCAATTCCGATGGAGAGCTTGAGCTTGACCAAGAGGCTACCGTTCAGATGGCATTGCTCAACAGCCGTGACTACCAGAATGAAGTCGAACAGCTCTACGCCACCGCCCTAGATTTGTCCGGAAACCAATTTGAATTCGATCTAAATTGGTTCGGTGGCACCGATACTGCGTTGTTGGCTCAATCCGACGGATTCAACGCCACACGGGACCTCAGCACGGTCAATCAACTTGGCGTAACGCGAAACCTTGCCGCCGGAGGCCAGCTCGCGACCAGTCTCTTGAATTCGTTCACTTGGGATCTGGGCGGTGCTGGTCCGACAAACTTCTCTGCAGGAAATATCCTCGTTAGCTTAACCCAACCGCTATTGCGTGGGGCATTCCGCCACGTGCGAACGGAATCGCTAACTCAATCCGAACGAAATCTTTTGTACAGCGCAAGAGATTTTGCCCGGTTTAGGCGGCAGTTTTATCTGTCTAATGTTAGCGCCTACCTAAACTTGCTCAATCAAGCGCAATCCGTTCGCATTGACACCGACAACCTCAGCAATCTCGAGTTGAATCTTGAGGAGCACAATGTGCTGCTGGAACGCGATCTGGTCTCGCCAATTCAAGTGGATCAAGTCTTTCAGCAGTACCAGTCAGGCCGACTCTCGCTGATCAACTCCCAACAATCTTTGCAAACCGCGATGGATCAGTTTAAGTTTGATCTGGGGCTTCCAGCTCGTATCAAGATTAAGTTAGACGAATCGATCCTAGATCCGTTTACTCTCAATAGTGGTGAACTTGAAACATTACAAGAGAGCGTCGAAGAACTGGAGCAGTCGTTGGTCGAGTACCTGCCTCCAGACGTCGCGCCCGACGAGTTCATCGAGAATGCCTATACCCGCATCAAGCAGTTTTCGAAGAAAGTCAAGGATGCCACGACTAGTGTGCGGGAAGAATTGACGCAGTGGGATTCGGCTTTAGGTGAGACTCCTTCCAATACTAGCGACGCCGAAAAGATTGACTTTGAGCAACAGCGTTCCCTAATCAAACGCCTAGAAGAATTGTTTGATGATTTAGAAGCCCAAGACGAAGACGCCGAAGAGCAATTCAAGAAGCCGTTGGAGGACCTCGAACTAGGCAGCGACGAGGACGATCAGGGCGCAGACGATCTTGATATCGAGGACGCAGACGCCAAACAAGAGTTAACGGCCGATCAAGAACGCATCGCGGCATGGAAGAAATTACAACTCCTGATCGCTCAACCGGGCGGAATAAAAGACCGTGTGAATTCGTTGTTCGTGGCCCAAACGCAGATTCGATTGTTTCTCATTGAGATCAAGCCTTTAGAGTTAGAAACCGATCGAGCGGTCGAAATTGCTTTGTCCAACCGCTTGGATCTTAAGAACGCAAAGGGATTTGTGGTTGATGCGTACCGGCAAGTGGAGGTTGCGGCAGACCAGTTGGAGTCGGATTTATCAGTGACAGCATCGGCGAACCTCCGAACCGACGACGATCGCGACAATGCTTTCCGCATTGACAGCGAAAACAACGAGTACAATGTGGGCTTGGAGTTCGACGGGCCACTAAATCGTTTTAATGAGCGAAACAGTTGGCGGTTGGCGGAGATTAATTACCAGAGTACTCGTCGTGCATATATGGAGGCGGAAGACGGGATTGTCAATCAAGTTCGGTTGGATCTGCGCCAGCTTCGGACCAACCGTTTTAACTTTCAGATCGCACGTCAACAGCTGATCACGGCTACCCGGCAGGTCGAACAGGCTCAGTTTAATCTGCGTACCGCGACGACTGGCGATTCTAGTCTGACACAAGACCTTCTGCAGGCGTTACAGTCTTTGCGAGACACCAAAACTCAATTGATTTCCAGCTGGATTCAATACGAAACTTCTCGCATTGCAATATTTGTTGATTTAGAATTGCTACAGTTAGATGAGCAGGGGAATTGGATCAATGAGGAAGAAGACTTCAAAACCGAAACCGTCGTCACCGAAAGATTCGTCGAAGACGGTGGCGACGAAACTCCAAGCACCGGATCAGGAAGCAAATTCAACGATGGCTTTGAGCAACCCACCGAACTCGACGGCCCATCCTCAGCCCCAAGCCTCGACGGTCCAGCTGTCTCACCCGATAGCATCTCAGGAACCGATACTACTTCCGTCGCCCCCGCCGTCAAAGAAGCTTCTTCTGCGAACGCTCGCCGCGCTAGCGCTGCTGGTCGTCGGGCTGGGAATCTATCTGATTTACGCTAACGCAGGTCTGACAACTGAAGACATCTCAGACGTTCCGACTGCGGTTGCTCGGTTCACAACGTTGATTGATAAAGTCGTCGAACAGGGCGAGCTGGAGAGTCAGAGCACGATTGTGGGGCTATGTGAGATCGACAACTATGACAACAAGTTGATCTTTCTGGCGCCCGAAGGGTCGATTGTGGAGAAGGATCAAGTTGTTGCCAAGTTCGACACGTCCGAAATTGATGAAGAAATTACTGACCGAACAGCCCGAGTTAACGAGGAAAAGACAGAAGTCGAGTCCGCGCTACAAGAATTAAAGGTTCAGAAAGACGAAAACGCCAGTCTAATTCGCAAGGCGAAACAAACCCTAGACTTCGCGCGTTTGGATTTGAAAAAGTACAAAGAAGGTGATTACTTGGTGGCCAAGTCGGACATCGAGGGGACAATTTCCGAAGCGCAAACCGCCGTTGATAAGGCACGTCGTGATCGTGAGAACATGCGGGCGCTGGTCAAACGCGGATTCCGCGAATTTGAACAGCTCCGTGAGAAGGAGCAGGTTGTGAAGAGTGCCGAGCTACGGCTGAAAAGTGCCAAGCAAAAGTTAGATTCGTTGATTAAGTTTGAGCATGTCAAGAGTTTGGCCGAGTTCTCTGGATTGGCAACGGAGGCCGAGTACTTGTTGGAGACAGCAAAAACTACCGCCGCTGCGAAACTGGCTCAGGCCGAGGACAATCTGAAGAACCAGCAGCGCGGACTGAGGATTCAGGAAAGGCGGTTGAAGGAGAAGAAAGACAACCTCGCAAAACATGAAATGAGGGCTCCGCAGACGGGCACGTTTGCCTACGCTCGCAATCGATGGGACGA
>CAZDBE010000168.1:0-2990 GCA_964503675.1 uncultured Pirellulaceae bacterium | reverse complement strand
ACTAGTGTCGAAGAAATTGAGATTGGAAAGTCGTCTAACGAATCTGAATCGACAAACTCAGACAGTACTGCAGATTCCGACAGCCCGGTTCTGGAGTAGGCGATATGTCACAAAACGATGAAATGATTGTCGCGCCAGACGCCCACTCGCTTAACGCTCGCGCCGCAAAACTATATGCGATGATTCGTATGTCGTTGAGGTCACTACTGTTGCACAAGCTGCGATCGTTCCTAACGATTCTGGGGCTGGTGTTTGGTGTGGCTTCGGTGATCATCATGCTGGCCATCGCCGAAGGCGCGGGACTTGATGCGCAACGTCGAATCGAATCGTTGGGCATCAAGAACGTGATTGTCCGCAGCGTCAAACCCACTGACGAAGACCGCAAAGAACAGACCAGCGACCGGACGTTGGAATACGGGCTGACCTTCGATGATCTAAACCGTATCTCGGAGACACTTCACAAAACCGTCAGGCAAATAGCTCCCTTTCGCGAGTTCCGCTATGAAACGCGTTATTTAGACAGAATGGTTGAGGCCCGACTGGTGGGATTGGAGCCAGACTACGCGGAGGCCAATAAATTAGAGATGGCCGAAGGGCGGTTTATCGAAGCAGGAGACGTTAATAGCCAAGCGAACGTTTGCGTGCTTGGTGCGGAACTTGCTAACAAGTTATTCCGATTCGAGGCAGCAATAGGACAGACGGTCCAAGTCGCCAACAAGTATCGTTTTGTTGTCGTTGGTGTTGTGGAACCCAAAATGTCGTCGGCGGGCGTTGGTTCGAGCTTGGCTGCTCAGAATTTTAACAAGGATATTTACATTCCGCTGACCACGGACCAGAAACGAATCGGTGCGACACTAATAGAGCGAAGTGATGGAAATTTTAAACGCGAAAAATTGGAGCTTAGCCAGTTGACGGTGCAGGTGTATGAACCATCACAGGTCAAAAGTACGGCTGCGGCGATTAAGAGTTTGCTGGCCAGCACGCACGTCAAGCAAGACTACGAGATTACGATCCCATTGGATTTATTGGAACAGCGTCTTGAGAATCAACGCATTTTCAATTTCCTGTTGGGTGGCATCGCCGCAATTTCGCTGTTGGTGGGCGGGATTGGCATTATGAACATTATGTTGGCGACCGTTAGCGAGCGCACCGGCGAAATCGGCATCCGCAGAGCGCTCGGTGCCAAGCAATCTGACATCACGTTGCAGTTCATGGTCGAGACATTGGTGCTTTCAGGGACGGGGGCGTTGCTGGGCGCGGTGGTTGGGCTGAGTGCCCCGCCGTTGATAAGCTGGTTTTCCGGACGGGAGACGGCGATCACTTTCTGGGCTCCGGTAGTGGCAGTGCTGGTCGCGATGGCAACGGGGCTGGTTTTCGGGATCTACCCCGCCAAACGCGCTGCGTCGCTAGACCCGATCGAGGCCCTCAGACGCGTGTAGTGCCAGTGGCCCTCATCCCGCAGTTACGGCTGCGGTAGTCGAGGAGACCTGTCGCGCGTCACGGTTGAGCCTCAAATCTCGTGGGCTCGTCTATTGCTCAAACACGCGGGAAGCGACCCTAAATTCTTGACGAATTCGGTGACCTGATTGATGGCGGAGATAGATGCGCTGAAACAGGTCGTCTATACTCAAACCCTGTAAATCCAACTTAGTTCGCATTCATCCCGTTCCCCCCCAATAATCGATGAACAAAACCGATCAACCGGTCGTTGTTTCCAATATCGCATGGCGCGATCTGTGCCCGTGGACAATTATCTTTCGCTCGCTCAATTCGGCCACTAGCATGACCGTGCTAGTCATGGCTTTGGCAGCGTTAGTGCTGATGCCGGTAGGTTGGCTGATCAGCGACACTGTTTTCCTGAACGATGAACTTCGTTCGGACAGCGTTCTGGCAAGGCTGATCGACGATAATCAGAAGCCCTACAAACGTGTTTTCCTGGCCACAGACCCGGCAGAGAACTCAATCAATTTGCTAGGAGCTCGTCTCTCGGGGCCGCGGATGGTGTTTACGCAAATCGTCGAACCTTTCCGACAGCTGTTTTCATTGCCGGCTTACTCAACTGCGCTTGACGGAAGTGATACTGGTAGTAGCCGGTGGTCGGTGCGAGCGTTTTTGTATTTGCTAGGCGGTTGCACTTGGACGATATTCGTGTGGTCATTTGCAGGTGTGGCTATTTGCCGAACTTGCTTGCTGAAGCTGACTCGCAATGAACCAGTGGGACTAGACGACGCTTTCGAATTTGCGCTAGACAAAACACTGATCGCCGCAGGTGCGGTCTCAGCTCCATTGCTGGCGATTTTTGCGATGTGTTTGCCTGCGTTTGTTCTCGGGCTGTTGATGGGGTTGGATCTAGGCGTGTTGTTGGTCGGGCTATTGTGGTTTGTTGTTCTGGCGTTGGGGTTGGTGATGGCGCTGTTGTTGTTCGGGCTGATGTTTGGTTGGCCATTGATGGTGGCCAGTGTCGCCTGCGAGGGACAGAACAGCTTCGACGCAATGACTAGGTCTTACGCTTACGTGATGCAGCGCCCGCTAAACTTTGTTTTGTACCTCTTGGTCTCGATGGTGTTTGGCGGTTTTTGTTGGTACGTCGTGGCCAACGTAGCTGACGGCGCGATTGGACTTGGATACTGGTCGACATCCTTTGGCACGCGTCTGGTAGGCGGCGACGCCGAAAGGATGGACATCATTCGCAGCATTGCACCGCCAATGGGCGTTGAAGACGGGAAACCGATCGTTCTTGAACCCTCGTCAACACTAGCAGGTGGTCAAGCTATGATTCGCATGTGGACATGGCTTGGCAGAACGACTGCCGCTGCCTTTATCTATGGGCTTTTCTGGTGCATGATGTCGGCCGTTTATCTGTTGTTACGAAAAGACGTCGACGACACCGAGATGGACGAAATCTATATGGTTGACGAACGTCGTACTTATGAGCTGCCGCCGTTAAAAACCGACGACAAGGGTATTCCTGTCGTTCAGAAGCCCGAACC
>CAZDBE010000167.1:0-12093 GCA_964503675.1 uncultured Pirellulaceae bacterium | reverse complement strand
TATTGCTGTCCGGCGGCCAACAAAACGACCGACGAAGATTGACTCGCTTGAGCGTCCCACTGCTGCGGATCAGTGGCGGAGTCGACAAATGCAATCAGCTGACGGTCACTCGGATCGGCGGAATTGCTTAACCACAGTTCTGCCGAATCGTTGGCCGACAAAAAGAATTGATAGGGACCGGTTTCAGGTGCGTGCAGAAAACCGCTGATCCTTTGACCCAGTGAATTTCCAATATTGCTGCTAGACTCAAAAGAAGTTAGCTCGGTGACGACGTCAGGGTTGTTTGGATAGTCAGTATCTGAAGTAAGGTCGCTGACGTCCGACCCTGCAATGTTATTAAATCGTTCGGAAGTCAAACTGCCGCGATGGCCAGAGAATAACTGGCTGGTGGGAACGACCTCGCGCGCAAGGCTGGCGCTGTCCCACTCAAGTTTGGCAGATGCCCCACCGGTGTTTTCGCGGTACTCGAATTGAATGTCGTAGCGGCGTCCCGCGATAAGGTCAATGTTGGCTGACGCGTTAAAAACTAACGGGCTGTCTAGTTGGTCAATCAACAGGACTCCGTTGATCCACAATCTGGCCCCGTCATTGGCGTTGACATAGAAGGTATGTGTTTCGGTGAATTGCGATTCTATCTGGCCGTTCCAGCGCGCCGAGAATGTATCGGCAGCGATCGAAGCGTCGGGCGAGGCAGCACCCCAGTTGAAATCGATGGCTGAGTCAACGCGCACCAATGCCGGACCTGATAGATCGTCGGTGTTGAAGTACTGCGCTTGAAGTCCATCGCCGGCGAGCATGCGCCGGTCTTCCAAACGCTCAATGTATAACCGATGATTCTTGGCGAGTCCTCGTTGACGCACACGCTTAAGATGGTTGATGCGAGACTTCAGTTGGGTGGGACGATGGTTCATTAAGAGAGTTCCGGAGGGATTTTGGCGGTCCCCCTTATAATAGCTTCATTCGGCGAAGTTGCGCGACCTTCATTGACACAAACTGATAGAAACGCGCTGTCGTGAGCTAGCGAGGGAGAAGCAATGGAAGCTGATCTCCCACTAATACTAAATTGTTCTCAGTCGTCCGTCCTATTTCGCTGCGTGCAGCCCAGTTGCGTTTCGGCTTTTTGCCCAACCCGAAAAGTCGTCCGTGTTAGATAAGAGAAAGAGCGATTGAGGTCGTTTTGGCTGTGCCCTTGGCAACAGGATTCCATAAAATCAGGTTTTTATCGGGCCCATGTAAACGTATTTACGTACGGTTACCGGTGAATCCGTTGCTCTCAAACTCGTTCAGCCAGTGTTCGCAAAGATAGCCCGTTCAATCCAATTAAAGGACGCGACATTCAGTACGATCCTGATGTTGGTGTTGTGCGCGCTGTTGTTTGTCTCAGTTGGCTGCCAAGATCCGTTGGCGACTCCTAAAGTTGACCCTAAAAAACTGCCAGCCAGAACGGTGAACGTTGTGCGTATTGCACAGACGAAACAATACAACCAAGTAGCAACCTACTACGGAACGCTGCAGCCCGGCCAACGAGCGAGTCTGGCTTTCGGGGTTCCCGGAAAAGTGGTGCGTGTTTCGAAATCGGCCGGCCAGAAAGTGAAAGCTGGCGAGATCATTGCGCAATACGACATCGTGCGGTTGGAAAAAGATCGCAAGCAAGTTGCCGATGCGTTGGAGTCGGCCAAATCTGCACTAACTGAACAATCGCAGCAGTCTTCTGCGCGGGTGAGAGAGTTGGAAGATCAGCTGGCTAATCTCGAATCGCAAATCGAAAACTCGATATTGGTCGCTCCATTTTCTGGCACCCTTTCCAGTGTTGATGCGTGGCAAGGACAGATGACAGGTCCCGGTAACCCCTTGGCAGAAGTAGTTTCGGATTCGGTCCCGAAGGTAGAAGTCAGCATCGCAGCAAAAACGGCTCAAGCTCAGTTTGTTGGGCGGCGTCTGGAGGTCGTGATGGAAGGCGGGATCGCGGCAGAGGCGGTGATCAAGTCGGTGGCTCCTCTGGTGGACCGGTCAACGCGCACCCAAAAGCTTCTGTTGGAAATTACGAGTGATCTGTCTTTGGTCGAGTACACACTGGGCAGTATTGTAAAAGTCAGCTTTGACAGCTTTCGTGAGGCAAGTGGATTTTGGTTACCACTCTCTAGCATGCAAAAACGCGCCGGCGGTCTGTGGTCGACGATGGTTTTGGAAACCAGCGCCGGACGCAACATTGCGGCTGCACGCACGATCGAAGTCATTTATGTTGAAAATGAGACTGCCTATGTGACCGGTGCGCTCAAAGATGGTGATCTGGTAATTGCCGACGGCACGCATCGCATTGTCCCCGGCCAATACGTAACACCGACATCAGCGAACAGCAATACAGCGTCGTTTTCCACCGAGCCGCTTTCAGTTCCATCGGGGGATGAGTCGGGCACTTCCGCGAGGCCGTCGCAATGATGGCCAAATTTTTGAGGAAAAACCCACGCATCTTGATGCTGGTATTGGGCGTGATTTTTGTTGGCGGACTGTCATCGGCGGTGGTGATCCCAGCGTTAGAGGACCCTGTCTTGCGGAAACGTGTCGGCGTGGTCAGCACCCCGTTTCCGGGGGCGGATGCTCAGCGCGTCGAATCGTTTGTCTCAAGGCGACTGGAACGCCGATTGCAGAACGTGTTCGAAATCAAACAAGTTCGATCCAACAGTCGCCAAGGAATTTCGAATCTAATCGTCGAACTGCGCGATGACGTGAATGAGGTGGACGAGGTTTGGGATCGGATTGCCAAGTCAATCGATGCGGCTCAAGCGGAGTTGCCGGCGGGCTGTCTGGATCCGGAATTGGAGATCTTTCCGCTTAAGGCGTATGCGGCCATTATCGCATTTCAATGGCGCGACCGGTCGTCTTCTTCAGCGGCATTGGTCAGTCGTATTGCGAATCAGTTTGCGGAGCGCGTTAACAGTCTGCGGGGGACGGAACAAGTTGATGTCTTCGGCGATGCGGGCGAAGAATTATTGATTGAAGTCGATCCGCAAGTTCTATCGGCATCAGGATTGACTGTGCAGAAAATAGCAGCTCAGGTGTCGGCGAATTTTGTGACCCAGCCCGCCGGTGGTTTGCGCGGCCGCGAATCGGCAATTCTGTTGGATCTTTCTGACGCCTCAGCCACTGAGAGCGGTTTGGGGAATTTTCTGATCACTGATGGTGCGGGTCAGTCGGTCGCCCTCGGTGAAATTGCCAGCGTAAACAGGAAGATGAAAACACCCCGGCCAGATGTCGCCTTAGTCGATGGACGCGAGGGAATTGTGTTGGGAGCTTTCGTGAATCAGGCCAGTTCGATGCCGGCTTGGACGTCGGAATTGAATCAACTGATGGCAGAATTTCGCAAAACGTATCGCGCGGAAGTTTCCATCGAGTCTCTCTTTCAACAACAACAACATATTTCATTAAGATTAGAAACGCTGCTGCGAAACTTGGTCCTCGGTACGTTGGCAGTCGTCGGCATCGTGTGGTTGCTGATGGGATGGAGAAGCATGATTGTCGTTGGACTGGCCGTTCCGCTTTCGGCGGCGTTGGTCTTGTCGGCGATGCGCGTGATGGAGATTCCTCTGCACCAGATGTCGATCACGGGCTTGATCGTGGCACTGGGGCTGTTGATCGACAACGCGATCGTGATCGTCGAAGATATTCGTCTTCGCCAGTCACAGGGCAGCACGGTAGTGGAATCTGTGACAGCCAGTATTGATCATTTGAAAGTTCCGTTGGCCGGATCGACGTTGACGACCACGTTGGCGTTTTTGCCCATCGCGACGTTGCCTGGGCCGTCAGGCGAATTCGTGGGCACGATTGCGATCAGTGTGATCCTTGCGATCTCAGCTTCCTTTCTTTTGTCGATGACCGTTATCCCGGCGCTGTTTGCGTTTCTGCAACCGGCAAGTGGAGAAAAGATGGCAGCCGATCAGGGACTGGTGATTCCGCCGCTTGGAAAGCTATATGAATGGTCATTAGGCGTGGCGTTTGGGTTTCCGCTGTTGGGCGTTTTGATTTCTGTACTGTTGCCGGCGTTAGGTTTCTGGGCTGCAATGCGTTTGCCGGAGCAGTTTTTTCCGGCGTCTGACCGTGAGCAAATTCAGATCGAAGTTGAGCTATCCGCCGACAGCGTGTTGGAGAAAACACAACAGACGGTATTGGCGATGCAAAGTAGTGTGCAAGGAGACAAAGGAGTCGCCAACGCACACTGGTTTGTTGGTCGCAGTGCGCCAACGTTTTATTACAACGTGGTTCCTCGACGCCGCGGCACTCCGTTCTATGCTCAGGCGATCGTCGATTTGAAACCCGGTCAAGATTCGCTTCAGATCGTCAACCGATTACAACAACGATTGGATCAGGATTTTTCTCACGCGCGGACCATTGTGCGGCAACTGCAACAAGGGCCGCCGTTTGACGCGCCAGTTGAACTGCATTTGCAGGGGCCGGATCTGGATGTACTGCGTGATCTAGGCAGTCAGCTTCGGCTGCTTCTGACGCAGTTGCCGGCGGTGACGCACACTCGATCGGATTTGGAGGAGACGGTCGCTAAACTTTCGATAGAAGTTGATCCACAGCAGGCTTCGGAAGCGGGATTGAATCGCGCAGCGGTTGCTGGGCAGCTTTATCAGTCTTTAGAAGGCGTTTCTGCAGGAACGGCGTTCGATAATGATTTGGAGATCCCCGTGCGAGTGAAAATCGCAGACGCCGAATCTCCAGCGGCCAATTTCGCACGGTTGGGTGCGATGGAATTCTATGGAAGTGTGCCCGGGCCCAGATCTCCAGTCGGAGCAGGGCAGGGTGGACCTGAAAACGCTTCGGCCTCTTCCGCGCGGCGATCAGGAACTCCTCGTTCCGGTACTCCGTTATCGGCAGTGACCAATGTAGTACTCGATGGCGATGTCGGTGCGATTGTGCGAGTCGACGGTTTGCGAACCAACGAGATCATGGCGTACATTCGGCCGGGCGTGTTGCCGTCGGAGGTGGTTGCCGATTTTAAGAAACGGTTGGCGCTTTCGATTGCGGCCTCAGATTTTATTCTTCCATCCGGATATCAGTTGACATTTGGCGGCGAGGCGGCTCAGCGCAGTCATGCCGTCAACCAACTGATTGCCAACGCGCCATTGTTGTTGGGGCTGATGGTACTGACCCTCGTCGGCGGGTTAGGTTCATTTCGACAAGCTTTTATTGTCGCGATCGTCGGCGGGCTTTCGATCGGGCTCGCGGGATTGGCGTTGGCGTTGTTTGGATATCCGCTGGGCTTTATGGCGATTGTTGGCACAATGGGGTTGGTTGGCGTGGCGATCAATGACTCGATTGTGGTGCTTGCCGCGATTTCGGAAAACGATGGAGACACGCGTATCGATCGAGCTACTTTAGTAACAACGGTCAGCGGTTGCACGCGGCACATTGTTGCCACGACGTTGACTACCATTGCGGGTTTCACGCCGTTGATTCTTTCGGGCGGCGGGTTTTGGCCGCCGCTGGCGGTGACCATTGCGGCTGGCGTTGCCGGCGCGACGTTGATGGCACTGTATTTGGTGCCGTCACTTTATTTGTTGTTCTGTCGATCGTCTGAATAGCTCAGCCTTGGGCCGAATGTGGTGGTTGAGGAACTATTGCGGTTCCGTCTCTAGTTTCTTCTTTTCTAATTTCTCTAAACGAAGCCAAACCCAAGATGGATCTGTTGCGTCGAGTTCGATGACAAGTTCGTCTATCACTCGTCCTCCGGGAACTGGCGTATTGTTGGAGAATGGGATTTTATCTTTGCAAATCGCCCAAGCTTTGGCATTGGCAGAAGCTGCAAATTCAAATCCAAACTGGAACGGCAGCCCTTGGTACAGATTGGCATTTGCCAGCGCTTGCGAGTTGGGGCTTTTACGTTGATAAATTTGGAGAGGTTGCGTAATGTTCGTTCGCCACTTTAAGGATTGTGTTTCCTTTTCGGGCTTGCCCAACGGAATTCCTACCTCGGGAATCGCAGCTTTCGCCGTTTCTGGAGTTATGGCGGTCTGTTCATTGAGCTCTCGGATATCGATGTTCAGATCGCCGGATTTAGTGATTCGCCAAAGGTGACTTACTCCTTCTTTGCATTTTAGCTGCCAGCGCGTGACCGAAGCGTTGGCTGGCAATGCCGGTAATCTCAGACCAATATCCTGCGGGCGATCCATTGTCCATTGAAGCTCAATCACAGGTGAGCACCTCCCGACAACCACTGGAGTGGCATGCAAGAATGCCGAGCGTGACCGACGCGCCGGATCGAACTGGGATTCTGGTTTTTCGATCTTATCTGCCGAACAGCTCAACTCCCATCTAGATGGTCCCCCAGTTTTGCCGAATACGACGTCCTCGTCACCGGTCATGAACTCTATCACGAGAGTTAAGAAACCAAGGTCGGTGAGCGCGGTGGGATGGGTGAAGGATAGGCTAGGCGGCGGCGACCAATTAGGGTTGATAATTCTTGGGCCCTCCCGAAATCCAGTTTCTTGTTCAAATCTATGAAAGTTCATTCCCACAAAATCGCTGATCGGTTGAGGCGTTCGACCAACTTCGTCGATCCACAATTGAAAGCCGGGCGAAGTAATCCATGGGTCTTGGCTTCCGTTGAAATAATTGTTTCTTCCATAATCAACCTGCGGCATGTAACGTTTAGCAACCAACGGAGTGCAGGACTGCGGCGATATTTGAGTGGTGACTCCACTGGCTTGACGCCAGCCTAGAGGCATCCACTCGCGACCCATGTTTTTGTTGAGAGCGAGTAGCTCATCAACGTAAAGTTGAAATTGATAGCCTTGATTCAGATTGTCCTGCTCCCGAAAAACGATCTGGTGCTGCCCGCTGCTCAATGGGATACTCTCGAATTCAGATGGCAGGCCCGCCTTAGAGACACCTCCACAAAAAAATCGCAGCTCTCGGGGTTTACCCTCGGGAATAAAGACGTCGTAAGACTGGAACTCATACGCAACCTGTGGTAGCCGCCTTACGACCACACTAGCTGAATCGTCAGCCTCTAGTTGCGATGTCATGCCCACCAGAACGTCGCGCTGGGTTTGCAGGGCCGGTTTTTTCTGACGTGCTACGATTGCAGAAGTCCAAGTCGCAACAATCGCTGTGAAAACGATAAGGTACCTCAACGAAAATCGGAATCTCCTAGTTTTCTTAGGTGTTGAGCTACTCACGGATTGCTTCCTCTGAACGTTCATCTGGCATTATTTGCTTGCCCTCGCGCAGCAATTTGAATCGAGGTTCTACGCTGCGTGGACACATTACCATCAGAACGCCTGAATAGGTCGTTATCTTTTGCCCATTGACGATTTTTTCTTTGGCTGAAGTCGGGTCATAAATTTTGAAGATTGGAATGATTTCTTTGGGGCCAAAAGAACGCGCCGGAGCTTTCGGTAGCACAACGGGTTCGATGACCAAGCCCTCGAGACTGACATCGGAATCACTAGGTCGCCATCGTGTGACCCTACCGGTGGAAGAATAGATTTCGATGTGTTTCTCCTTCTTGGTCAAACTAATCGACAGCCGTTTATTAATTGCCTCAGTAAGAGGACTTCTCCAACCACTGCTGGACCCTCCGTCAAAGTAGAGACCCTCGGCCGTGACTCGACCGTCGCCTGCGAAATGGCTCACGCTGTAGCCAGCCGGCAAGAAATAGCGGAACTGCCAGATTCGATCTACATTTTCCACAATGATGTTTGGTACTTTCGGGTTGTCGATTGCAACGAAGTAGACCCGATCAGTATCGACAACGCGCATCACCCCCAGTTCCTCTTCCAATTCTTGGATTTCGGCCGCCAAGGACCGGTTCTCCATGGAATACATAACTGCCGTGACAACCCCTGCGATCAAGGCCATCGATGAGAGTACCGCAAACAGAACACTGGTAGTCTTTCGGCGACGTGTCGGAGAGCATTCGGATACTTCTGACATCAACTTGCCCTCGAAGTGATTGTTGTGCTGTTTAAAAAAATACGACGGTCTCAGTCCGTTTTCTGCTGCTTCAGTCGATCGACCAGCAGAATCGCGACACACGTTGGAGCATGCGTGATCAAGCCTGACTCAACCGCGCGGGCTGCTTCGGCAATTGGCATCACGACGGTTTCGATAGTCTCGGTGCCTTCGAGCGCCTTGGGCACCGGCGATAGCTCGGTGGCCAAGTACAATCGAGTTGGAGATTCCATGATGGTTGTAAAGGGATCGACCGTCATCAGGTATTGCCACTTGTCAGCGCGCAAGCCCACTTCCTCTTGTAGCTCGCGCTGGGCACATAGTAGTGGATCTTCATCCGGTTCTATTCCTCCGCTGACTGCCTCAAGCGATTCGCGCCCGACCGCATAATGGAACTCGCGCGTCAGATGTAACTGCCCTTGAGTGTCCATTGCGATCACGCACACTCCGGCCTTAATGTTAACAACAACATGTTGACCGGGATTGCCATCGGGCCGAATCACCTGATCTACCTGTAATGCGACATATGGGTCTTGATAGACGCGATTGGTTTCTTTTATCGTCCAAGGGCCGTGTTTTCGCATTGGCTTATAAGAGTGGTTTGAAGGTGACTGATAGCATTAGTTTGGCGCCCCGGGATCTAGAAAAAACTGGACTCTCTCGCAGGGGACGGTTATCTTTTTAGATGACGGCTTTAGTTCATTCTATCAAGGGAGGCGCTAAGATGAGTACGTGGCTTACTGAAAAAGAGTACCGGCAGAGCGGCGCCATAGCGGCGGGGATGACGATCAACGCTGCGTTCATGGACGAAATCAAGGCAGATTTTGATTTTCGCAGCACGCTCAACCGGACCTACTATTGGCTTAATCAAAAACCTGATGCGACGCCTCGATTAGTGGTCCAGTGGTTGGGAGATTTGCGAGACCAGTTGGAGACATACTTTGCGCTGGAAGAGTTTTACGGTTACTTCCAACAAGATACAATCGAAAACCCGGTCGTCAGCCGCAAGGCCCATGCGAAAACGCAAGAACATGAAACGCTTTTTCTGGACTTAGGTCGGGTGATCGATTTGGCGGAGCAAATTGTCTACCGGGAATCGGCCGACAACATCAATCTGGATACCGTGCGGTCGGAGTTCGAAAAATTTTGTATTGCGCTTGCGAAGCATGAGCAGGATGAGATGGAGTTGATAATGCAGCTTTGCAATCAGGACATGGGCGGCGGCGATTGATTGCGGCAGTTCAGCGGAGCTTTGGAAGAAGTTTTTTGGATGTTTAGGGCAGTGTTGCTCCTTTGACGGTTTTGGTGCAGGATCTTTGACAGTAAAACCGGTGCGGTTACTGTCCATGGGCTTTTGCCCTGATTCCCATTGCTCCTGACGATTTGCCAAAACCTCGATGTCTGATTTCCCGCCTTCGACCCAAGAACTGTTTGAAACCTTCGATGATCTCCAAGAGTGGGATGAACGCTACGACTTTATCATCGACCTAGGCCGTGAGTTACCCGCGATGCCGGGCGAATTTCAGACGCAGGATTACATCGTTGAGGGCTGCATGAGCACGGTATGGATGAACGCCGATGCTGCTGACAATGATTCGGTGATGAACATTCTTGCAGATAGTGATTCCATTATCGTCAAAGGCCTGATTGTTCTGTTGCTGTCCTTTTATCACGGAAAGACCGCCAGCGAGATTGCCGAGAGTGACGTTTCGGACTATCTGAAGAAATTGGGACTAAATCAACATCTAAGCCCTCAGCGCCGCAACGGATTGTTCTCGATGATTAAGCGTCTGAAAACGATCGCAGCCTCGATCTGAACGAATCGGCTGGCCAAGTGATAAAGGGTTAGCTAAGAGATCCCGTTTTTGTTTCGGTGCAGTCTTCAGCTGTCGCCGATACAGCAGTCGGTTGCGTCGCATCAAGGTCGCCATCATTGCTTGCCGCCAAAGCTGAGGCCTTGGGCTGAGAGGCGGACTGCGGGCTGCCAGAAAAACGCATCATACGGCCGACACGATCAATGGTAAGTCCCGGCGAACACAACGCTGCGAAGCAGAGCCTCAGAGTCCCCGCGATCTTTCTTCCACCGCATTGGTCGGCAACTGCAATACGATATTGCGTTAACGCAAATACACGCGCCCGTTCGGCCAGTCGTTGGAACAACGGTGCGTTATCTAACGCCTCAACAAATGCTTCATAGGAGATCGGCGTCATGTTTGATTGACGTCGCCGTGCCCGCTCGGCCGCGTAGGCGATTGAGCGACGCATGCGTAGCATACTAGTTCCGTTGAGTGATCCCGAATGAACACGATAGTGAACCAGCACCTCGTCTAGGTTCGCTAGTCTCGAAATCTCTCCCATTCGCAACATCATGTCCCAGTCATCAATCAATCTCAGCGACCAATAGCCGCCAATTGATTTCAACCGATCCGCATCGATCATGACTGAGCTGTGGGCTAGCCCGTGTTTACAACTCATCATGTCAGAAAACAGCTCTTCATGAGTGGTCGGCAATGCAAGCGATTTTCCGTGGCCTGAGCTCCCCGCCGGGACCACTTGGGTTCCTAGGACCCCTACGTCAGGATTCTGTTTCATGAACGCCAGTTGTTTGGACAACCGGGTGGGCAGTGAGATATCGTCAGCGTCCATACGCGCGACGAATCGACTGGTTATATTTTCAAGTCCGTGATTTGCCGCGGCTGCCGTTCCGCAGTTGCCTTGTCGGATGATACGAACGCGCGGATCCTTAATCGCACTAAGATAGTCAGAAGTGCCGTCAGTTGAACCATCGTCTACGATAACGAATTCGAAATCGGAGAGTGTCTGGCACAAAATTGAATCAACGGCTTTAGCGAGATAGGGCATCCCGTTGAAGACGGTCATCAATACGGTAACTTCGGACATGAACGATCGGTCGGGAGGAAAACTGAAGAGCGGCTGCTTTGTGCGGTGGAAACCGTTGTGGAACTATTGTATCCAAGGTGCTCATCGCGCGGCCTTCAATCTGCCAAATATTTGCGATTCAGCTAGAGCTTGAATCTGTCATCCCTTGAGAGAACCTAATGACGGTCTTTCCGGAACAATCTGTATAAACCTACCATTGCCAAGAGCTACCTAGGCACAGACAGCTGAATAAATCAGGCAGGCGGTTCATCGAACCTCATAGATTCAAACGCCAGTTTGAACTAGCCACAGTGATACTGCGAGGGCAGCAAGCTGCCTGCTGTGATACGACGACGGCGGTTCTAACTACCGACTGTGATACAGCCAAGGTTGTTCTTCATCCGCAGCAAACTCTGCGTCGGCGGATTGCCGTGCTTGCGGTTCCACATCCGACGATACAGAAGCGGCATCTTGCTGCCGGCGGCTCATTTGTTGCGTCTGCTTCATGACTTCCATCGCGAGGCTTCGGTAGTCCTGAGCTCCATTGGAGTCTTCCGCATACTGAAAGATCGATTGGCCGTAGCTAGGGGCTTCGGCCAAGCGGATGTTACGGCGAATGCGCGTGTCAAAACTTGTCACCTCTGCCCACATCGAATCTGTGCCCCGATGTTGTTCGAAAAAGTATTCGACGTCGCCAACGATCTCGTTGGCCAGACGCGTTCCGGTATCAAACAGGCAATAGATTAAGCTGGTCAGACGTAGATTCGAATTCAACCGGCGAGCGACCAGTTCGATCGTTCGTAGCAATTTGCTTAACCCATGCAGCGCCAAAAAATGGGGCTGCAGTGGGAGAAAGATTTCGTCGGCGGTTGTCAGTGCGTTGAGTGTCAGTACTCCCAGCGATGGTGGACAATCGAAAATGACATAGTCAAAGTCAAGATGCACTTCGGTCATTTTGTCACGCAGAATAATCTCACGTCCAACAGCGCCGGAGAGTTCCATTTCGGCGGCGGCCAGATCGATGTGCGATGGTGACAACCAGAGGTTATCGTCGACTTGATGGCAGACGTCAGTCATGGGAGTTTGGTCGGTCAACACATCGTAAACCGACAGGTATTCTTTTTGCATGCCGAAGCCCAAGTGCAATGACGCGTGGGCCTGTGGATCGAGATCGATCAGCCAAACACGTTTTCCCTGTTCGGCCAATGCAGCGCTAAGATTGACGGCAGAGGTCGTTTTGCCAACGCCTCCCTTTTG
>CAZDBE010000166.1:0-12144 GCA_964503675.1 uncultured Pirellulaceae bacterium | reverse complement strand
AGTTCACCGCCGCGAAATCCAAGTACGACACGGACTTGCAGGCTTACGAGAGCTTCCAGTCGAAAGTCGAATCGGGCAGTGAGAAAGCCGACGAGTTGAACCAACGTTTTGCCAAATGGTACTACGTCATCTCGGGTGAATCCTACGACAAACTGTCCCTCGATCGCTCGGCCTTCGTTTCAACAAAGGCGGTCGAAGATGTCGCACCTGCGACTGAAGACACTGCGCCGGCACCTGAATCGGATGCCGATGCGGTCACGGCCGAGCAAGAACCTGCCGAGGAAGTAAGTGAAGAGCCTGCCAACCCAGAATCGGACACCGACGAAAAGACCGAGTAGTTCTAAAGAGGGGTTAAATGTAGAGGTGTTTTTAACACAGATGTTCATCAAGCCAGCGGCGTTCGTTCAACGGGGTCGCTGTTTTTCTGTTTTGTAATTTCAATTGACCTATTCGTTTTATCTATGTTTGGTCATCAGTAAATCAACGGGTAATAAGCGGACAAAATGCGTATCGTCGTTCTAAGATCTGCAACAGGTTAGATACACCGTGCTGCTCACGCGCAACTTTCACGTTGCGAGTGGGCAGCAACATCGGAGCAACGGAAGCCGATGGAGTGCGGTCGAAAAATACGACTTTGATTTCACAATTGTTACCGACATTCAAAAAGGAGGGCGTGCGTTGCCTGCCCCAAACAACAAAAGGAGTTTTGCAATTACTTACTAGTTACGGGATGTAGCCAGATGTCGCAAAATAAAGGAGACGATCCGAGCACCCAATCTGAACCGTCAATATTACCTCCCGAAATCGTTGTCGGGATCGGTGCATCGGCTGGTGGGCTAGAGGCACTCGAACACGTGTTCAATGGAATGCCTTCCGAAACGGGAATGGCGTTCGACGACTACTTGGAGGACTGACGATGAAGATTGGAGGCATTCAAACATTCGTCCAATACGAACTTGCTATCCAGCGTTCCTTGGAATCTATGATTCATCAAACGTTTACACGACTTGTGCTAATTTAGGGTTGGATTCACTCTTGGTGGCTTCGAACCCAACCGGCTTCACCGCTAGTAAGGCACAAGGTAGCGAGCCAATCGTTCGTTCAATCGTGCTACCCAATTTTCGACCTAAAGGGTGATTCAGAGACGCGCTGCACATGACGGCGATGTCGATTTCGTTCTCCTCACAGAACCGTGGTATTGCCGTAACAGGGCTTTCGCTGATCAGTTGAACACGATCCCCAAGGTCTTCGAGGTCGTTTTCTGATTTCAATCGGTCAGCCATCTGAGCGACCAACTCGCTTGCTTCGTCCCGCGTTTGTTCATACATTCCTTCGTCCATGTATTCGAACATGAAATCTCGGCCAGAATACTCCCAGCAAGAAATAACGCTTAGCTCCTCGGGCGAAGAAACAACCCGACGAGCACTTTCGAGAATAGCTTGATTCTCCTCTTTCCCGTGCTCGAGATTGATACAAGCGACGACTTTGGGATTTGAAATCTCTCGCTCGGTCAAAAGAACCGGAACGGGGCAAGCTCTCATCAGGTTCTCAGCCGTTTCCCCAAATCGCCCAGCAGCCTTGCTCGATTCGCCCTTTAGGTATCGAATCACCAAATCACAATCTTCTTCAACAACTGTGCGAATTAGCTCAGTTGATGTGCGAGGGCTGACAAGTACTTTTGAAGTCGACTCAATCCCGGCCTTGTTGAATCTTGACTGTAATTCCGCAAGATACGCCTGCTTGGCGGCAACCGCTGCCTCGTACATCAACTCTGTGGACATGCTCGCCAGACGTGACGCCTGAAATGGGGTTTTGATTGAGTCAGCCAGCAGGATAGTTGCGCGGTTGGCTTGGGCGAGTTTGATCGCAGTTTTCTCCGCTCCTGCCGTGTCAGATGGCTTGTTGGTGACGAGCATGATTTTCTTGAATGGCTTCTTCATTTTCTTCTCCAGTAATGTCAATTGAACTGTTACTAAATAGCGAAGCAGATGGCGTGCCAATCAGAATAATACAGATGACACGCTCTATGTAATCTCGAATTTTTCGAGTAACCGATAGAGTGATCGTCGGTTGATGCCAAGTGCTTTGGCCGCCTTGGTCTTGTTGCCGTCGCAGCGCTCGTACGTTTGAGCAACGTGCATTTTGTTGAGCGCATCCAAGTCCGAAGTGCCTCCTGCAATTGCAGTCTCGACCGGCATCTCTTCCGCCTCAACAATCGCCGCCGGAAGATTCTTAAGTTCAATTCGATCTTCTTCAGCCAGAACTTTTGCACGTTCAATCGCGTTTTGTAGTTGACGGACGTTGCCCGGCCAACTGTAGTTATTTAAGCGTTCCATCACATCCTGACCGATCGTCCAGTCGTCTCCAGTGAACTTTCTGGCCAGTAGATCGATATCTCCAGTTCGTTGGCGCAGGGGTGGCAAATCTATCCCCAAAACATTGATGCGATAGTATAGGTCTTCGCGGAAGTTCTTGTCTTTGACTTCCTGCTCAAGATCGCGATTCGTTGCTGCGACGACACGAACTTTGACCTTTCGTTCGGTTACCGAGCCTACACGGCGCATTGAACCGTCTTCAAGGACGCGAAGCAGCTTCGCCTGAAGCGCTCCGCTCATTTCCCCGAACTCGTCGATAAAAAGCGTTCCGCCGTCAGCAATTTCAAACAATCCTGGTTTCGCGGCGATCGCGCCTGTAAAGGCGCCTTTCTCGTGGCCAAACAACTCACTTTCCAACAATTGATCCGGGAGCGTAGCACAGTTGACTACTACAAGCGGTTTGTCTGCAAGCGGACTCGACTTGTGAATCGCACGAGAGACCAGTTCTTTACCGGTGCCGCTTTCGCCTTGAATTAGCACTGGTTTGTCCGAAGCCGCGGTTCGTTCAATCAAGCGAAAGACTTCTTGCATCGCCGGTGAATCACCAATCATGTCTGTCGATGGTGCCTGACGTTTTATGACTTCTTTGAGCTGTTTGTTCTCCTTCTCAAGCTCATGCGTCTGGCACGCGCGTTGAACGAGGCGGGCAAGATCATCTAATTTGGCTGGCTTTGTTAAAAAGTCGTAAGCACCCAACTTGATTGACTCAACCGCGTTCTCGATCGTTCCACCACCTGTCAGCATTATGACTTTTGGGGGCGACTCGCGCTCCATCAACTTCTTGAGAACATCAATCCCAGAGATGCCTGGCATATGAATGTCCAGAACGACGACGTCGAACTTCTTGTTGACGGTAACGTTGAGTGCCTCTTCGCCATCTTCAGCTTCGTCGACTCGAAACCCAAGTCTCTTCAGATAACGACACGCAGACTCTCGAAAGTCAGTTTCATCGTCAACCAACAGAAGGTCAATGTTGAACAGACCAAGATCCGTTGGAGAATCAGAGTCTTTCTTTTCAGACATTCGTTTTGACCAATATTGAGTCGCTACCATGGTATTTTCTTAAGCATGATTTTGTTGGATGACGCTAGTGGTCGCAAGTTGTTGGTTTTGAAATCCCTTGTCTTCAAATAGTTGATCATGAAATCGCAGAGGCCGAAGACTCGTCAGACGCTTGATCAGCATCAGATTCCGTAAAGTGCTGGTCGTTTTGGTCCTGACGTAGAACCATGACTGGGCAGGCCGCATCGCGGAGAATTTGAGAGGCAATACTGCCAAAGACCCGCGCCAGCCCGGTTCGACCGTGTGTTCCAAGCACAAGCAGTCGTGGCTGGTTCAATTGGGCAAATCTAAGAACCTGCTCAGCTGGGTAACCCAAAAGATGGTGAGATTTGATCTCAACCTCTTCAACCTCGGTAGCAATCGCATCCAATCGACGACGCTCTTTTCGATGTACGCTATTGTCTCCCGTGTAGGCGTAAACGGTCTTGTTTGCCGTATTGGGAAACAAAGTCACATGAAGCAAATCTAGATCCACTCCAAATTGCTTGGCTAGGTCGGCAGCTAGGTCGATTACGTCTTGATCGTAGTCGTTGACGTCGACAGCACAGAGGACTCCATTGGGTTTCATGGAAAGCTTTCCTTCCTCTTTGGTCGCTGGTGACGATTCGGCTGCGGCGTCGGAGTGCGCTTCCGTAAAGAGGGAACCGCTTTCAGGTCGTATCGTGGCAACAGCACAGTTGGCTTTTCGGAGTACGGCTTCAGCGACACTTCCTAGAAAGATGCGACGCAGTCCAGTTCTTCCGTGAGTTGGGATCACGATCAAATCGCATTCATGTTCGTCCGCATACTTCACAATCGTATCGGCGGTAAAGTTGCAAACTCTGACTTCATGATTGAACTTAACCCCTTCGATAGTTGGCTCGATCGCGACTAGGCGAGCAAGAGCATGTTCGGCCACCCGTTGAATCGCGTAGTCGTAGTCGCCCTGAAGAGCGCCTTGGCCAGCAACATGCAGGAAGATGATTTCGGCGCCAGATGCATCTGCGAACATTGAGGCGAAAGCGCGAGCAGTGTCGCTAAAGTTTGAAAAGTCGATTGGGCAGAGTATGCTTTTAATATTCATAGATCTTTTTCAATCAAAAACTGAGTTTGTGTTTTATTTGAAAACGGACACCCGCTTCCCATTAACTTTCTTGGAGAACTTTAGATGCGGTCTTGATAGCCAGCACGGGACAATCAGCGCTTCGAACAACTGCTTCGGCGACACTTCCCATGACGACTCGACGCAAACCAGTACGACCGTGCGTACCCAGTACTATCATGTCGATCTCAGTGGCTTTGGCGTACTCGATGATTTGATCAGCTGGAGTTCCAAACTCAACGACGTACGAAGCTTCTACAGTGTTGAATTTAGGAGAGTAGGTTTCTTCCATCTCCTGCAAAAGCTTCTGCTCTTTCCCATCAGCATCAAACAGCTCGGGGTTTCCGTACAGAACGTCGGGAAGGTAGGCGTGGAAATATATTATTTCGGCACCTGTCGAATTGGCCAGCATCGAAGCGTACTCGTTTGCTGATTCGTTGAATTCAGAAAAGTCGACCGGGCAAAGAATGCGTTTAATGTTCATAGCTGGCTCCAGAAAGATTGTTTTGAGCTAGTTAAGCAAGCCTTATGCCAAATTGGAACCTTAAAGATACTTGTAAGGGCCGTCGCCTTTTGCACAACCAATCGCAGCATTCTCAGTACAATTCGTGACGATTCAACGAGTGCAAATGTGCGGTTCCGCACATCTGCTTGCTATCCTAGCCAATGACGCCATCGTGACTACATTCAGCAGACCGGGCTCCATCATTAATTACTGCCGGGAAAACAATCTACCGAAGCATTTTCTTCTTTCGCGGTTCCTTAACCGGAATCGAAAGCAGAAACTTAGCGCCACCCACTGTAGCTTCTGCAAGTGTCAGGCTTCCTTCATGTGCTTCGGCGATCCGTCGGCAGATTGCCAAGCCCAGTCCTGTTCCTTTGGTTTTGGTTGTGAAAAAGGGCGCAAAGATCTCTTCCCGGTTCTCCTCAGGCACACCGTCACCATTATCCGAAACACCAACGACAACGTTTGTACGACCAATCCGTGTTGTTGTGACAGAAAGTTCCACTTGAAGTTTTTTCGGTTCAATGCACGCGAAGATTGCGTTCTCGAACAAGTTCCTAAGGATTTGTTGTAACCGATGGCAATCGGCGAACACTACACTAGGTACATCGTCGCTAACATCAATTTGAAACTCGGGAAACGTGTCTTGTTGCCTAGCGTCAAGAATTTGCTGCCAAGTCTCTTTTACAAGCACCTCCAAATTACATTCGCGTCGTTCGAGATTGATGGGAGCAGAATATTCCCGGACTTCTTCTAGCAAAAAGTTCAAGTCGTCGAGCGCATTTTGAACCTTTGTTACCAGCTGCAAACTCTCTGGCATCTCTTGAAGATCCAAAGTCAACTCGGCAAGGCAGGCGTGGCTGCGCTGGAACGCATTGCGACTTTCATGTGCCAATCCTGCAACCATTTGGCCGATTGCTGCAAGCCTTTCGTTGGCAACCAATTTCAATTGGGCGGATTCGATCTCAGCCAAGTGCCGCTTGCGTTCCACCAGCCGGCCAATGAGACCTCGCAAAGCGTCGGGATTGATCGGTTTGGTCAAAAAATCATAGGCTCCTTCTCGAAGCGCAGTCACTGCGGTGTCAAACTCGCGCAAGCCCGTTACAACAATCACCGGCGCATTGGGAAGCTCGCGTTTAATGACTGGAATCAAGTCTCCTCCACTTCCATCAGGAAGCCGCCAATCAACGATCACCGCGTCAAAATGCTTTGATTCCATTGCGTTGATTGCAGGTAAACAATGGGAGGCCGATTCGATTTGGTACCCGTCGAGCGAAAGGACATCTTCCATGTTGCTTCGCGCGTCGTCATCGTCTTCTACAATCAGGATGGAAAAATTTTCTGGCATGGAAAGTAGGTTTCAAGTTAAAGCAAAGAATGGGACGACCGCGACAAATTCTATCCAATTCTCGCTTCGTCGGTTAGCGAATCATTTAGACCCAACCAGTTGCGATTGTACAAGATTGTCAAGCACTTCGCCTTTGGCCATGGCCAAGATACTAGCAACCGTTGTGTCGGCGATCTGAGTTAGCGCTTCATGAGTAAAAAATGCCTGATGGCCGGTGATCAGAACATTCGGAAACGTTAGCAAGCGGGCAAAGATGTCATCAGTCAGCAACGAAGCTGAACGGTCATAGAAAAACATCTCGGCCTCTTCCTCATACACGTCGATCGCAAGTGAACCCAGCTGCCGCGATTTGAGCCGCCTGATCACTTCGGCCGTATCGACCAAGCCACCGCGGCTAGTGTTCACCAGCATGGCTCCCGGCTTCATCTTTCCTAGAGATTTTGAATCCATCAGATGCTGCGTTTGTTCGTTCAGAGGGCAATGCAGAGTAAGAATCTCAGATTCTTCCAAAACCGCCTCTAGATCGGTATAGTCACCATAGGCTTCCAACTCTGGAATTGGGTCAGGATCGACCAAGAGCACATCCATCCCAAAGCCCTTTGCGATTCTGGCTACTTGAGCGCCAATTTTGCCACAGCCAACCACGCCAATTGTTTTTCCAAACAGGTCGAATCCCATTAAACCATCCAACGCAAAATTCCCTTCTCGCACACGATTGTACGCTTTGTGAATCCTGCGATTTAAAGTCAGTATTAAGCCAAACGTATGTTCTGCAACCGCGTAGGGTGAGTACTCAGGCACCCGCACGACGGGCATTCCGAGAGTCTCACAGGCTTCTAAATCAACGTTGTTGTAACCTGCACAACGAAGAGCGATTAGCTTAACACCCAATTTGGACAACTCTTCAGCAACGACCGAATCAAGTTCGTCGTTGACAAAAATGCATATCGCATCGCAGCCGTTGACCAAGCCAACGGTTTTTTGATTTAGAGCTGCATCGAAGTATTCAAACTCTACCGGATGTCCGTTGGCGGCGGCTGAAAAGAATTCGCGGTCGTATGTCTTGGCGCTAAACACCGCGACTTTGGAAATGAGATTCATTGCTTGCTTCTGTTAAATAGATAAGGGGGAGTTCATGGAAACTAGAAATCCTGCTGGCTGTCAATCAGCCAACAGGAAGTGATTGCTCAATCAGGTAAGCCAAACAAAAGTCAAACATAAGTTCAGTGGTGCCTACTTGGAAATAATGATTTTCTTCGGCTTGGCTTCTTCCGATTTCGGAATCACGATTTGTAAGACGCCGTCCTTGAATTCGGCAGCCGTCTCGTCTTCGTTGATCGAATTGGGAAGGACAACGCTGCGAGCAAAACTGCCTCGATACCGCTCAATACGATGAAACTGCTTTTCGTCATCTTTTTCTTCGGTCTCTTCGCTTCGCTGACCACGAATGGTTAGCGTGTTGTTGTCAATTTGGATGTCAACGTCGTCTGGACTTAAACCCGGTAAGTCGACTTTGACCTCGAAAGCTTGCTCGGTTTCGGCAACGTCCATCGATACGTTTATCATCTGAGGCATTTCGCCATTGGTTTCGCTGAGGTAGCGATCAAACAGATCATCAAACAGCCCTCTGGAGAAAGCGCTTCCGAACGGCGAGCGGGCGATTCCACCTTGTGGACGCTTGGCAATGGTCTTTTTCATCTCGAATTCTCCTTAGATTGACTTTCAAAAACAGATTTAATTTGACGAGCATTGGCGTGTTCCACCGAGAGGCCTAACTTCACCATCGAAGCTGAGAACCACAATTTCGTTGACGATTTCTATCTGAAACGATTCAGCAAGGCATCGAACTGCTTCTTGCGCCATTTGCTTTAGGAAATAAGAAGGCAAACAGCCACCAAGGAACAAACGATTTTTACGGCATCGAAGTTCGATGCCGTGGCGACGACCGTGAAAATGCGGATGGCTCTCCAAAGTCTCCGCGGCCAGAGTTTCGATCTGACTTGAGCGCCTCGAAACATTTGGAGCAATGTGGGTTGCTTGGAGCGGTCTTCGAAAACGTTTTGCTGGATTCGAACAGACTCTAAGAGGCTGGGGAGTGATCGATGGCACGATTGACCTCGACGGCTGAATGACTTCCGATCAAAACAAAAGTGTTTTGACGAATTTGTCACTTGCAATCGGTGTGCCATACCAAAAACGAGATCAGATCCTGCAACAAAGCAAGTGGTCACGCTCGACAGCACGTTTCGAGTGTGCGATTGGCTACGGAGCTGTGCCCAAACGCACGAGGCATATGACGTCTATTCGGTCAATATTGCTTCCTCGATCATGCCCAGCAGCTGTTGAATATCGACGGGTTTGCGTAATACCTTCCATGTGCCCGCATCGACGGCCCGTTGGACGCCATCGTCGCCAGCATACGCCGTGATCATGATCGCGCGTAGTCTTGGACTTCGCTTAAGTATCTGCTCGTAAAGTTCCACGCCATCCATGCCCGGCATTTTAAAATCCAGCAAACATAAATCGTACTGGGAGTTCTCGGCATCGTGGCAACACTCCTCGACTTTAACCATGGCAGCCTCGCCGTCGGGGGCGGTGTCGATCTGGTAACCCAAATCAGTAAGGATGTCAGATAGATTTGCCAAAATATCTTGATCATCATCGACAATCAATATTCGATAGACTTTTTCAGACATGAGGTTGTCGCCGCGCTAAACTGATTGCCAAACGCTGTCAGTGTACCGTATTCGAGCCCAACGCCAAAGAAGAATTTCGAAAACCGCAGCCATCATCAGCCTCCAACAAGGCAAAGTGCTACTCATGCTTGTGAGGCATTCTTGACTGCAATTGGCGAAAGTAAACGGTTGGTGTATCCATCCCGCCATTAGCCAGCTTTTTCATGAACACTTGGCTGCGTCGAATCAGACATGGTCCTGTCAAATTTCGGGCCATCATGGACGGCCATTACAGGGCACTTGGCCCTACGCAACACCTTCTCGCAGACGCTGCCGTGAAGCAAATGTGAGAGACCCGTTTTACCAAGCGTACCCATCACAATCAGGTCGACATTTTGCTCTTCAGCCAGCTTGAGAATCTCGTTGGCAGGAATGCCATCTCGAACTACAAAATTGTACAAGACACCGACGGCGAACGGGCAGACTTCGGTGCTAAGTTTCCTATAGAGATCATCAAGCCTTGCTTCCACCGGATCATTCGTCGGTGGCCAATTTACGTTCAGGTATATGATTTGTGCCCCCGACTCTTTAGCGAACAAAGACGCGTAGTAATTTGCGGCTTTGCTGTGGCCTGAATAATCGATGGGGCAGAGAATTCGATTGATTTTCATGTTGTTCAACCTCCCGATTGAATTGCTGTTCTAAGTCGCAGGAGCGATTCAGAAGAGACTTTCATCAAAGTTATGCGGCAGCAGTTCCAGGGCTGAATCCACAGCGATGAGCATTGGTGATACAGGCGCTTCGGGTGCTGTAGCCTTGCGTGGAAGCGTCGACGATTCGCCCGTTAATCGCTACACGACGCCATCGCCATTTGAACTTTATGTCCCGATAAAATTCCCAGCGGTCGTTTGATTTTGACATTTTGGCCTCCGATTTGTTCGAGCTGTAATTTGCCGGGTATTCAAAACCGACGTGTACTTAAGCCGCAAAAACGATGCCAACTCGATGCTCGGGCTCCACACTGTTTAAACATCCGATGAACAAAGCGAAATTTTGGCAAGTCGTGCTCCGTAGGTGCGTGCTGTATCGCACGATGCGCCTAATGTCACATCGTGGTTCGACATTAAACTCAACTTTTGAAAATCAGCTCTCTTGGCATTCAATTTGCTCTCCTTTTGAACAAACTCCAAATAGTCAATCAAGTGGCAACTCGTTTACTTTGAGCGGACTGGCCCTAGCCACCGGTCCCCAATGCCATAGCATCTCCACAGAAAACCGGCGGCTAGCGCCGTTCTGCTCACGTTCAGCCACCAAATTCGCGGATGAACACTTAGAAAAGGAAGCAAAATGAAGAATGTAAAAATCAAGTCACCCGATACACCTTTGGCTTCGATCTGTACCGTGACCGATTCGGTTCAAGCAGTACTTATCAAGAACATGCTGGCCGATCATAGTATCAAGGCTCAGCTTATCGGCGAACATCAAGGCGGATTCACCGGAACGTTTGACATTGAGGTCATCGTGCGCGAAGCCGACTCCGCCAAGGCGCTTGAGTTCATCGAAGCTCACTTTCCTAAAGTCTGAGCAAAGCGAACGCCGTGTGAGAGTTTTGGTCGTCGGTTAACTGGATTGTGCTACAATCTGCTCAATGCCAATTTACGGCAACTTCTGATGTAACCCGATGAAAGAGCGCGCCTTACAATAACGACCATGAGCGATCGAAAACCAACCAACATTCAATCTGCTGCCTTGGCTGCGATTGTTGAAAATGCAGTAGACGCAATTATTACCGTCGACGAAATGGAACTGATTGTCAGCGCTAACCCAGCGACCAAAGCCCTGTTCGGATATCCCGTTGCCGATTTGCTAGGACAAAACATCAAAATATTGATGCCCAGTCCGTTCCAAGAAGAGGACGAGGGATCCGGTGTTCGTAAAATAATTGGAAGCGGGCGCGAAGTCGTTGGCAAACGCCAAGATGGTTCAACGTTTCCCATGCATGTAGCGGTAAGCGAAATTGAACTTGATGGCCGAAAACTGTTCGCGGGAATTGTTCGAGACATCTCGGATCTCACTGAACGTGAAGCGCGCCTTGAAGCGATCTTGAACAACGCCGTGGACGCCATTATCACGATCGACGAAACAGGCCACATCGACTCCGTCAATCCAGCAACGGAGAAAGTCTTCGGCTATATAGCAGACGAACTCCACGGCAAGAACATCAAGATGTTGATGCCCAATCCATACCGCGACGAACACGACGGGTATTTGGAAAACTATCGCGGCAGTGGCATTCGCAAGATCATCGGCATTGGCCGAGAAGTGATCGGGCAAAGAAAAGACGGTGCAACTTTTCCGATGCACTTGGCCGTGAGCGAAGTTAAGGTTGGCAATCGCCGGATGTTTACGGGGATCGTTCGAGACATTTCCGATTTGAAGGAAGCCGAAAAAGAACTTGCTGACATGAACGAGCAACTTGAAGATCGAGTGAAAAAGCGCACGGTGGAGCTTCGAGATGCCCAGGCAGAACTGGTACGCAGCGAGAAGTTTGCCACCCTTGGAAAAGTCTCAGGTGGCATCGCCCACGAGATTCGCAATCCGCTCAACGCCGTAAAAACTTCCGCGTACTATCTGCTTAACGCGAAAAACGCCACTGACGACAAAGTGCGCGAGCATTTAGAACGGATCGACCGGCAAGTCTCGATGATCGACAATGTAATTACCGCGCTTTCGGATGTGGCAAAACTTCCCGAAGCAAATTTGAACCCAATCGATTTGCGTCCACTGCTCAAGGCGGTGATTAGTTCAGTCGACATGCCTTCCAACGTCAAATCCGAGCTAGAGCTTCCTGAGGATTTACCCAAAGTGATGGCTGACGAGAGCCAAGTTGCAATCGCCTTCAAGAACCTTGTTCGCAACGCGCGCGATGCAATGCCTGATGGTGGACTAGTGAACGTCACCGCCGACGTTGCCGAATCCAACGTCACATTTCACATTACCGATAGCGGCATTGGAATTTCGCCTGAAAATCTCCAGCTAGTTTTGGAACCGCTGTTTACCACCAAAGCGCGTGGCATGGGACTTGGCCTTTCGATTAC
>CAZDBE010000165.1:2818-12276 GCA_964503675.1 uncultured Pirellulaceae bacterium | reverse complement strand
ACAGCAAGTTCATCTGGAGTAACGGCGAAATGATCCCTTGGGAGAATGCCACCGTCCACGTGATGGCTCATGCGCTTCATTATGGGTCGAGTGTGTTTGAGGGAGTGCGATGCTATGACACGCCTCAGGGGCCTGCGATCTTTCGGCTCGATGCTCATATACGGCGACTGTTCGATTCGGCAAAACTCTATCGAATTGAGGTGCCTTACTCGCAGGACCAGCTGTCCCAAGCTTGCAAGGATTCGATTTCAAAAAACGGGCTAACAAGTGCCTACATTCGTCCGCTGATTTTTCGCGGTGCGGGTTCTTTGGGCGTAGTTGCCAATGGTGATGTTCCAATTGATGTGATCGTCGCGGCCATCGAATGGGGAGCGTACTTAGGCGAGGAGGCTATGACCAAAGGGGTCGATTGCTGCGTGTCGTCTTGGACGCGCACCAACAGTGCCTCCATACCGGTGCTGTCCAAAGCGGGCGGGCACTATTTGAATGCTCAGCTGATCGGCAGCGAGGCTCGACGCAACGGCTACGACGAAGGCATTTCGGTTACCGCTAACGGAACGATCAGCGAGGGTTCGGCGGAGAACATTTTTCTCATCCGTGATGGCAAGATTTTCACACCGCCACTCAGTGCCGCGATTCTTGGTGGCATCACACGCGACTCGGCGATAATGCTGGCCAAAGATCTTGGCTACGAAGTGGTTGAAGAACAGCTGCCACGCGAGCTAATGTATGTCGCTGACGAAATGTTTATGACCGGCACCGCCGCCGAGATCACTCCCGTGAGGTCGGTAGATCGAATTGAAATCGGTGCAGGTTCACGCGGCCCCATAACTGAGGCCATCCAATCGGCCTTCTTTGGTTTGTTCGACGGGACGACCGAGGATAAACGAAACTGGCTTGAAGCCGTTTCTTAAATGCGGAATTGGAAATGTGGATTGCGGAATCCTAGAGCGCTGTCACCCTCCCTCCGGGAGAGTCGGAGGCTCCGCCGACGGGGAGGGCTGATCTGGACTAATAGTGCGGTGGTTTTTCGTCTTCAGGTTTACGAGGCGGTTCGTCTCCACCGGAGTTCTTGGACTGCTGATTGATGCGTTTGAGCATGGCAAAAACTTGGTCCAGTTTCTCCGTGTTGTCCAATACCGCTTTGTCCAACGTTTCAAAATCGTGCTGGAGGTGAGCGATAGACATTTCGAGGTCGGTCAAGCGTTTTTCTGGATCGTTCATTCCAACATTGTAAACGTACGGACGCGCTAAGCCCACTCCCGAACCCTTGGTTACTTCGGTGTGAAACCTGCTTCAACAACGGCCGAGCGGACAGCCTCCCAATTATCTGCTCCACCAACAGTTGCTTGTTCGTTTTTGAGATCGACGATGACTGATTCGACACCCGCCACAGCATTCAAATGCCGTTCAAGTCTAGCAACACAGTTTCCACATGTCATGCCGCTGACTCCAATGGTGACCGAATCCATCATTTCGCCCGATTTGATTTGTCTTTGTCGAAACCACTTTTGAACTTTCTCAAAAACGAACCACGCGATCAACCCAGACACGACAATTGCTGACGCCACAGACCACCACGCGTGATGATCGTGCTGATGCAAATGGGCAAAGGCTGGGCGCCCAGAAATTTGTACTAGCCCGTCAAAGATCCAAGCTGATCCCAGACTGCCGACGACGATGACCACCAAATAGACCCATAGCGCGCGGCTGCCAAGGTTGGAGCGGATGGCGCCTAGAGTCGCTACATTGGTCGCTGGCCCTGCCATCAGAAACACCAGCGCCACTGCCGGCGGGAGCCCGGCCGAAACCAATGATGCGGCAATCGGTACTGACGCCGTTGCACAGACGTACAGCGGAATCGAGAAAAGCAAAACCAGTAGCATGGCGGGGAACAACCCTGCCCCGTTGATTTGGTCAAACAAGGGAGAGAGTTGAAATTGATCGATGACGGCCGATATTAGAACGCCCACCACTAGCCACACCCAAATTGATCGTAGCATTTCAACAGCGTGCGAACCTAATTCTCGCCATGACCGGGAGGGAGACGGATGGGAGTCTGAGGTAGGATTAACAATAGGAAGGCCCGTCGACAGATCCGAGGCCTCGGCATCGTCGCCGCCGGCCCCATCGGTCACCCAACCGCCGAGTAGGCCCATCACTGCCGCAGCGACCACTTTGAAGATGGCGAACGGAAACCCAAAGAAAGAAGCGCTGACCAGGACAGAATCAACTCCCGTCTGAGGTGTGCTGATCAGAAACGCAACAGCCGAACCGTCGCTGGCGCCATCTCTTTTTAATCCGATCCCTGCTGGAATCACGCCACAAGAGCAAAGTGGCAATGGGACGCCGATGGCGACTGACTTGATCACGCCCCAGAATCCGCGTAGGTTTTTACTGGCAAAACCGACCGGCAGCAGGACATGCATTAGACCGGCTAAAAACATGCCCAACAGCAGCCACGGCGACAGCTCGCACATCGTTTTCCAGATTGAAGCAACGAATTCCATGGTAGAAGTGTACCGGTCACTGCCAGAATGTAAACGAACCACTGGATATGGATTCAGTCGGCGTCGATCGAGATCTGTTTCACCAGCGCGAACCGTTTCGCCTTTCATTCATCTTCGAAGATAGCCCCGCCTGCGTTACAATTACAGCAGCCAGCCACTTGCTCATTGATCAACCCCAGCCCATTTTTTTACATGGCTTCCCAAAACACCTCAAAACCATCCTCCGACACTTCTAGTGACTCAGCTACCGAGTTGGTCAAGAAAATGGCCGGAGAGATGACAATCGCCAACGCCGATCATTGTTCTATGCCGGACTACGATGTTTTGGTTGAAGTCATTCAAGTGCTGAGGAAGCTGGTCAATCCAATTCGCATCGCTGAAGAAACTAGCGAAGGCGAACTTTCGGCTCGACTGTTGGAGCAACTAACGTTTGTACGCTCCAACCTGAATTGCCAGATCGCGGCCGCCATCGCTCGTCATCAAGTGGCCTGCCACGAGATTAACGGCGGAAGCGACGTTGACCAAGTCATCCCCGCTGACAAGATTCGTCCGCTGGCCGAAGAACTGACCGAACACTTTATTCAGCAGATCCCGAAAATCCGTGACTTGCTTACCACGGACGTGCGTGCGGCTTTCGATGGTGACCCCGCTTGCCAAAATTTGGAAGAAGTGATTCTTTGCTATCCGGGTTTCACTGCCGTCACAGTTTTTCGCCTGGCTCATCAGCTTCAGCAGTTGAAAGTTCCATTTATTCCCCGCATGATGACGGAGTGGGTGCATGGCGAAACGGGGGTTGATATCCATCCGGGCGCTACGATTGGTGAGCACTTTTTTATCGACCACGGAACGGGAGTCGTGATTGGTGAGACCTGCGAGATTGGTCAGCACGTGAAAATCTACCAAGGCGTGACGTTAGGCGCACTCAGTTTTGCCAAAGATGAGAAAGGCGACTTAGTACGCGGCATGAAACGGCATCCAACGATTGAAGACAACGTCGTGATCTATGCCAACGCAACTGTCTTGGGCGGAAAGACTGTCGTTGGACACGATTCGGTAGTCGGTTCGAGTGTGTGGTTGACCGAATCGACGGAGCCATTCACGACGGTGATTATGGAAAAGCCACGATTGCGTATCCGCAACAAAACGGTCAAAGATGTTGAGCCGCCGATCGATTTTCAAATTTGACCTTAGCCGGATTCGCCAGACTTCGGTTTCGCTGGAGTAGTAAGGTCTGAAATCTGGTGACTCCAGCTATAACAATTCATAAACGAACAACCCACCCCGGACTCGGTAATGGCTGAGGCAGAATTGACAACTAAACGAACGACGTGGCTTCATGTTCATGTCCCCAAAGCCGGTGGCTCGACGTTGCGTCAGCTGATGAATCGTAACTTTGGCGAAGGGTATTACAATTCGAATTCGCTGTTGGAGACCAAGCAATATAGCTCCAGCGAGGTGGCCGAAATCGTCGAGGCGCACTCGTGGGTCAAATGTTTAAGCGATCACAAGCTGTCGTTAGATTTGCCGTACGATTTGGAAGCGTCCAATATCCTTGCCCTTTCGTATGTAAGGGATCCCGTTGAGCGTTTCATCTCACGATATTTCTTTCATCGGCATTTCGAGGAAGTGAATTGCATTGCCCAACAAATGTCGTTTCGCGATTTCGCCAACGCTGAATTGGTCGAGCAACAGTGCCCGAAGCAAACCAACAGCCAGATCTATTTTTTGAATCACGGTCGCTCCTTTACCGAGATGGACATCATCCAGTCCGCAATTGCAAGCGGGAAAGCATTCTTGTTTCCGATCGAACGGTTTGACGAATCGTGCATTTGCATGGAACGTCTCTATCCGACGATGTTCACCGACCTGTCTTATGTTCGGGCGAATGTTTCCAAACGCGATGCAAAGGTTTCTGAAGAAGACCGGCAATTTGCGCTACGGTATTTGAAACAGGATTATCCTGTCTGGGAAATCGCGCAGAATTTTATGGATCAGACGCTTGAGCGCGTGTTCGATTCAAGTGAAGAGAAAGACGAAGCGCTGGCCGAATTTCAAGACCGTTGCTCCCGCCGCCACCATAATTTTCATCCTCCACGGCCTAAAGACGCACCTCCGGCAGAAACGGCCGACGCTGCGAAACCTCAAGAAGTTACTGGCAAGCCCCCTCAGTCAACACCGACGGCCAAGAAGACGGATGCGGCCGGCAAAAAATCGACTGAGGATTAGACGCGGCTTCAAGGAGGGCTAACTCAGGGAATAATTTCTCCGGCCGTTGGCTTGCGTCGGTGAAAGTCGTTGCCACTTGGAGTATAGTGTGAAGATCAATCATTCCATCATCTTCTTACTAAGACATCGTCATGAAAAAATGCTTCGCGTCACTAACTTTTGTCTTGATCGCGGTACTCGCGTTTGCCAGCCTCGCAGCCGCTCAGGAAGATGCCTCTGAGACTAAAAGCACCGTAGATCGCAGCATTGAGAAACTCGATGACGCGTTGGATAGTCTGATCGACACCGATGTAGAGATCGAGCAGTTATCTTCAGGGCATAAGTGGACCGAAGGGCCGGTATGGAACAAGCAACAGAAAATGCTGCTGTTCTGCGACATCCCTAACAACGAGATCAATCGCTTTGATGCGGCATCCAAAGAGGTCTCTGTCTATATGAAGCCTAGCGGCTATGACGGAATCGAAAACGAGTTCGGCAAGGAGCCGGGCACCAATGGTTTGATTTACGGCCTCGACGGGAGACTGATCGCTTGTGATCACGGCAATCGACGTTTGTACCGGCTGTACGAGGATGGATCCAAATCGACGCTTATCGATCGATTTGAAGGTAAGCGATTCAACAGTCCCAACGATCTGGTCATGGACAAAGAAGGCAACATATTTTTCACTGATCCACCGTACGGAATGCTCGATGAGTCCGTGCGGGAGATAGAGTGGCATGGTGTTTACCGTCTGGCAACATCGGGAGTGGTGACCTTATTGACCAAAGAGTTTTCGCGACCCAACGGCATTGGGCTCTCGCCCGATCAAAAAACGTTGTACGTGGCGCAGTCGGACAAAAAAGCTCCGATCTACAAGTCGTTTCCGCTCAATGAAGATGGAACAATAGGTGAAGGAAAGCTGTTGTATGACGCCGCGCCATTAACCAAGGACCCCGGAATGCCTGATGGAATGGCGATCGACACCAATGGAAATCTGTGGGCGACGGGACCGGGTGGCGTTTTGATCATCTCACCTGAGGGGAAGTTGCTGGGCCGGATTTTGATGGGTCAGAAAACGGCCAATTGCGCTTTCGGTGATGACGGATCGACGTTGTACATCACTTCCAGCGGATATGTCTGCCGCGTGAAGACGAAGGCAAAGGGTTTGGGCTTCGACAAGTAGTCGAAACTAACAAAGAGTCGTATTTCGCTCCGCGAAATCACGTTTGCGCACTAACCCGACGCGTAAGCGAGACGCACGCCTCGGGATAGCATAAGCGTAGAATTTTGCTTCGCAAAATTGCGTTATTTCGCGGAGAGGCTGTGATTCTATGCTGACACCGTTCGTTGTACCGCCTTTAGGCGGAATTGCCTCAGTCAACAGCCGGCTAAAGCCGGTACAACAAACGGCGATTCGAGTTGAGTCCAGTGTGAACGCTATAGAATCACAGGCTAGGAGCGAAATACGACTATTCCTCGTTGTCAAATAGTCCGCCGCTTTGAAAGGCGACGTTGGCGGGCGGGTTGATGTTCAGGTGAGCAAACGCTTTGGCGGTCGCGATGCGGCCGCGTGGGGTGCGCAGGATCATCTCACTACGCAATAGAAATGGCTCGATCTCGTCGGTCAACGTATCAACTGATGAGTTCATTGTCGCTGCGATCGTCTCGATTCCCGTTGGACCGCCCATGCAAATTCGGATGAGTGTATCCAGATACTTTCGATCTAACCTGTCGAGGCCCTGCTCATCGATCTCAGCCATCTTCAAAGCTTCTTGAGCGACGGTGAAACTGATTTTCCCATCGGCCCGGCTTTGCGCGTAATCTCTGACCCATCGCAAGCGATTGTTCGCGATGCGCGGCGTGCTGCGAGAACGAGAAGCAATCTCTAACGCCGCCTCCACAGTGATTTCGACTTTCAGTTTTTCTGCATTCCGTTCGACCAATTCCCCCAGCTGACCCAGCGTATAAAAATCCAGATGTTCGCGGATTTGAAATCTGTCGCGCAGCGGTTGCGTCAGCATTCCGGCGCGCGTGGTAGCACCGATCAGTGTGAACGGACGGAGTTTGAAGTTGTGGGTGCGGGCGTTGATGCCATCGCCAAGAATTAGGTCGATTCGGAAATCCTCCATCGCCGTATAGAGGTATTCCTCCACCGCTTTGGGAACGCGATGGATTTCGTCAATAAACAGAACCTGTTTGGGACGTAGGTTGGTCAAACTTGGGACAAGGTCCTTGGGTGCTTTGAGGCTTGGCCCCGACAGTAGATCGACTGGCACTTCCAGCTCATTGGGGATGCAGTGGGCGAACGTTGTCTTTCCCAATCCGGGCGGTCCATCGAACAGGATATGGCCGAGCACTTCATCGCGCTGTTTGGCGGCGTCGATGGCAATTCTAAGGCGGGCAATGATCTCCTGCTGTCCGATCATTTCCGACATCTTCATCGGCCGCAAGTGCGGATCGTCATCCTCGGCTTTCGGTTTGTTCGAGAGAATGGCTTTGCGCAACTTCGGGTCGTCCTTGGGATTGGATTTGTTGGAGAGAATCGGTTCGCGCGTCATGATTGGGCCAAAAGGCAAGCGAATTGGAGATTGATACGGAACGGGAAGTATACCAGAGTTCAAAACGACAGGTAACGTCGATCAAATCGTCAAAGTTTTGGCTGTTAAAAGTAGCACGATGGTCCCAATCGCTGGTTATTTACCAAGGGGGCCGCCGAACTACGGTCTAGCCTTGCGATATCGAGTCCCAGTCTGGCTCTCTTTTTTCGAGGAAGGCGGCGATTCCTTCTTTGGCGGCACCAGTCGTGCGCGCGGCAGCTGTATTGGCCGCTCCAATGCTCAATTGCGTCAGCATGGTCTCGCCGATAGTCTCATTGATCATCTGTTTTGTCAGCTGATGTGATTCACGAGCTCCTTTAGCACATGCCGTCGCTAGTTCTTGGCATCGCGCCCATAAAAAATCGCTTGGAACGGTTTCATGAAAAAGATTTAGGTCCTCGGCGGCAGATGCATCGATAGACTGCCCTGATAAAAGCACCCTCGACGCGACGCCTGTTCCAATACGGAACGACATTAGTGGAGTCGTCATTCCACTGCTTAATCCGCGCCGAGATTCCGGAAACTCGATCGATGCGGTATCGCTGGCGACCACGATATCCGTGGCCAGCATGATGGCTAACCCCGTTCCCATCACCGGACCGTTGATCGCCGAGATCACAGGTTTGGGAAAACGCAGAATGGTCTCGATCAACGCTTTCAATTGTTGGCTCTCATCGTGCCACGTCCGAAAAAAATCAGCGGTTTGCGCAGTATCGTTTATTTCTTGGAGGTCCGATCCTGATGAAAAGATATCTCCTCCCCCGGTCAGGATCACGGCCTTGACGGTGCGCTCTTGCAGGAAGTCCTCAAAGGCCTGCTGGAGCTCCGCAATCATTTCCCGATTGAACGCATTCTTTCGCTCGGGGCGGTTGAGAATGATCGTACCGCTGGGCACGTCCTTCCGAGTTTTGATTAGTACACTCATCGATGATACTGTTCTCAGCTCTCTAGTTGTGCTTCTATCGCTTCACACCGGAAACCGAAAACTTCACACTGAACACTCAAACTATCCTTCAAACTTCTTTACGATCACCGAGGCATTGTGTCCGCCGAATCCAAAACTGTTACTCATCGCGTAAGTCAGTTTGCGCTCTCTGGCTTCATTAGGGGTATAGTCCAGATCGCACTCAGGATCGGGAGTGTCGAGATTAATTGTAGGAGGTACGACGCCATCGCGAATCGCCTTAATCGCGAGAATCAGTTCGATACCGCCGCTCGCGCCCAGCGAATGGCCTAGCTGGCTCTTCGTGCTACTTATGCTGACGTTGAGAGCATGATCCTTGAAAACAGTTTTGATGGCACGAGTTTCAGCTTTGTCTCCCAGTGGAGTACTGGTTCCGTGCGCGTTGATGTAGTCGATATTCTCAGGATTCAGTTCCGCATCGTCGAGCGCCGCCTGCATTGCCTGAGCTGCGCCGACCCCTTGTTCGTCGGGGGACGTAATGTGGCCAGCGTCGCATGAGGTGCCAAAACCAGCGACTTCCGCAAGAATGTCGGCGCCTCGTGCTTTGGCACGATCCAGTTCTTCAAATATCAAAATTCCGGCACCTTCAGAGAAGACAAAACCATCCCGGTCCAAATCAAACGGTCGGCTGGCTTTGGTGGGGTCATCTGTGCGGTTGGAAAGGGCTCGCATATTAGCGAAAGCGCTGACGCCCATACGCGTCATGGCTGCTTCACTGCCGCCGGTGACCATTACGTCACTGGTGCCATTTTGGATATGAACGAGCGAATTACCCATCGCATTAGCGGCGCTGGCGCACGCCGTTGCAATGCTGTAATTTGGTCCGCGCAGGCCATATCGAATCGCGATGTTTCCACCGCCAGCGTTGAGCATTAGTTTAGGGATGGTCAGCGGAGAAACACGCTTTGGGCCTTTGAGAACCAAACGCTCCATTTGTTCGGTAATGGTGGCCATGCCGCCGATTCCCGATCCAAGGACTGAACCAAAACGAGTTAAATCTGATTCAGATTCAAGATTTAAGCCAGATGACTTCATAGCATCTTCAGCGCCAACGATGGCGAACTGAGAGAACCGGTCGAGCTTTTTCTCTTCTTTGGAGCCGACCAGATCTCGGCAACTCCAGTCGTGCAGGTCGCCTCCGATGGTAACTTTGATATCGGAAACATCGCACAATTTGATAT
>CAZDBE010000165.1:0-2808 GCA_964503675.1 uncultured Pirellulaceae bacterium | reverse complement strand
TCTCTCCATTGACAACACGGTTCCAGCAATCATCCACTTCGCAGCTTAGCGAGGTCAAAATTCCCCAACCGGTAACGACAACCCTACGCTTCATTATTGTACTCGTGACTCTTTATCGGCCTGACAGTTGATGAAAAGAACAGCTTGCCGCAACCGTGCAGGACTGCGGTTGCTGCAGCGTTGACGACATGGATGCCAATGTTTCAAACAAAATTGACCGCCGCTACAGATACGCAACGGCGGTCAAATAAAAACTTTTGGGCGGTATTGCCGACGTGTTCTATGCAGATGCGGACGAGCTATCAATATGGGCGATAGCTTCACCTACGGTCTGGATTTTCTCAGCAGCATCATCTGCGATGTTGATATCGAATTCTTCTTCCAACTCCATCACCAATTCGACTGTGTCGAGCGAATCGGCTCCAAGGTCATTTACGAAGTTTGATTCACGTTTAATTTTGTCTTTATCTACGCCAAGTTGCTCAGCTACGATGTCGACAACTCTTTCTTCGACCGACGCCATGAATCGGCCTCCTTCTCAAAAAATGCTTGGGTGTTTACTTGTTTTTATAGAGTTAAATCAACCTCGAGGTTCATTGCACCAATGGGATGCGAACCGCGAAGATGAATAACTCGATTAGAATAGAGGATTCGAGTAAATAGGGTCAATAGTCAAACGTCGTTGTAGCCTTTTTTCAGGCAGATATTCAGCCCTTTTTCAGCATCGCGCGGGTCGGTGAAACCTGAACGGGTGGAATTCGCCTATAAAAACGCGAATCTTCTCTCAGCAGCGTATTTGTCGTTAAAAATCTATTTCCGATGCTGGATTCGAAAAACTTCGCAAGCCCCTGAAGATGCGGGCACTACGGCCTGCTCTGGACCTTCGATACGCCTCAACATGGCGCTCAACTGGGGTGGCTGAACACCTACGCGGTCATGCCCCCATCAACCGTTAGCACTTGGCCAGTGACGTAACTCGCGGCCGGACTGGCAAGGAACAGGACGCAGGCAGATACATCATCGGGGTGCCCAATGCGATTGGCGGGGATTTGTTTTTTGACCTCGCCAAGGATTCCCTCGCCCAACTTGGCCGTCATTTCGCTCTCGATAAAGCCCGGTGCAACGGCATTGACGGTGACCAAACGTTTGCCTAACTCACGGGCCAGAGAACGAGTCATTCCGATCACACCCGCTTTTGACGCTGAGTAATTGGTTTGACCGGCGTTTCCTTTGATGCCGCTGACGCTGGAGATGTTGATAATACGACTTTGACGTTTACGCTGTCGCATCATTAGTCTGGCCGCCGCTCGGGCAAACAAGAACGTACCACGCAAGTTGATGTTGATCACGTCGTCCCATTGTTCATCGGTCATCACTGGCATCAGCGTGTCGCGTGTGATGCCGGCGTTGTTGACAACGATGTCCACACTGCCCCAGTCGCTGTTGACTTTTTCGACGATAGCCTCGACCGTTTCCGTTTGACTCACATCGCCCGCCATCACCACGCCATCGCCGCCGGCGGCTTTGATCATCTCCAGTGTTTCGGCAAGTTTAGTTTCGTTTCGAGCGACGCAGGCGACCTTAGCACCGCTGGCGGCCAATGCGATTGCGATATGGCGTCCTAAGCCTTGCGAAGCGCCAGTTACGATAGCGTTTTGGCCAGAGAGATCTACTTTCAGTGATTCGAGACTCATGTTTTTTCCGTATTAGGTTTTTGTTTTTGGTGTTCGGTGTTTGCTGCTGAGTGCTTCGACGACTTGGTCGCTTAATTCAGACCCGATAGGTACGACAACGTTCAGGGCGAGAACATCGGGCAGTCCACTAGGGCTTTTGTCGGACGTGTTTCAACGCACCGGCCTTATCCCATCACGGGTTCGCAGGGGATTTTGCGTTTGATCCGTTTCAGCAAAGAAGTCAATACGCGTCCAACGCCAACCTCGTAGAACTGATCAAACCCTTCCTCCAACATCAGGTTCATCGTCGCGTTCCATTGAACAGGCTGACAGATTTGGCGCGGTAAAAGGTCTCTGAAATTCTCAGGGCAGTTGTGAGCTTTGGCGTCAACGTTGGAGTAAACTGGTATGCTGGTGGCTCGGAAATCGATATCCGCAAGCGCCGTTTCGAGTCTGCCTACCGCCGATTGCATCAAGGGCGTATGAAACGCGCCGGCGACCGACAGCGGAACCGTTTTCATCGCTCCGGCAGCCATCGCGATGGCATCGACACGGTCGCAGGAGCCTTGGCTTCCGGAAACGACGATGTTGCCGGGGCACAAGAAATTGGCCAGTTGAAGCACTTCGCCCTCGATCCGCGCTTCATCGCAAACTGCTGTGACTTGGTCAGCGTCCAGCCCCAGCACGCTGATCATGCCGCTGGGGGTCGCGTCGGCCGCTTCCTGCATCGCTTCGCCGCGTTGCTGCACTAGACGGAGGCCTTCTTCGAAATCGCAAGCACCCGCAAACGCCATCGCCGTGTACTCACCAAGGCTCAATCCCGCTGTTGCTTGGCAGGCGTCGATCAACTCAGGACGCTCGGATTTCAACTTCTCAACCGCCGCCATGCTGGATACATAAAGCGCCGGTTGGCCAACGACCGTCGAGTTCAATTTCTCCTCGGGACCGTTGAAGCAGATGTCAGCTAGATCGTATCGGAGTATGTCGGCGGCTCTGTCGAAGAGTGCTTTTGCGGCCGGAAATTCCTGACAAATCTCTTTGGCCATGCCGACTTTTTGGGCGCCCTGACCGGGAAAGAGGAAGGCAATTTTGCTCACAGAATGTTCCTGAATTAGCGTCTGCAACGGGGTAAGTG
>CAZDBE010000164.1:0-12282 GCA_964503675.1 uncultured Pirellulaceae bacterium | reverse complement strand
CAACCGAACCTACACGAATCGACGAATGATCACCGCGCTGGCTTGCCCTTGCGGGGTGACATTTAGATTGATGAAACTATCGCCGGGAGACTCACCTGCCACCGCCGTGCGGATTTTGCAGTCAGGATCCGGCGCATCGCAATTCAAAATTGGTAGGAGGTGGTTATTCTCCAGCGACAACACGCTGGAGATCGATTCAACCATGCCGCCACCGGCGCCAAGATTACCCATATAACTCTTGGCGGCCGTTACAGGCGTGTTGGGCAAGTGTTCTGCAATTGCTTGTGCCTCTTCGACATCGCATCGCACGCTACCGATTCCGTGAGCCTGCACATGTCCGATTGAATCGGCGGACACACCGGCCACATTCAGTGCCAGATGAATTGCATTGGACAATGATGTTCGAAAATCGGCCCCGCCGTCGCTGCGCGTAACGGCAGATGATCCGTAGCCGATGACCTCGCCGTAGATTTTCGCGGACCGTGCTTGGGCCGATTCGAGAGACTCGAGGATCATCACCCCCGCCCCTTCACCCATCACCATACCACCTCTGTCTTTGTCAAACGGTCGGCAAGCTTTACTGGCATCACCACCGGCAATCGGCGAATTCCGATCGGCAAGCTGCTCCTGAAGACACACGTGAATCGTCCGCAAAGGATGGATTCGCGAACCGGTCGATCCAGTCACAAACGCGTCCGCCGAACCACGCCTGATAATCGTGACGGCTTCTCCGATCGCGACATTGGACGATGACTCTCGCACCGTCAGTGAATTGCTGGGACCTTGCAAATCATTGAAGATCGCCACGTGACTGGCCGGCATGTTGGGTAAGTATTTCAGCAGCCATGTCGGTTCGACATTGACCAAGCCTTTTTCTGCCCATTGATCAAAAACGAACTCACTGTCTTGGTCGATGCATTGAGCGATCCCTTTTTGAAATTCGGCAGGGTTAGTGATAATGTAATCACTGCCAAACATCGTGCCGATTCGCGCCGGGTTCAGGGACGCCTCTGCCAAACCAGAATGAGCCATCGCCAGCTGGGCTGCTGCGACGCCCATCTGAATTTCGCGGCACATCAGCTTGAGCCCCTTTTTGACGTTTCGCTTGAGCTTTTTATCGAGTTCGCCAAAATTCTCGATTTTGCCTTCGAACTCGTTGCACTCGCCACCAATGTCTACAGGGAAATTGTCGACGGGAACTGATTTCAAGACATCAACACCGCTGGTACCGCTGCTAAGACGCTCCCAGAGGGATTCAATAGAATTTCCCAGAGGACTGATAGCGCCCATTCCTGTGATAACAACGCGACGATTTTGCTGAGCCATTTTTTGTGTATTTACCAATTTCAAGCGGCCGAGATCCGGCGTAATTCAGGCCATTTTAGGTCAAATTCGGCCGCAGTCGAGACCGGCGCAGTCTTTTCTGATTGAGGAAGCACTGATTCGCCAAAGACAGGCGGCTCTAACGATTGGTCAGAGGTTGCATTGTAGAGCGTCCGGCCGAACGTGGCACGCTGGCGCCATTGCTGGGGCCACGATACTCGATCATTAGCAGGGCATCGGAGCGAGCAGACTTCTGCTTTGCCGCACCCAATCCCATCGAGCGCAACGGACCAAATCCGGTAGCCGATTCAGGCTGGGGATCGGCAACTACGCCGCTGCTGACAAGTAATACCTGATCAGAAGGCCAGCGAAAACGCTCGTGAAGTCGCCAGCTAATTACCTTGGGAACGTTCAGGTCGACGTTAGCGCCTCCAACGGGCACCTTGACCGGTGTCAACGATTCCACCTGATCGACATCGGCTTTGATTGCAACTTCGACAGACTGATTATCCAATGACATCAAGGGGCTGATTCCGACCGAGTAGCCCTCATTGATGGTCGTCATTTGTGGTTCGTATCCGGGGAACTGCCCCGGCATCCAGCGAATGGATCTCACAAAAAGAACCGGCTTGGTTTTCTCCAAAACGAATGATTGACCGTCATGCGAGTTGACGGTGCCGCCGCTATGTTCTTTGAAATCTGTTCGGTTTTTGAGTTGGTTGAACAGAAGCGCCGCATTCTCTTTTGAGACCAGCCAAGCCTCAACGCCGGGCGATTGCACATCGACCGTCTGCAGCAACGGATATGCAGCCGCCCGCCAGTTGGGATTGCCGACGGTGACGAGATTGACGTTGAAGCTCTGCAACTGTCCTCGAGTTCGTACGAATCGATCGACAATGCTTTTGACCTCAGACTGAATTTCTGGGGTGTGATAGACAATCAATCGCGACTTAGTAGCGTGCAGAATTCCCAACGGCTCATTAAACCACATCTCGTTTCCGGTCTCGCGGAGCACCCAGTCCAGCAAAGCCTGTTGCGGATTGTCGACCGAAGTAACTTTTGATGTGTACGAGGAGATATCGTACTCGCGCCAAACTTGTCCGGCTTCATTTGGTAGAGAATTCATTGAGCGAGAAATTGCAGCGCCAGCAACAGGCGTACTCTTCTTTCGCGTACCTAGTCCAGCGCTAGATGCATTCGCGGCAACAGAGGCAGCGGCGGTTCGAATATTGAGCTTCGGAGCTTGGTTGGCCGGTACAGCGGCGCTGGCGGAACCCGAAGCTTGCGAACGGGCTTGAACGGGCTGCCACCCTTGTGGCATCTGTGATTGGTTGGCTGCGTCAAAGTTGGCTTCACGATTGATCTCATTGAACGAAGCGCGCCATGGGCTACGCTGCTGCCGTCCGCGCGCTGCGTCGACCTCTTGGGCTTGGGAAGCCATATTGCCGCCCAACAATAAGGCCATTACTAGAGCTGCGTAGCAAGCGACTGAAAGGAGTCGTTGACGACTCGTCAAAGATAGCGAGTTGTGATTCATATAATTCTCAAGGAACTGAGCCGAAAAATTGGGCTGAGAAGCTACCGAACGATGGATTTCCCGGAGTATACGGAGATCTTCTGTTCGCTGAAACATGAATCTACGCCCGACCTGAGTTCTGGGAGCCCTTGGGGGTTTAGGGCATTCGGAGCGCAACGCCTCACTCGATGGCGGCGGGGGGTTCTTTTATCAGATGAAGCTGATCAACCGCCAATTCCTCAACTATCTGCGTCTCTTTAGAAGGCCATTTGACGATAACCTGATCGACTTTGTCGGCCTTCCCTAGGCCAAAGTGCAGTCGGTAAGTGCCTTGAGAAAGAAACCCCGTCCGTGACACCACTTGTTTGAACCGCCGTTGATCGGCAAACCGCACCTCAACAATTGCCCCCACCGCATTTCGGTTGCTGCGCGTACCTTCTAGTTGAATGTCAATCCAGTGGTTTTTGTTCGACTGCACATTCTCAAAAACCATGGCTTGTGCGTCGTAGTTGATAACCACAACATCCTCATCCCCATCTTCATCTAAATCAACAGCCACTGCCGACCGCGAATTCCCTTTAAACGCAATCGGATTAGAACTCGAAACGTCATAGAAATAGCCATCCTCCTGCAAATAACAGACATTGGCTTCATCACGAAAGATCGAAAGGTAGTACCTACCATTGAGAAATCCCGTATCGCCTTTCATGGCGTTTTGGTTGGCCGGCGGTAGCTCCGTTTCAGTACCATTGAGCACAACTAGATCATCGTCCGCATCATTTTCGTAGTCATAGGCCATCACTCCCCAAGCCCATCCCAATTCGGAAGGTTCGACCAAAAGGTTGTGCCGGTCACTGAAAAACCCTTCCGGTTCCATGGTCAGCAGACTGTTGTTGATAATAATCCGCATGTTGTCTTTTACGTCGGCATTGAAAATAACTTCGGTTTGCTCTGTCGGTCGCATGTAACGTTGTCGATGAATCAGCTTCATGATTTCGGAAACATAAATTGAAAGATTTCCGTCATGATTGATGTCCAGCAATGTGAAATTCATTGCATTATAAATGTCGTCAAGTTTTAGTTTTCCGGAAACCTCTCGGAAGCCCTTGCCCTGTTCATTTTTGTAAACAAGGCTCGCTCCAAAATCATTCAGCGAGAACAAATCCAGCCAGCCGTCTCGATCGATATCAAAAGCACTGACACAATGGGTCCATCCTCGATCTCCAACCCCCATGTCTTTACCGACCTCAGTGAACTGATGATTCCCCGCTTCATCGACAGACTGAATGAACAGCTCATTGGGCGGCGCATTTTCATTTCTTCTACCTAACGAGGGGACTGCCCCCACACGCCAGTCGCCGTAGTTGCCGACATAAAGATCCAATAAACCGTCGTTGTTCATATCAAACCAAACGGCTTCGTGCGTCACCAAAGCGCTGCTGTACAGCTTCGTTGCTTTGGTCACATCGGCGAATTTCCCGGCGCCATCGTTGTTAAGCAAAACATGAGGGCCACCACAAAACGTCAACAACAGGTCGTTGTCACCGTCGTTGTCATAGTCCGCAAAATAACCGGCACGTGTCTCACCCTTGACTGGCAGTCCTGCCTCTTGGTGTACATCAGTGAACCGCCCCGCGCCGTCATTGCGATACAGCTTACCGCAGGAATCGCCTGCGAAGTAAAAATCGATATCCCCGTCTTGGTCAAAGTCATTGGCGGCAACTCCTCCTCCATCAAGCCCAACGGGTACTTGCAGAAGCGTCCGTAGGTTCCAGTTGGATTTTCCTGGTTGATGGAGATAATCGATTCCCGTGTCAGCCGTGATTTCACGAAACATTGGAGCCTCAATCGTCTCGAGCACCTTTCGTTTATCAGTTTCGGAGTAATGGAACGGGATCGATTTGTGGTTCGACTTTTTATCGGATTTCCGCTCGATCCCGCATATCTCTTCGTATACTGCAAACAAGTCGCGCGCTTCCAAAGTCCCCCCATCCTTATTTCGAGCGGCGGCAATTTCTACGATCGCAACGCCCATCACCGAAAGAAATTCACTCAGCTCTTCTGCGGCATAGACATCTAATTCTTTTTCTTTGCCAATGTAGGTAACCTTTTTTTTCGATTTTGAGCGGCCCTCCAGAAAATCGCCGATCCACTTCCAATGCCAACCGCTGTCGCGAAAATAATCCGATTTAGGCTCAGACACCACCGTGCGCAGTTCTTTATCATCTGGAAAGACGATCACATCAGCGTTGGTCAGCGTTTGATGAGGATATCTAATCTGTATCCATTTGTGCATTGCTGCATGCAACACGACCGGCTGATCGAACCAGTCGTTCTGCGCCCGGACCCAAACGTCGGGAATTATCTCCTCAACCATCAATCGGTTCAGTTCGTTAAAACTGGCCTCTGACAATTCCGAGCCAGTCTGAGACTTAAAGAACTCCTGCAATTCAGTTACCGAGCGCTCGTCGTTGTAGGCAAACAACGATCTGACTTTTTGCTGGACCAGCTGACGGGTCCTAGGAAGAAAAATGTCGCGCCGCCGCGCTGCAGGTCTTTGTTTTTGGCCACCACTCTGTTCAGCAACTAATGAAGAACGCTTGTTCTTTACTGAGGGAGCGAGTTGGCCGCGGATATAGATCGCCGCCGCAATTATACCGACGACGGCTAAACCGGTAATGATCCAACCCAACGGAGTAGAAAAAGCATTTTGCTTGCTAGACGTGCTGGGTGTTTGAATCTCGAGCGCTGGCTGTTTACGCGTCCGTCGGGGTTTTCGTTTTTTGGCCATTACTCGGTAGCCTTGCCCTTCCATTGGAGATCGAAGGCTTCCTTCATGACTTCCACATTGACTCTCGCCATTTTCTTCCCCATTGCCACAACCCGAGCGCGTTTCAATAGTTTGATGTCGTAAACCACCAAGAACCGCTTCAGTTCAAAAAGTGCGTCGTCGGAAAAAGGAGCAGATGTCCGCGTCGTCGGCAAATTCACTTTCCGTAACAACCACGACTGCAACAGCCGCCACGATTCGATCGTGTCACTATAGTCTTTAATCGCATCGCACTGTTCTTTGCTATCTAACAGAGTCATATCGAAGCCATTGTTGTCTTCGGGCTTCAGGACTACATTCATCTCCCGAGTTACTTCAGGGAAACGACCATCCAGAAAACGTTTCACTTGCTCGGCGGATACTGGTTGTCCTTGGTTATCAGATACGCATCGGTCCCAAATTTGATCCAGCATCTCGATATAACACTCAACACGCTGGCCGATTGCTTCAGTATCAACCGGCAATCCCGAAATGAATGTCTGGATCTTATTGACTGAACTCCAACAACGAACGTCCTTCACATCCTCCTGAATGGCAATTTGTTGATCGATAAAAGTCAACATCGTCTGCACGTGATCTTTGTTGGCGGCGGAGGCGGTTCCCGAACCCTCGCTGTTCAGACCGTCGTGGGTTAAACCAAAATTCAGGCCAGAACCGATGATGCCTGCAGATATCAGTAACGCGGCAACCACCATCCCGATCTGCGTTTTCTTTCTGGAAGTCATGCTGGCCTCTATTTAGATAGGACTGCTTAAGGCAAACGGAGATGATTTAGTAATCAAACAAAACTTTGAAGCATATGGCATCCAAGTATTATTCGTTATATTGATGAAGCGTACTACTTGGCAGTGTCGGATGGATAGCGCAGTATCAAACTACCTTTTTCGACTTTCGGTTGCTCCAACATTGATTCGGTCCCATCAGGCCAATAGATCTTGATTTTGCTGCTATTTGCAAGTGTTGTTGTCGCAATGGTAGGTACGGCAGACGACTGGGCGAGGTAACTACCGCCGGCTGATATTTCATAGGCCTGCTGCGCGTCTGCGGTACTACTCTGAATCACAAACCTAGTACCAATACCAGCAGCATTTCCAGGCACTCCCTCTATCATCACACGCACTTGAGGGGAATCTGACTCGTTAATTAAAAGTCGAAACTCCTGATCGTTGATGGCAAACAGAGAATCTTGGTCCCCATCATTGTCCACATCAATTAGCGCTAGTCCATTGGCGTCACCTTCGATGAAGACACCGCTTTGATTTGGCCAAGATACTTGAAACTGTTTGTCCTTGCTTCCTTTTAAGAACCAGCCCAGCCCACCGTCCATATAACCCGTCTCAGGCTGAGAACTAAAAAAGTTCGTCGCCATCATGATGTCTTGGATGCCGTCGTTGTCAAAATCTGAAACACCAACGCCGTAGCCGGGACTGATCTGAGCCAGCTTCGGCAACGCCTCCATACGAAGTTCAGATCCTTCTTCGTTCCACAACACAACAGAGTCAAGGAATCGAAGCTCCACTTTAGGACGTGGGCTCTCTTCGACTTCGTAGATGTCAGAGATCGATGCCAACGAATAATCTTTAAACGTTTTAAATTTGTCTGCGATGAACGGCATGCAGCGAGAACTGCAGCTACGTCCACGCACCGGGTACTCAATTTCCCCCTCGTACTCCGCTTCGACGAGATCAAGTGTGCCGTTCTCGTCAAAATCATCGTAGTACAAGCGATGGGGGTGTTCTGAAGTGGCGTGATACTTGGTGTTTCTTCCTTGATTGGTCACCACGTAATCCATGTCTCCATCGGCATCCAGATCGGCGGCGGTGATTCCGTGCCACCAACCAAGCTGTTCACTGAGCCCAACGGATTCGGTGACATTCACCAGTTTGCCTTGTTCGTTTTTGAAAACGCTGATCGGCCCCCATTCTGCGGCGATCAACAAATCTGGCCAACCGTCAGAATCAAAGTCAGACCAGACGGCTGAATTGACAAGGCCAACATCTTCTACGCCGCCCGACAGATCGGCGTCAGCGACTTGAAAAACGCCGTCGTCGTTAATCAACAAATGACTCTTGGGAGTTAACGGATACTTGCCCGGTACACTTCGAGAACCCACAAACAAATCAAGATCGCCGTCACGATCAAAGTCAACCGACGCGACGCTGTGACTGCTGGTGAGCATTTCGGGAAGCGCTGTGTCGGTGACATTTTCGAATTTCTCGTCCCCGAGATTTCGATATAGACGATCTTGATACTCGGCGGCGTCGGTCTCGAATTCATTGCTGCCACTGGTCACGTACAGGTCCGTTTTGCCGTCGCCGTCAGCGTCAAAAAACAGAGCGCTCATATCCTCACATTGAGAATCTTTCTTCCAAGGACCATTGAGCAGTTCGAATTTTCCACCGCGATTGATCAATAATTCACCAGCTTGGCCGGAAGCCCCACCGCAATACACATCGACAAACCCATCGCCGTTAACATCACCACAAGCAAAGCCTCCGCCGAGTCGTGACAACTGAAATGGCAGAAGCGGCTCTCGACTAAAGTCGTCGTATTGAGACTCTTTGTGAACGAAATTGAAACCGGACTCTTGCGTCTTTTCAGTAAACAGCTTGGCGGGAGCAGGAGCCTTTGCAGCGATCCGAGCGTTTGCAGAATCGATGACACGATAGAGAAAATCTGGCTTCAGATCGGTAAATTCCTGAACCCGAGCATCAGGCCACGTCACCTTCATTCGATCAATGTTCTGGCCTTCCTTCGTTCCGAAGTGAACCATCATAGGATCGGAGGTTAGATAACCACGTCCGGGCAATAGATCGCGTCGCTGGTAATCGGTGCCCTGCCAGATTTCGATCTTACTACCAATCCCAAAAACATTGTTTTGAGAACTGCGTAGCTCAACTAGCAATCGACCACCGCCATTTGTTTTGTTTTCATAGACGATCGAGGGGGTGTAGTAATTGTTGATCACACAATCCAAGTCGCCATCGAGATCAAGATCGGCAAATCCTGCCGCATGACTGACGCCATTGAAATCCAATCCCCAATCCTTACCCACGGACTCAAATTCTAAATCTCCACGATTGGCATAAGCTAGATTCGTCTCGAGGCGGGATGGAATATTGATACCATGCTCAAGCCTTTCAGCAAAAGTAAAATCCCTATTGCCTTTCTTTTTTTTCAGCTCATTGAGTTTTATTGTTATATCGCTGTTCATGTTATCACGTGCATGACCATTGGTAAAAAACACGTCTTGGTTTCCATCGAGATCAAGGTCGACGAACCGAACACTCCAAGTCCAGTCAGACTTCGCCAAGCCAGCCTGTCGGGCGAACTCCAAAAATTCAGAATCGCCCGCATTGAGAAAAAGACAATTCATCATGAACTGACGAGGTTCGCCATAAGTCAAAAACCAGCCAGAATTCGCCATATCACCCATGTTCAATTTTTGGCCAAAATGGGTTCTGTCTGCCATGTCGGCAACCAACAAATCAAGGAGGCCATCGTTATTGAGGTCCCCTGCATCGACACCCATTGAAAACCAAGGGGTTCGTCGTACCGTTTCTGGCAACACATCGCTGAAGGTGCCGTCATGGTTGTTGCGATAGAGGCGGTCTGGCATTTTAAAGTCACTGGTAACATAAATGTCTTGCCAACCATCGTTGTCGTAGTCCAACCAGACGCTTGCCAAACCGCAGGCGTATCCTTCAATTCCTGAAGCGAGAGCGACCTCTTCGAAATTTCCAGACCCGTCATTTCGATACAGTAAGTCTTCCTCGCCGATCCAATACTCCACGTGCCCATCAATAATCGCCGCGTATTCTTCTTTACCCGGGATGACCTCAACATTTCCGTCTTCGTTCTTTCTTGTAAACTCCTCGTTGAATTCGACGACGTCTTGATAGGTGACTAGATAGAAATCTAAGTCTCCATCGCGGTCATAGTCGCAAAAATTTGCCTGTTTACTTGCTCCGTTATAAGCGGTTCCGCGAGAGAACCCACTCTCGCTAAACGTACCGTCTCCCTGATTCACGTACAGCAAATCAGGAGCGGCCATGTTGCAGACATAAAGATCGAGATCTCCATCGTTGTCGATATCGGCAAACGATGCACCAGATGCCCAAATCAATGCGTCATTGATTCGACCGTTCACATTGGCAGATTCCGTGACATCTTCAAACTTCAGATCGCCAAGGTTTCGATACAGCTTGTTTGCGACATCCGATCCAGCGAGGTAGATGTCAATCAGGCCATCACCATCGTAGTCGCCCAATGCGACGCCAGAGCCCGTCTCCAAAACCATATTGGTTCGGTCGCGGCGCATGTAGTTTTTGAAGGTAACGCCACAGTCCTCAAGGTTCTCAAACCGAGTGCCCTCGGATGACTTTGGCTTGCGCAGAGAGTAGCCATACAGATTTTCAGAGATTTGATCGTAACCTCTCGCCTCATCAGGGATATCTGATGACCTTTGGATGGTGAAAACACTCTCCGAACGTTCGCACCCAAGAGAAACCAAAGCCCAAAGCAAAAGTGCAATTTTGGCGAAGAAGCATCTACTCATTGCTGGTTGGCCCTGTCAAAACATCTACCATGAAATCGTCAAGAGAATTGCCAACCGGTTGAAAGAGTTCAGTGGTCCTAAGCATTTACAACCGGAACCTAGCGGTTTGTCAGGACTAAAGGTTAGGGTAGTGGACTTCGCCAGAAGTCCTTTGCGTGCGACTGGGCCAAGGAATTATGGCGAATCCCACTACGGCCAACCCTAAAATTAAGCTTCGACAAACCACTAGGCTAGTTAATGAAGAATGCTGCCGCGAAACCACGCGGCAGCAATATTTTCGTATTCAACGGTACAGGAATCTTCTGAGCCCAACGACAACCCTAGATCGCGGCCGCAGCAGGCCTGAAGTAGCAAATGGAAATCCGAGACTACTTTTTCTTCATTTTCTTCTTCATTCGATTGGGATATCTTTCAATATCATCAGGCACGTAGACGCCACTCATGAGTTCGTCGTACTCTTCATCGGTCTCGACATCTAGGACATCCGATCCACCTGCCAAACCTACTTGGCGAATCCCATCAACAGCCGTGGTTTCGAAGACAACAGGACGTGGAGGGCCCATTGGCGCGCTGTTAACGCCCCATCTGATCTCAAACCTCTCGCCAGTCCTCTCACTGACCATGTAATCCTCGAACTTACCACGATCGACGTTAATTCTCGACATCCTTCTTTCGTCGGATTCATTTTCCAACCATTCCTTCAGTTCAGCCTCATCCGTTGGACCTTTATACTGATTGGCGGCGGTGTAAGCATTGTAGATCATTGAGATCTTTTTGATGTTTCCCTTGGTCATCTCGTTGATCTTTTCAGCTCTCTCGCTCGTACAACCGATCGTTGAGACGAGAACGCCTACCGCAAGAGTGCCTAACAGATATTTGAAATTCCACATAATAAATAGTCACCTGTGATTTGAAAAAAAGCTCCACTCATTGAGAACGAGTGGAGCATAGATAATTTGCAATCTCAACTGGCTTGAGACGACTAAAGTTCAGTTACATCAATCACTGTGCCGTCGGAACGCAGGCCAAATTGATTGAGAACTAGCCAACTTGTCGTTTGGGAGACAGCATGAGTTGAGCCATCACCCAAAACAAAGTTGCACGTTCCAGGGTGTGCTGAACCGAACGACTTCTCATATCGAAAAGTAGTGCCGCCACTTTCTTGAGTTTCGTAATCCTCATAGTCAGTAGCGTTATCAGCAATGATTCCCGCCCTGTTGAACGTACGCATATTTGGCCAACCGGAAGCAATCCAAAATCCGTAGTGTTCAGAGGCGAGCTCCCACAAAAAGTCTCCAGTCACAGGACTGTAGTTTCTAGAGTCCGCAGATTTTTCTCCGTACAACAGCGTGTTGGACGAACCATCGGAGATGCTTCCGAAATCGACAAACGACAACTTCTGGAAAGGTCCAGCGACATATCCATGTGCACCTTTTACGATGATACCTGAGTTAATAAATGTTCGCTCTCCCGCCTCTAGTGGCATGTCGGGATCCCAATCGAAAGTGTCATTGACTGCAGGATCACGAGTTCTACCACTGATGCCACTTTCCCCGCCGCTACCAGAAATTTCATCAAAGTAAGGAACCGAGCCATGATAGCCAGCGAAGTCGGCGAGCGGTGTTTCCAATCCACCCTCCTCGATAGGCGAGAAGTTTGTTCTTAATCCGCGCGAAGGGCACGAGTAGCTAGGAATCGAGACACCGTTGCCAGCCATGTTCCTTGGATCACCCAAACCGGTTCTGGGTGTCCAGCCTGTCCAACCTGTTCGAATCGGAACAATGTTACCTTGCTCAATAAACGGTAAAATCTGCCAGAACTGGCTCCAGTTTTCTTGTCCTTCTTGCGATTGACCAGCTCCACCACCCCAAAGATTATCAGAGGTTGCTGCCCATGAATTAAGGGTTGTACCTGCGGTCGGCAAGTGCATGTGAGCCGACTCGTAATTCATCGAAGCCAAGCCGACCTGCCGGAGGTTGTTCAAGCATTCTGTTCGACGGGCAGCTTCACGCACCTGCTGTACCGCAGGGAGAAGCATGCCGATCAGGATACCGA
>CAZDBE010000163.1:8168-12364 GCA_964503675.1 uncultured Pirellulaceae bacterium | reverse complement strand
TCACAGTACTCAACCAACAAGTCGACATGATTAGGAGGCGTCATCAGAATCGGATTGCCGTTAAAGAACGTAATCTGGCAATCGGAGTTGTCCTTGAGATACTTCCAATCGTCACCGATTTGCTCGGCCGTCATTTCGTACTGCTCGTAGTTCTCGCTATTCATGAACACGAATTTGTCGCCCTGGCGGTACAGGTACTGCATGTTCGTTTCTATAATGTCGGCCTCATCAAGCGTATCGTTTTGCTTGTAGGTGCGGTCAAGCGTGGTCTGCCGGAGCAGATTCTTCAGCTTGCAAATATAGAGGGCGCTTCCTTTGCCGGGCTTTTTGAACTCAAAATGAGTCATGATGTATGGCTCGCCATCAATTGAAACTTTCAGCCCTTTTCGAAAATCGCTTGGTTTGTATGCCACGGGTGGTTCCTGTCGTGTCTTCTTGAAACTGTTTGAACTAATAACTTGGCGATGTAAAATTCCCTGCTGGAACCAAACACGCAAGACGTTATTCTGACTCGATGCAAATTCTAACCAATCTGACCGATTCTGTCTTCGCTGAAACCGAATCATGGCAACAGACCATGCGGACGGCCATTCGTGACGTCAAAACCCTTCGAAAGCGGCTGAATTTGCCTCCGGATCCAACCGCCGCTGGCGCCGCCGAGTCCTTTGCGTTGTTTGCACCGCTGCCCTTTGTGGAACGAATTAAGCCGGGGGATGAATCTGATCCGTTGCTGCTGCAGCTTCTGCCGACGGCTGCTGAGGACAACTCGCCAGCTCACTTTCTGAGCGATCCGCTGCAAGAGTCCGACGCAAGCTTAGCCACGGGAGTGTTAAAAAAATACGTTGGAAGAGCTCTACTTATCGTCACTGGGGCGTGTGCGATTCACTGCCGCTACTGCTTCCGGCGTCACTTCCCTTATTCGGACAACTCGGCAGGCGGGACCGATCTGGACGTTGCACTGACTGCCATCGCCGCCGACACTTCGATCGAAGAAGTGATTCTCAGCGGCGGCGATCCGCTAACGGTCGTTGATCAAACTCTAGCGAAACTCATGGCAGGTCTAGAATCGATTCCCCATGTGCGGCGGGTGCGCGTCCACACGCGTCTGCCGATCATGATCCCAGCACGGGTTACTGAAACGCTTATCGCCATGCTCAAGCAAACCAACATGGAAAAAGTCGTTGTAATTCACGCCAACCATGCCAACGAGTTCGACGCCGAGGTGGCCAATGCTCTGAGCCGACTTCAAACTGCCGGAGCGATTTTGCTGAACCAAACAGTTTTGCTCAAAGGCGTCAACGATGACTCTCAGACACTGATCGAGTTGAGCAAACGTCTCCTATCGGTAGGAGTCATGCCGTACTATCTCCATCAGTTGGACCAGGTCATCGGCGCGGCGCATTTTGAGGTGCCCGAAGAAACGGGTAGGCGTTTGATCGCTGAGATGCGTGCGGCACTGCCAGGATTCGCCGTCCCGCGCTACGTCAGGGAAATTCCCGGCGAGCCCAACAAAACGGTGTTGGCATAGTAGCGTGAACCTCTCGGTGGTTTCAACTGTCGGGTTCGTTGTTGAAGAGGTATGTGCCTCCAACATTCTATTGCCGACGAGTGCCAACTGACAACAACACGGGACTGAGCCATGGTTCGAAAGATAGCACTTGCCTATCGAGACGCTTACGCGGGTCTCTCGAACGAGGTTTGGGTGCTTTCTATCGCACTGCTGATCAATCGCTGTGGAAGCATGGTACTGGCGTTCCTAACACTTTACCTTACACAGCGTCTTGGCTTCACTATGCTGGAAGCCGGAGCAATCTTTAGCGTCTACGGAATGGGTTCGATCGCTGGTGGCTACCTAGGTGGACGTCTCGTGCAACCATTGGGCGCTGTGCGCGTTCAAATTCTTGGGCTGGCCCTATCGGTTCCATGTTACCTTTTGATGCCAACTTTGACATCGTGGACCGGTGTTGCCATTGGGATGTTCTTCCTTAGTCTGTTTGTGGACGGCGTACGCCCTGCCAGCGGCGTGGCAATCGCTCAATTCACCGATCCCAAATTGCAAACACGCGCCTATGGACTGCAACGCATGGCGGGTAATCTGGGATTTTCAATCGGCCCTGCCATCGGTGGTGTGCTAGCCGAAATTGATTTTGCGTGGCTGTTCATCGTAGACGGTATCAGCACCGGTGTCGGCAGCCTGTTCCTGATATGGTTTTTCGGATTTCGCAGATATGCCAAGGGAGATGGTGCGGCTAAAAAGCAAAGGCAAGCGGAACAACAGACCAGTTCGAGTGGTTCACCGTTGCTGGATGGTCACTTCCTGTGCTTTCTGTTTTTAATTTTGTCGGTAGCTATCGTTTTCTTTCAGTTTCACGCCACGTACCCGAAGTATCTAGCGGACGAATACGCCCTCACGAAGCCTCAAATTGGTTTGATGTTTTCTTTGAACACCGCCATTATCGTGGTCTTCGAAATGCTGTTGGTAAACTATGTTTCGCGCTACTCGTTGTTGCGCGCAATTGGTTGGGGCTGCTTCTTTGCGTGTCTTGGGTTTGGCATGTTGCCGGCAAGTCATGCGACGTGGTTCGCAGTATTATCGATGGTCGTGATCACAGTTGGTGAGATGTTTATGTTCCCACTGGCCAGCGGTTTTGTGGCAGCACGAAGTAATGGTCGCAACCAAGGCATGTACATGAGTTGGTATGTGATGATGTATTCACTGGCAGGCGTGATTGCACCGCTTATCGGCACCGCGGTCTACGAGCGAGGGCACAATCTGATCTGGTACGCCAGTCTGGGTGTTGGAATCTTTGTGCTCGTTGGGCTGACGTGGCTTGCGAAGAAAGTTGAATCCGTTGCTTCGATCGAAGCTGACCCCGCGTTGGCGCGCGACTGCTAAAGCTGGCATTCCAAATTAGCATTCCAGCCATTGGAGCGGATCGCACTCATCTTCGCTGGCCCAAACTTGTAGTGCATCAAACTCCGTTTTGATGTGACCGGCCAGATCCTCAACTGCGAAGCGCTCGCTGGCGTAGTGACCGACAAGTACCAGTGCAACTGAATTCGCTTTCGCATCGAGCGCCGTGTGAAAGGTAGCTTCGCCTGTGACCAAAGCATCGCAGCCCTTGCGTTTTGCCGCATCCAAGAAAGAACCTCCGCTACCGCAGGCCACCGCGACCTTGGTGATCATCCGTTCCCGATCGCCAACCACATGCAGACCACCGATCGCAAGCTCTCTCGACGCGCGGGTAGCCAAATCGCCCAGCGAAACTGGATCTGTAAACTTTCCGACTCGTCCCGAACCAAGTTCGTCGGGATCATCTGCCGCCGGCAGCAGTGGAATCGGCGAGTCGATCCCCAACTTTTTGGCAAGAGTCTGATTAATTCCCAAGGCGGCCGAATCAAAACTGGTGTGCGGGCTGTAGACCGCCACACCAGATCGCGCCAGTTTCCAAAGTAACTCCGATGGCGTGTTGTCGGTCGTCAAACGCTTGATCGGACGAAACGGAAGCGGATGATGAGAGACGATCAGATCAACCTGTTTTGCGATTGCTTCGTCGACAGTTTCCGGAGTCACGGTCAGGCACGTCATGACACGTTCCACTTTCCCAAGACGGTCCCCGACAATCAAGCCAACGTTGTCCCACTCTTCGGCCAACCGACGGGGAGCGAACGATTCCATGAATTGACAGATAGATTGAATTTTCATGAGCGTAACTGGAGCTGAAAAAACTGAGGATCGAAGCACTGCTGTTCGATTGTATCAGGACTGATCGTTTTGTTCACCGGTGTATCGTTGGTCAGCTGTGATGCTACAATTCGACTTTTCATGAACTTAGGATAGGCTTCACCCAACGCCCCATAAAATCATCATGTTGCAATTGAAGAAGGGCCTAAATCTCGAATCGCTACGGCAGCCGCTGAAGACAGCGCTAGTTACTGCGTCGCGGTTGGGTGCCGAAGGTGTTGAGATCAATGCCCGAACCCAACTGCACCCAGCGACGATGTCACGTACGGCTGTCCGGCATTTTTTGAAAACGCTAGGTGACCTCAACCTGTCTGTTGCCGCCATCCATTTTCCAACGCGGCGCAGTTACAGCGAGGTCGAAGATCTTGAGCGGCGGATCGACGCTACCAAAGCCGCAATGAGCATGGCGTATGAACTTGGCTGTAATGTTGTCGTCAATCGAATCGGCAAT
>CAZDBE010000163.1:0-8158 GCA_964503675.1 uncultured Pirellulaceae bacterium | reverse complement strand
GCAATATCCCCGAACAGGGAACCGACAACCGGCAGACCATGGTTGAAGCGCTCACCGATATCGGCATGCACGCTCATAAGTGCGGATCTTGGCTGGCAGCGCAAACCGACAATGACGATGGCCAAACATTACTGGGGCTACTAGAAGAACTCCCGCTCAACAGTCTAAAGTTCGATTTTGATCCGGCCGCTTTGTTGATGCGGCAACAACCGGTTACCGAAACCATGAAAGCCTTGGCTCCGCACGTCGCTCATTTTCGCGCACGCGATGCCGTGCAGGATTTATCAGTTGGACGAACTTCCGAAGTACAACTCGGCCGAGGCAGTGTAGACTGGTCTGCGCTGTTGGGCTTGTTGGAAGAAAAGGGATATCAAGGATTCCTCACCGTGCAGCGCGATGCCGAATCGGGCGCTATTGAGCAATGCGGCGAGAGTTTGGAGTACCTTGATCAGCTGTTTCAGTAACAAGCGCTGTCCGCTGCGAGGGTGTTGCGAAAGTGTCTCTTAGGACAAATCATCGAGTTTAGCCTCCAGATTCCGACAAAATCGGCATCCAATCTGACAAACAGGTTAGATTTTGCCATTCTTGGATATGATTACAATCAGTAAATTCAGTTTGAAGAAGGACACGTGAGAGATGCGGCTCAATCGACTTCTCATCATCGGTCGGTAAGAAAAACCACACGCAAGCGTCAAAGCACTCCTCACAGGCACGTTGCTACATCAAGAAAGTCGGATAGTTTTTATGGACAAAAAGTTTCTTACGGCACTTCCTGTGTACAACGAAGCTGGCACCGTCAACGAAGTGCTGGATCTAGTCACGTGGTACTCCCATGACGTATTGGTTGTAGACGATGGATCCAGTGACGGAACTGCCGAGTTACTTTCTAAACGTGACGACATCATTGTTGAAACGCATCCTCAGAACCGAGGCTATGGTGCTGCCTTGATGACCGCGTTTGAGTACGCGATCGAGAATGGCTACGACTATCTGGTAACGATTGATTGCGATGGGCAACATGAACCACAACGCATTCGTCAGTTCGTCAACGCATGCGACACCTCTGGCGCCGATATTGTTTCAGGCAGTCGCTATCTAAAATCGTTCGACGCTGATACCGCGCCACCAGAAGAGCGACGCCGCATCAACCATGAAGTCACCAAAACACTCAACAGGGCGTTAGACCTCGAATTGACTGACGCGTTTTGTGGATTCAAAGCATATTCGACCGAAGCCTTGAAAAAGTTAAAGATCACTGACACTGGTTACGCGATGCCGCTGGAATTATGGGTTCAAGCAGCTTGCCAAAAACTTTCCATCGTCGAAGTCGCTGTGCCGCTGATTTACCTAGATGAAACACGCACATTCGGTGGCCACTTGGATGATGGTGACACCCGTCTGAATCACTACTACGATGTCATTAATCGGGCATTGGCGAAACTTCCCAGCGACTGCGAGAAAATCAAAGGCGAGCGAGTTGGATAAAGACGGCGCGAAACGTGATACTTCGACGCGCGTCGATCACTTGGAGCACGTTCGACTCAGAGCGCCGAAGCGCGATGGCCAAACACTAGACCTGCCTGCGGGGTCTGAAGTCGCATCCTTGCTGAGTGACAATCTAGCGCTTCGTCAATCTGCCGACCAATCGCCCAACTCTATCCCAAATGATTTTCCGCTTAAGGAACTTCAAACACTGGCTCGCACCGAGGCAAATGAATTGGCCGTCAGCTGGTCCAAACAATACTTGCCAATCGAAACACACGTTGGCACCAACTCTTTTCCGTCTTCAACACCGATCGTCTTCGGCGGTCACCAGCCGACTCTGTTTCACCCCGGCGTTTGGTACAAAAACTTTCGCCTGCATCAGATTGCTCAAGACTTAGGCGCCGTAGCTATCAATATGGTCGTCGATAACGATCTTTCAGGCGCTGCGTCGATCAAATTCCCTCAAAGAACAAGGAGCCGCGCGTCGACCGGGTTAGTCGCATTTGATGCTCCAGGGTTAGCGGTACCTTTCGAGATGCAACACATTGTCGACCGGAAAGTCTTTGAATCTTTTGGGCAAAGAGCCGCAGATTCGATTGAATCCTTCGTTACTGATCCGATCATAAAAGAGCTCTGGCCTGAAGTTCTCAAAGCGGAAAACATTCTCGCTCATTCGCAACAGAAACAACCCACACTAGCTCATGCGATCGCTGCAGGACGACACTCCGTGGAACACAGTCGTGGCTTGAGAACGTTGGAGGTTCCCATCAGTCGCCTTGCGGGTTCTTCTTCGTTTGCTCAATTCGCCGGATATTTGATCGAAAATCTGAGCGGATTCCAGAACGTTTACAATCAGGCGGTCCTTCGCTACCGCGATAAACACGGCATTCGAAGTTCGGCTCATCCCGTTCCGGAACTGAGTCGCATGAGAGACAGCGGTACCGAATGGCTGGAGGCACCATTTTGGGTCTGGACGGATCAGTCACCGCTTCGTAAACCCATGTTTGTGTGCAAGACTGGTAACGATATTGAGATTTCTAACTCCGAAGTCACATTGGCCAAAATATCGCTTACGGCGTGGCCGGATTGGTTGATCGAGCAGAACAAACAAATACAAGTAACGGGCAAAGGTATTTTCATTCGACCACGTGCATTGGTCACCACCATGTTCGCGCGACTGTTGGCGTCAGATTTGTTTGTCCATGGAATCGGCGGCGCGAAATACGACCAGTTGACGGATCAAATCATCGTGGATTTTTTCGGCGTCCATCCACCGGGATATTTGACGGCTACTGGCACATGGCGACTGCCAACAGGCTTCCCCGAGGTCTATCCCGCCGATATCACGTCGCGCAAACAAGAACTAAGAAAAATGCGATTTCATCCTGAGACCTTCGTCTCGACGGTGGACGATGACACGACGCGCACAATCGAATCCAAGCGTGCCGCCATTGCGGGTCAGTCAGAGCAAAGCCCGCTTGAGCGTCATCAGGCAATCGAATCTGCCAATCTGAAGCTGCAACGTTTGCTAGAACATCAGCGAACCACAATTGCCGATGAAATTGAAGCGCTGTCAGGGCAAGTCCGTGACAGCCAGATTCTCAACTCACGCGAATTCAGTTTCTGTCTTCATCCGGTCGAGCTGATTGATCGATTAAAATAGTCTCCGGAACTTGCGTTTGTCTTCTGTCCTTGCGATCATGGTCAAATACATTTCCATCATTCGGTTCATCAGGACTTCCGCCATGTCAGTCTCAATATCAAGTGCTTCTTCGCCAGTCTCGATCAAGTACGTCTTGTTTTGCCTCATCATTGCACTTTCGATAGCGTCGCTAGTTCGCGCTCAAGACTCTCAGGAGCCTCAAGGCGCCAAATTCGAGTCTATGTTCAACGGCGAAAATTTGCTTGGCTGGCATGTCAGTGAGAATGGAGACTCGGTCTATGTAGAAGATGGTTGTCTCGTCACTCACGGCCCGCGTGCTCACGCATTCTTCGTCGGAAAAACGGGGCAAGCATCCTTTACTAATTTCCACTTCAAAGCCAAAGTCATGACCGAACCTAAGGCAAACTCGGGCATCTACTTCCATACGAAATTCCAAGACGAAGGCTGGCCGACAGTCGGCTACGAAGCGCAAGTCAACAACACCCACTCGGATCCCAAGAAGACTGCAGGGCTCTACGCGATCAAGGACAATTTCGAATCGCCGGTAAAAGACAACGAGTGGTTTGACTACGAAGTGATCGTTGAGGGTAAGCATATCGTGATCAGAATCAATGGAACAACGATCACCGACTACGTTGAACCGGACAATGTCGAGCGCGACGAGAACATGGCAAAGCGAGTTTTAGATAAGGGTACAATCGCACTTCAGGCACATGATCCGATCAGCAAAGTTTGGTTCAAAGATCTCTATATCAAGGCAATGCCTTAGCTAAATCTAAGCAGGTTCTAAAGTATTCCTCTGGGAACTGTATGATCGGCCACAAACTGAGATCCTTGTCATCAATCGACCCAAAACTTCGACTATCCTGCCGGCATGAAGTCCGAAACCTTTAACCCGATTCCGACTCAGGTGCTCCTGATGTCATCAATGTTGGCCATCGCTGTGATCAGTCTGCTACTGTTCTCACCAGTGCTGACGCAGGCACAAAAGCACGATCCGGAAGCCGAGGTTGTCAAACTTTGGCCGAACGGCAATCCCGACGATGACCGTAACGTCGGTACCGAAAAAGACTTCACCCGGGCATCGGACAAGCTGATCGGTGGTCGAAAAATTATCAAGTTGGGAAATGTTTCGTCGCCCGAGATTCATCTCTATCGTCCAGAATCTACAAACAACACCGGTACCGCAGTTGTGATCTGCCCGGGCGGCGGTTTCAACATCCTCGCATGGGATTTGGAGGGCACTGAAGTCGCCAAGTGGTTCAACTCCATTGGTGTAACTGCAGCGGTGGTGAAGTATCGTGTACCGACCAACCGTTTGAAGGTCCCGTGGCAAAGACCGGTTCAGGATACCCAACGCGCCATCAGCCTGTTGCGTTCTCGAAATGAGGAGCTTAGCCTCAATACTGAACGTATCGGAGCATTGGGCTTTTCTGCCGGCGCCATCGCGGCCGCTCGTACCGGTTTGATGGACAACCGTACTTATGTGGCCCAAGATGAATTCGACCAAGCAGGCTGCAAACCAGATTTCTTGGCCCTGATCTACGCCGGTGGCTTGTCCAACACTGCTGGAACTGGGCTTAGTTCTGGACTGATCGTAGGCAAAGATACTCCACCAACATTTCTCGTACACGCTTTTGATGATCACGTTCCGCTAGACCATCCTATGGTGCTGCTAAGAGCGCTGAAAAAGTCGAACGTGCCGTCGGAGCTGCACGTATACGATGCTGGAGGGCACGGATATGGACTGCGGCGTGTCAACGAGTTCCCAGTGACAAGCTGGCCAGATCGATTGAACGAATGGATGAACCGGCGAGGACTGCTCGACATGGAGCCGATCAAAAAGTAGTTACTCTTTGCGTTTGCGACCTACGTGATAGTTGTGGCACTGCATACAGCCGCTGTCAGTGTGTCCCTTGCGATGGCAGGCCGCACAATCCGCTTTGGTAGACGGGTGAAAATTGCTGCTGAGGCCAGTCGCAACCATCGGGTCAAATCCGTCAAACGTTCCGACCAGCGACTTAGAATCGTCCATACGATGGCAGTACTTACAGTCTTGAAGTTGCGGCAAAATCAGATGTGGACGGTGAGCGAATTTGGTGAATTGAGCTTCGCCCGCATCCCGACGGTTGGAAGTCCATTGAAACTCGAATCGGCCGTCGGCTTGCTGGTCGACAGTATGGCAAGAGCGACAGCTTCCAGCACCGCTTGTTGAAGTTACTGCTGCAAACAAACGATCCGTAGCGGCACGCGAACCTTTTTCATCGCCCGCTACTGCTCCAGATGCCGCGAAATCGCTCCACGACTTCACTAGTGAGTCAGCGTGATCGGCCGGTCGATAGCCAATTACAAATCGGCTGTCATTGCGATACCAACCAGGTCGAAACGACACTTGGCTGGCCTGTGCTAGGATTTGAATCTCGTCAGGAATTTTTAGTGCGAGTGGATTTCTCTGAGGACGTCCCCGCGTGGCACCATCCGATTGGGCAGACTCACCACTAGATGAGCTGTCCAACGGCAGGCTAACTTCCCCGCCAGTCTGTAGAGGATTCTCTATCAACAACTCCGAATCGGCAGACAACGCCTGAGGCTTTCTTCTAACGGGAGTACTCTTGTAGTCTGCCACTTCATTGTCACCGAACGGTTCGGCATCGACGGATTCAGATCCCTCAATTGTTTCAAATATTATTCCAGCGAGAGGATTCTCAGCCAGCAACTCCTGAGGTGCCAAACGTCCTTGAACCCGTGCTACCGATGGTGTACGAAATCCACGTGGGTGGAGTGTATTGCCGTTTTGTGAAACAGCGTTTCCGGTTCCAACAACCGACAACTCGCGTTCTAGATCGGGCAACCATCGTTTTGCCGTTGCGGCAAAAATCTTCGGATCTAGGCCGGCCAGAATCTGCGTCACCGTTTCTTCGGAGACATCGTTCCCCGTTGCGTTGGCAAGTTTTTCTCGCATGGAATCACGACCGCCAATAGCTAGATCACTCATCAGGCGTTTGATACCCCAAACCAGTTCAACGGCATCTTCGACGGACGCTTTGTCATCAGGATCAATGTCGCCAAACGCAAAATCATTCCCCAGCCGATCGAGTACCGCCTTCGAGGTTGAATCTGCGGCCAGTAACACTCCCATCATTGGCGGGAGCGGTCCGTCAAAATCGCCGGTAGCAGCCAGCGGCCAGTTTCCAACAGTCAGCCCGTGCTCTTTAACGGCTTCCATGTCAATCATCGGCAGCGCAAATAGCGCCCATCCACGATCGCCACTGTCGGCTATCTCTTGCTGATGGCAAGCGCCACAAGACTGCTCAAAAGGAGCAGTCACCTTTGTATTTTTTGCCAAATCGTCAATGTGGCACTGAGCACAGTCAAAACTTGTCTTGTTAGCCGGAAAGTGTTTGTTCAAATGCGATCCATGATCAAATGCGATGCGCTGCCGACGCTTGAGTGGCGCAACAGAGAACTCCGGGTGACCATTTTCAAAACTGTGGAACGTTTGCTGGTGACAGGACTGGCACTGTTGGTCGGTCAGTTGCGAGAGGCTGACATTGCCGTGGTGTTCGCGATGGCAAGCGTTACAGGCGATCGAGTTGCCGTGTGACATTCCTAATCCCGTTGCAACGGTCTGCGTCACGCTACTGGCCCAATCTCCGCCGCCCACTTTGAGCGTTAGCTCCTCTAACAGCTCGGGAGAAGCACCGTGCGGATTGAGTGCCAACGCGGCGTCGAAGGTTTCGCCATGACACTTCATACACAACTGGCTTTGGTGAATCGCCATATCTCGTACATCACCGCCATATCCTTCATGATCTCCCATTTCATGCCCGGAAGATACGCCAACCGCGGTCATCACCCACTCGCCAAAAGACTGATCAGCGGCTTGGTGACATGCCGCACATCGGTCACTGCCAAGCTTCCCCAAAATTTGAGCATGCGGTGAACTGAGCGGCCCCGGAGCAATCAACTCTTTGGACCACGGTGAATTGAAAGCGATCATCAAAAACCCCAACGTCAGGGCTGTCATCGCAAACGAAAAGATTCCACGTCGCTTTCGAAGCGAACGCGACTTGAGAAATGGCTTGGGGATCTCGCCGTCGGAAGTCACCGGCGTCTGATAAACTTCCGCACCATGCGAAATCACTTCCTCTCCATCAGGCAGCGGTACATAGACCACCGGCTGATTGGGCCGCTGATACTGACTCTGCTCGAACGAAAAGTCCTGCAGCGGTTGGTTGACTGGGTCATTCATCACAGTCCCCCGCCAAACGCATGGGCCAGTACGCCGTGAACGATCGCCACTAACAACAGGCTGTATGTCATCCCGATGTGTACGAACAACCAAACTTTCAGCCGTCCCTGCATTACCTGATGAAAATCTAGGTCATCTTTTTTCCGAATTAGAACCGCCAGTTTTCTGCTGACGCTGCGTTGATCTTCGGCCAAGAATCGATCTAGCTCTTCGATTTCACCGATCAATTGCCGGCGCGTTCGCCCGTTGGGATTGATCGCATACGCTAAACTGCGCGGACGTTCGAAATACGCGACCAATCGCCGCGCGTAGAATTTCGCCAACACCTCCGAGGTCGCGCACGCTTCAAGCACCATCGCCCGAGCTGAAACTGCAATCTTGTTCCGCATCGAGGGGATACGTTCAAAAATGACTTCTTCGTTAATCGCACTCAGCTTTCGAGGCACAACGCGCGTCACGTATAAGCCGTAGAAGCCACTAAAGGCTACCAGCAAATAGAGTACCGCCAAAAAAATCTCTAGTCCTCCATCGGGAATACGTGGCCCAATGTGGATCGCAAATATCGCAAACGAGGCCAGCCCGACATAAATATGCAACTGCATCCAGAAACTAACCGATCCGATCGCGGGGATGAACGTCAGACGCTTTCGCATCCCCAACATCGCCAAAAAGAACAGACTCCCCAGCAAGACGTATCCTGTCGTGAAACTGCCGTGGTGAAGATTGCCATTCTGCAGCAAAACCCACAATGCGACCAA
>CAZDBE010000162.1:0-12393 GCA_964503675.1 uncultured Pirellulaceae bacterium | reverse complement strand
GCGGCTCCGTGTGCAACGTATTGTTATCGTGCCGTGGATTGCAGGCTTGCCCCTGAGCTTTACGCTGGACAGCCAAGCTCGCGATCGTTGGCCGACCTGAGAAGACTCGTTTTTGCCGCTCCGGGATCGAGCCTCCCCGGAAACAGGTAGACTCATCACTCCGCTCCGGCTCTACAAAAGGGGTCGCCCCATCGTCGTCCCCATCGCTCGTTCTCAAGGGCTGGCGCAGAACGAAGCGATGGCGAAGACGAAAGGGGCTAGGCGACACCTCTGCTCGAAATTTATAGTAGGTTTAGCCTGTCACTGTCTCTAACCGAGCGAGCTCTGCCGACAGTTGTAGGCTAAACCTGAAAGAGCAGGCTGTCAAATCGACTACCCAGTTTAACAAGGAAGGCTCAAAAAAATCTGACCGTTTTTACAAGCCAATTTTGATTTAGTCCCGTCTTTTACCGCACCCTGATATTTCAATCAACACCTGTTGTCGCACACCGTTTCTCTCACTCAGGTCACGATAACTTTGTATTTAACCGCCAATTAAGTATCGATAAAATACGTATAGCGGTTTTATTGGTAACTCGCTTGAATTTTATTGGTAACTCGGGACAATGCAAGGATTCGTTACGCGAGTTACCAATAAAACGCATACTTATCTATTTTGAACCAACTCTCTCGTTTCCTTTTCTGATTCTGGAGCTGCCATGTCTGTTACTAAGTTTGAGAAAATGCTGCCTTTGCTCAGTCTGGGTAAGAAAGATAGAGCGTTTTTTCTGAAGTGGGTTCAGAGGTATGGTAGTGGGTTTTTCAGACGAGGCAAATCTCCAAAATCCATTCTCGGGGGAGTTTCGCAGGCATCATATTTGTAGAAAGTATTTCTAGAAGGCGTCCACTAAAGAGATCGCAGGCGTGACAATTGTGAAGAACGCAGTGCCTCGCTCGCTGCGCCATTCGTTTGCGACGCATCTGTTGGAGGACGGGCCTGATATTCGTACGATTCAGGATTTACTGTGCATAAGGAGGTGCGGACGGCTATGATTTACTTGCATGTGATGAACAAGCCGGGGTTGAATGTGAAGAGTACAGTTGATTTGATGGAGAGGGTGAGAGGGGAAGTTTTCGGTTTTCGAATGGCGCATGAAGATTCACTCTTTTGCGCTTCGGGTTTGTATTGACTGGCCCTCCCCGTCGGCGAGCCTCCGAACCTCCGGGAGGGACGGGGATATGCCTCAGCTAATTCCTAGCAAAGTTCTCTAACTCAGTATCTAAACTGAGTGCCATTGGCCTAATCCCCCATGATTCAATGCAAGAGTTTTCACCGTCAACCCTGAAACGTATCTGCAGCCTAACGAACGCCTCGGTGTGTTCTCCGGGTTCAGTCGTGCAAAGTCTTTGGAGTGGCTACGGACGAATACAGAAAGTTGATTTGTATTTCGAAGAGTCGCAGCGGTCTCGATCGGCGATCGTTAAATTCGTGGACGCCGCCGGGGCAGGGGAGTCCCATCCGCGCGGCTGGAATGGTGGAGCCTCCCACAATCGAAAAATTCGATCCTACGAAGTGGAACGGAATTTCTATACTTCGTTTTCTAAACGATGCGGCGACCAATGTCGTGTGGCCGAATTCTTGGGAGCCGACCCGCACTCTCCAGCGTCCGAATCTGATTGGTTGATGGTGCTGGAGGATCTGGACCAGCCGAGTCTCCGCGGCAAAGGCTTTCCCGATCGAAAAAGTGGAGTGTCAGCGGACGAACTGTTGGCCTGTTTGAGTTGGTTGGCAAACTTTCACGCGGCTTATATCGGAATTGAGGCGAGTGCTGTCGATGATAAACTCTGGCCGGTAGGAACCTATTGGCATTTGGCAACTCGGTGGGATGAGTGGGACGTCATGGAGGCCGGAAAGCTCAAAGAGGCCGCTTCAACCATTGACCGGCGTTTGAACAATTGCAAGTTTCAGACATTGGTTCACGGAGACGCGAAGTTGGCCAATTTCTGTTTTCCAGTGTCGTCAGGTCCCGTGGCGGCAGTAGATTTTCAATATGTGGGACGAGGCTGTGGCATGAAGGACGTGGCCTATCTGATTAGCAGTTGTTTGAGTGATTCAGAGTGCAAACGCCAACAAGAAACGCTGTTGAACTCGTACTTTAGGCTGCTAGAGGCAGTCGTTGATGCTCGACAGGATATCCAGTTTGATTTTAAGGCACTGGAATCTGAGTGGCGCGAGCTATATCGATTCGCGTGGGCAGATTTCTATCGATTCCTTGCCGGTTGGAGTCCGGGGCATTGGAAGATGCACGGCTACAGCGATGAAATTACCAAGCAGGTAATTCATGAGTTGGGTTGAAGCAACCTTATGCCGCAATTTTTATCGAAATTTCGAAATTCAATTTTTAAAAAAAGTTTTCTTAACATCGGTTCTGGATCGTATAAGATTGGTTAAGTTCTAAACACAGTGGAACTTTAATTCATTCCCGTTCTGACCGAGGCATCAATGTTGAGTAGAAGATTAACTGCGGTGTTTGCCATTCTGGCGACCGCCTTAATCACAGTGCCGTTTACAGTTGCTCAAGACGCTACTGCCATCGACAGAACTGGGCCGCATCCGGCGGTTGCTCCTGCGGTAGAGGAGATCGACCAAGTTGTTGCGGCAGGCCCATTTAAGGCTGATTGGAAATCGTTGGAGGGGTATGAAATTCCACAATGGTACAAGGATGCCAAATTCGGGATCTTCATTCACTGGGGCGCGTACAGCGTGCCGGCCTTCGGAAGCGAATGGTACCCGCGACAAATGTATATCGATCGCGCGCGGCGTGGTGACAACTTCTTTCAACACCACAAAGAGAAATGGGGTTCGCAGAAGGAATTTGGTTACAAGGATTTTATTCCGCAGTTTAAAGCTGAGAATTTTGATGCGACGCGATGGGCCAAGTTGTTTAAGGACACCGGTGCGCGATACGTAATTCCGGTTGCTGAGCATCACGATGGTTTCCCGATGTATGAAAGCGACTTCACGCGCTGGGACTCAACTGAAATGGGACCCAAGCGTGACATCGTCAAGGAATTGGCAAATGCAGTCCGCGCCGAAGGCATGAAGTTTGGCGTTAGCAGTCACCGCGCGTTCAATTGGATGTTCTACGTCCGTAGCGAAGACTTCGACAACGTCGATCCGCAATACGCAGATCTCTATGGGCGAGCGATGCCGTTTCTGTACGGGGATGAAGCTTGGAACTATCAAAACAACTTCCCGCCTCAAGACGATCAGTTTAAAGACGACTGGTTGGCACGTTCGTGCGAGTTGGTCGACAAGTATCAACCGGATGTGTTCTGGTTCGACTTTGGTATCGCCCCTAATCGTAAGGCGACGTATGACCAGAATCACTTTGCCGAACATCTAAAGCGTTTTTCGGCGTACTACTACAACCAATCCGAGAAATGGGACAAAGGCATTGGTATCATCAACTACAAATGGAGCGCATACCCCGAAGGTGCGGCGGTACTGGATAAGGAGCGTTCTAAAATGGCCGAGATCCGTAAGCCTTTTTGGCAAACCGACACCGCCGTTAGCGCCAGTTCGTGGGGATACACGCAAAACCAAAAATACAAAACGGCCGATAGACTTGTTGATGACCTCGTCGATATCGTCAGTAAAAATGGTTGCCTGCTGCTGAACGTGGGGCCACGTCCTGACGGGACTATTCCTGAAGAGGACAAGGCGATTCTCAAGGGCATTGGGTCGTGGTTGAAGATCAATGGCGAGGCAATCTATGACACGACCTATTGGAAGACCTTTGGCGAAGGACCAACCGGTGTTTCGACGGGACATGTGGCTGAGAAAAATGACAAGCGGTTCACTTCCGAGGACTTGCGGTTTACCGTCAAGGATGAGTCGTTGTATGTGACGGGACTCAAGTGGCCAGAAAGCGGTAGTGTGACTGTAAAGTCACTGGCCACGGGATCTGCTCATTATCCGGAGCAGATTGCTTCAGTGGTGATGTTGGGATCGAAAGAGAAACTCAAGTGGTCGCGCGGAAACGATGGCCTCACGGTTGAATTGCCTAAGGCTCACCCATCGGAGTACGCCTATGTGCTGAAGGTGTCCGCTGGAGAGCTGCCGCCGAATGTAGCACCCTCCCAAGCGTACTGGTATCATCGCTACAAGACGCAGAAGAATGTGCCCGATCCGGCTGAGATGTTGCTCAACACTGATGAGGAGCCTGAGCTGACAGAAGGATTTACTGATCTGTTCAACGGGCGTGATCTCACGGGGTGGAAGCCGTACGGTGGCACGTGCAAATTCGAAGTTGAGAATGGTATGATTAAGGGGACCTGCGTTCGGGGTTCCGAAAGCACCTATCTAAGTACTGAGCGTAGCGATTTCAAAGATTTTGTTTTCACTTGCGATGTTAAGTGGTTGGTCGACGGCAATACTGGGGTGATGTTTCGCTCAAAGTCACGTCCTAGGGACAAGAAGAAACCTGATTCTAACGTTAATCGTACAGTGTTTGGTCCACAGGTTGAGCTGGAGGGGTTTGCTGGTTTTGCCAAAGGCCGTTTTTGGTCAGGCGGCATCTACGGGCAGAGCTGCGGCGGCTACTTTTATCCGTTATGGTTAGAGGATCACGTGCCGACACGTTCGGCGCTAAAGCAAGAAGGCTGGAACCGAGTGACAATTTCTGCCAAGGGCAATGAAGTCAAGACGTGGGTCAACGGCGTGCCGATGGCAAACTGGACCGACGACGGATCTTATTCAGATGGTTTCTTTGGATTGCAAATTCACAAGGGCCCCCAAGGCACAGTGTTGTTTAAGAATATACGCGTCAAAGAGTAGGAGAAACCGTAGTGGAGGGGGTTACGATGTCCTGTTCCGGGTTGTCTACCTTTTGGGCTCGTGACCTCGTCCATTACGATTAAAACGCGAAACTGTAGTCCGCAACGAGAACCATGACTACTCGTAGATTGGAAAGAACGTGTTAAACGCAGCTTCGGCGAAGTGACCGGGATCGTTGAACCTGCGATTCAAATTCAATGCAGAAATCTTTTGCATCTGTTCGTCAGTCAACTTGAAATCAAAGATCGCTAAATTCTCTTTCAGTCGCTCGACCCGTGACGTTTTGGGTACGATCGATGTTCCGCGTTGAACGCCCCACCGTAGAACTACCTGCCCCGGCGTTTTTCCGGTGGCCGCCGCAATCTCTTGTACGACCGGTTGCCGCAGAACTGATTCGTCTGCCTCGGCCATATTGAGACTGTAATACGATTCGGCTCCCAGTGGAGAAAACGCGGTGACCGAAATCTCCTCGTCACCGCAAAAGCGGATCAGTTTCTCTTGTGTCAGTTGCGGGTGTGATTCGATCTGCAAAACGGACGGGCGGATGTTGGCCCAAGTCAGCAATTCCCGCAGCAACTGGCAGTTGAAATTGCAAACGCCAATGTTTTTAACTAGGCCTGATTCAATTAGCTTCTCCATCGCCTCCCACGTTTCGCGAATAGATATTGGAGCATACTCGATTTTTGGCTTCGGCGAAGCGGGATCAAAAAACCATTCTGGCGGATAACGATCTTCAAACGGCACGAACTTCGTTGCGATGGGGAAGTGGACAAGGTACAAGTCGAGGTAATCTAGTCCGAGATCGCTGAGCGTTTTTTCACAAGCAGGACGTACGTGTTCGGCGGCGTGGTAAGTGTTCCACAGCTTGGATGTGATCCAAAGATCCGCGCGCTTGCACTTGCCGGTTTGGAGAACAGAGTTAAGGCCTTGTCCGACTTGTGCTTCGTTTCCGTAGTCACATGCACAGTCGAAATGACGATAGCCAACTTCGACGGCACTCTCGATCAGCGCTGCGACCTGAGGTTGGTCGACTTTCCACATTCCGAGTCCGACTGCCGGGATTTCTGTGCCACCGGCAAGTTTAAGTTTGGGGACCATCGAGAGATCTACTTTCAAAAAAGAGAGTGAGGTTGCAGGCGAAGTTTAAGGATTCTTACGGAAGTTTGGAACGGCCCAATTGGTGTCCATAGAAAAGAAGGTATTTTGAGAGGGTTAAAATCCGGCGTTGTTCAACGGTTATATTAAGGCGCCAGATCACTAAGGCTTTCTTGTTACCGGTCTCCCACATTCAGTCATGTCCAACAATTTAATCTCTAAACCGGCTCTACCTTTCGCGCTTCTCGACACACTTGGAAGACGGCACGATCTGTCCGACGATAAAGGGCACTGGCTGATGTTGGTTTTTCACCGGCATCTTGGCTGACCGCCGTGCCGCGCGCATGTGACGCAGTTGCGTCATCGGAAGGAAGATCTGGAACAACTGGATGTGCGAGTCAAGATCGTCACGTTTGACAGCGAGTCACTGGGGGAATGGTACACGGCTAATACTGGGCTGGAGTGGCCGATCCTACTGGATGCCGAAAGAGACCTTTATCGCGGCTATGGCTTACTTTCCGGATCGTGGTGGACGCTTTCTCGTCCGTCTGCAATTTGGAAATATGTTAAACTGATTATTGCAGGACACGGTTCGCTGAAGAAGGGCAAAGATATTCGTCAGTTAGGTGGCGATGTCCTGATTGATCCTCAGGGCATCGTGCGACTGCATAGTGTCTGCACAACTCCGTTCGATCGGCCCGAGATAGATTCAATCTTGGATGTCGTGCGTGGCGGTGTTGCCCAGCCACCTCTTCAAAATCAATCGCGGGCTTGAAAACAGTGACCGCTGGTGGTCTGATGGTCGTTTGAAGATTGGCAAACCCAAAACACCCACGAGAGCTAGAACTGATGAGTGCTGAAGATCGTCTTAAAGAACTTGGATTCGAACTGCCGCCGGCACCCAAAGCAGTCGGTGTTTACAAGCCGGTAATGACGGTGGGGAATCTGGTCTACACCTCGGGCCATCTTCCAATGATGCCTGACGGAAGTTTGCTAACCGGTTGCGTTGGGAAAGACTCAACGCAAGAACAAGGCTACGACGCCGCTAAACAGGCGGGCTTAGCGATTCTCTCCACGTTGCAGGCTCACCTCGGATCATTGGACAAAGTCAAACGCGTCGTCAAGATCTTTGGCATGGTCTACTGCACTGATGACTTCATCCAGCAACCGGCTGTCGTTAACGGATGCAGCGAGTTGATGGCCAGTGTTTTCGGAGATGATGCGGGCGTTGGAACTCGCAGTGCCGTCGGTGTTTCAGCTTTGCCGCTTGGGGTTTTGGTGGAAGTCGAAGGCATCTTCGAAATCGAAGCGTAGGCAATACCGCTGTGCCTTACAACTCTCCCGGTCGGTGAGCCTCCGACCCCTCCCGGCGGGAGGGAGACACATTTTCCGAGGGCAATGAAAGAAGAACAATGGCTGAGATCTTTGATCACGTCTATCCATCGGCCGAAGGCCTCTCCGAACGGTTGGCGGTCGCCCTACGAAAGATAGAATTTGCACGCAATTACACCATGATCTCGTTGGAAGGGCTGAGTGATGACGATTGGTTTTGGGTTCCCGAGAATCCGCACGATTACGTGACCCATATCGCGTGGCAAGTGGGGCATATTGCAATGTCGGAATACGGGTTAACGCTGTTTCGGCAACGCGGTCGAAAATTGGAAGACTCCGATCTGATGTCGGGGAAATTTCGCAAACTGTTCATGAAGGGAACAACACCCAAACCCGAGCGAGATGCTTACCCGTCCCCCAGTGAGATACTAGAGGTGCTGAGTAAAGTCCACCAGCAAATGAGATCCGAAATCGCGTCTCTTGAGGAAACACTTGACGAAGAAAGTGGTCCTCCTCACGCGGCATACGCGACGAAGTATGGAGCGCTTTTGTTTGCTCCGGATCACGAGATGCTGCATGCGGGGCAGATCGGTATGCTGCGACGTATGATGGGCAAGCCGCCGATGCGATAGTCCGTGCTCCCATAGCTGGAAGCGCCAGACTTCAGGCCGCCCCCTCGAAAACTAACCAGATTCTGATGAGTCCGGCCATCATGAGTTCTACCGGATCAAACCTTCAATTAGGTTTTTCTCATGCTCTTCAACGCCTAGATAGGTGATGGTGAACATGCCTGATTCAAGACGCAGCAACCATTCTCTTTGCTGCATAAACCAGAGGTGGAATTCAAGCACCTCGTAGGTGTAATCGACCTTTTGCTCGATTCCGCCAATTGCGATTCCGGGGTTCTTTGCGTCATCGCGGCGCCGTTTGTAAAACATCGCCAGTATTTCACGTCGTCGTCGTTGAGCAGTGTCCGGACAAAACTCGGGGGCATCTTCGGACTCTGTTTCAGCGGCAGCAGGAGGATCTTGCACTGGTGCTGCGACTGATTCTATAGCCTGTGCCGGAGCCGGTTCGGCCTGAACGTTGGGGATCGACACAGCCGGTTGCTCGGTTGGCGGCGCAACAGCAGACACATCCTGAACCGGCGCTGCTTGAACTTGTTCAGGAGAGGCCACTATCGGTGACTGCGTTGGTTGATGCTGAGCCGGTTGCGGTTGGGTGGGCATCTGTTGCGATTGCGTCGGTTGGTGCTGCGGCTGTGCCGCTGAGGGTGGTTGGACGCCCTCTTGAGGCTGGCGCTGCTGGACAGGCTGACTTTGTTGCCTCACAGCTACATGCCGCTGTTGCGAAAGATGCAGGTCATATTGGTGGCGTTTGGCTGGGTCACGCAGCACCTTGAAGGCTTCGACGGCTAATGGGACTTGCGAGTGATCTCCCGACTGTTCTGCGTTGTACGCTAGTTGACGAAACAGATCCTCGATGCGATCCAATTGATCCATTGGATTCGCACCTAATACTTCGTAGTAGGTCATTTGTTGGGTTGCGTCTGTAGTCATAATTGCAGAGAGATTGCAGGATGTTAGAGTCGATGGGAGAGCTCACTCACAACGTTACCACATGGCCAGCAAGATTATGTTGCAACCGGAAAAAAAGTCGTTGAGACTCACGCCATGAAGACGGCTGAAGAGTTTTGTCCCGGTTAGCGCGACATCCAGATTCTTCTTCCTGCATCACAATCGGTACAGCTTCACAGCTGTACCAATGTTGGATCACACAGGTGCTCGATCTCCGCTGCGATCAGTTTCTCCAGTACTTCCCGCATCGGTGGGCGTTTGGCTGGATTCTTCAATAGCATCCGGCGAACAAGTCGGTAGACCGCAGCGGGGCAAACCGGTTGCTGGATCATCAAATCGATCGGCAGGCTTTTCTGAGACGCGTTTGCAATCTCTTTAATTGACTGCCCCTCGTAGGGAGCGACGCGGCTAAACATTTTGTACATTAGCGCCCCCAAAGAGTAGACGTCGCTGGCGAAATTGGCGTAGTAGCCTTTCTCAAAACACTCTGGGGCGGTGTACTTCGCCAGTTGCAAGCGATCGTGCGGCAACCACGCTTCGATTCCAACTGGATGAGACTGCGACCAGCCTATCAGCGTCGTTCTTCCCGTTGGCCCCAACAAAACATGCGACGGATCGAGCCCTAAATGCACGCGGCCTTGTTCATGACTTGCGTGCAGTGCTTCCGCGATTTGTCGAGCCATCCAGATCAAACGATTGACGGTCGTATGGCAGTTGCTGGCCTGAAAGCGATCCAGCGACTTGCCCGTCATCCACGGCTGTACCAGAAAAAACGGAGCCCGATCCAGTTCCGCATCCAGCAACCGAATCACATTTGAGTGCATGATTTGTTCAGTTGCGACTGCTTCGCGTCCCAAGCGATCGAGGGCAAACTGCAGCTTCGCCGGCGGCAAATCCGGATTAACCAACTTGATTACGTAGTCCCATGGGTGATCGGCGCTAAGCGATTTGGGTTTGGCGCGAAAAATATGATACCAGTGACCTGCAGTTACCGGTTTTCCAATTTTCCAGTAAGAGACAACTTGGTCGCGTTGTCCTAGAAAAGTTTTTGCCGGGGTGAGGTGCATAACAAAGAGCAGACTGAATAAAAGGTGGCCGCGGGGCAGGCAGCGTCGAAGCACTGCCTGTACCCACGATTGCCGAACTGAAAAACTAGCGATTGGATGTACAACTTCTGGAAAAGAAGTTGACTCGCTTATTGGTTTTCGTTTTCGACCAGTGACGATGGAGTACCATTTACTTCGTCGTTCGTGACAGCAAGAGTGAAAGCGTTGGAAAATATTCCGGTCGCGCCGGATTGAAGGCGCAGGGACAGTTTTTCATGTTCGTCTGCTTTGGCAGGTCGTTCACCGAACCGAAGTGGAAAGCGCCGAGCAATCATTTTTTTCTGACAGCAATTGCTTAACTGTCGTGAACAATTGACCGGGCAGTTCGTACCAAGACGTCGAACCTGTTTGCGAGAAACAAATTTCACTGTAGCTGAACTCGAAAGACTACAGACGGTCTCGCCAATCTGTTGCGAGATTGGCTGCGGAGCTTTGTAACCTACCAACACGGAACACCCTGATGCAGAATTCCATACCCTTTGCATTCAAAAAGTCTGCTCTCTCCACTGTCTTCCTAGTGCTGATGGTGACGTTCGTCTTCACCGGCTGTAGCGCGACCGGTCCGTTTCAGTCCCATTCGGCGTTTAGGCAGTCGCTGCCTAGTGGGTACCAGACTAATGGATACCAGAGCGCGTATCAGAATCAAACTGGATATGCTGCACAAGGAACCTTCGCACCACAGTGGCAATCGGCAAACTATCCGCCAGCATATGCGCCTCAGGCTGCCTACGGTTATGGCGTAACTCCTCAACTCAACTACGGATTCGGAGGCCAAGCGGCTTACCCGCAGAGCAATCCGGGTTTGGGCCGTGGCTTGATGAGCCCGTTTGTGGGTGGTACCTACACTAGCGGCAGTTGCTGAGGATCGTAGCAACAAGCACCGTGCGTGCTTTCTTTCATCATGCGGAATCTCTTGGCGTGTTGAGCCGTCACTAACCGCCTCCGCCCGCCTACGGGGCTGGCTTCGTATAGCGGCTAACTCTCTTTTGGCCGTTCAGGCCTCATTATAGTAATTTCTATTGGGCGATTCGTTACAATGCGGCCGATTTGGCCCATGTTTCAGTTGCCCCTTCTCCCGCTCAACACTATATTATTGTTGACAATTTTGCGTTCTGCAAAGCCCCGCCATTCTAGGATTTTACATGCCATCTCTGCCGTCTCCCAGCCGAAGTAGGACTCGACGATTACGGAATCCCGGCTCCTCCAGTTGTTGGAAACGTGTTTCGAATCTTTTGTTGGTTTTTGCGTTACTCCAAATTTCGAGCAACTTGATTGGTTACGAAACTCTTCGGGGGGCAACGATCACTGCTGATGCATCGTTAACAGGTGTTCAGGATTGGACTGCACCTTCGACATGGGTTGGAGGCATCGTACCGGGCGCGGGCGACCGCGCCATCATCCCGCAGAACCTGACGGTGTTGCTCGATGGAAACAATCGGTTCATGTGTTGAACAATGACAGCGACCCTAACAACGATGCTCTCACTGTAACGCTGGGCTCGTCAACGGCCGGCACTTCAGTAGTTGTGGCCGACTACTCTGATGATTTTCAAACGTCGCCGGGGCCGGCAAGTGGTTGGCAGTACCTGTGGAACAACAACGGCGCGTTTGGAGACGCTGCTAACTACTCTGCGATGCCAGTAGATGGAACCGCGTATCGTCCAGCATCCGAGCAGTATCTGAATCTGCGGTCAGGTTCTGGTCACCCAGGGCCTGGTACTGACAATGGTGTGCCGTTTGATCGCTATCCCATCGCTGCTTACACGGTTCTGTCCGACGGCAATTACAGCATTGAGAACAGTTTTCTCAATCGTGGCAACACATCCGGCGACGGTGTGGGAGTCATGCTGCATGTAGGAACCACCGTAACTCAAATAGGCAGCGTCGCAGCGGCGAGCACAGGTGACTTCGACACTTCACTGGGGTTTTTGACCGCTGGAACGACGATTTACATTGGAGTTAGCCCCGATGGACCGGGATCTGGGTCGAGTGCGGGCGCAGATTATTTCACTTGGGATTTTTCGATCACGCGCGAGAACTCAAGCGGAAACGGCCAGTTCATGGTCAATTCAGATCAGTCTATTACTTACAGCCCTAACGTTGGGTATGTTGGAACCGAGACCGTCAATTATCAAATTAGTGATGGTCGCGGCGGGACTGACACGGCCAGCCTTACGGTGACAACGCTTGCTGTCGAAGAGGTTTTATTAGGTGATGTAAACCAAGACGGCGTGGTTGACTTTGGGGACATTCCGGCCTTCATTTCGATCCTGCAAGGCGGCCAATACCTTGAAGAAGCCGATGTGAACGAAGACAGTTTTGTGGACTTCGCGGACATCGATGCCTTCATTGGCGTGCTAATTTCGCAGTAGGCATCAACGTAGCTCGGTGGGCTCTTCCGTTAACACAACTAGTGGTTTGTCAAAGCTGAATTTTAGGGTTGGCCGTAGTGGGATTCGCCAGAA
>CAZDBE010000161.1:0-12404 GCA_964503675.1 uncultured Pirellulaceae bacterium | reverse complement strand
AAATGCAACCAAAATGAACCCACTAAAAATGACGAAGAGCCCCCGGAGGGAGGGTCGGAGGCTCGCCGACGGGGAGGGCTGTTCTTAATGCAGCGACAAGCTTTTCAATATCTGCGGTTGTATGATCGGTCATCAAGGTAACTCGAATGCGTGCTTGTCCAACAGGGACGGTGGGCGGCCTAATTGCGATGGCCATGATCCCCATGTCTTTTAGCTGTCTACTTGCGGTCAGCGCCGCCGCGCTGTCTCGGGCCGCGATGGGTTGGATCTGTGTTACAGAATTCGTTAATGGAATACCCGCTCCTTCGGCCAATTTTCTGAAGAGCCGAATGTTATCGTTCAATTTTTCTCGCCGCCAAGCCTCGGATTCAAACAACTCGATCGCTGTAAGAGACGCGGCGACAGTTGCTGCCGGCAAAGCGGTGGTGTAGATAAACGGCCGAGCTTGCTGAATCAGCGTATCGATATAGACGGCGTCGCCGGTGACAAAGGCACCGAATGAACCGACGGCCTTGGATAGTGTGCCCAGCATCAAGGTGTTGCCAGTTGGCCCGAGATCGAATGTCGACAAAGTACCAAGTCCGGCAGGCCCAACGACGCCGAAACCATGTGCATCATCGACGACCAATAAGGCGTTGTGGTCCTTGCATGACTGATGGAGTGTATCCAACGGTGCAATGTCACCGTCCATGCTGAATACGCCATCGGTAACCAGCATCTTTCGGGACGACGCTTGTTTCGCATTTTGGTCCGCGAGAACTTTGTCAGCAGCGACCACATCGCAGTGATGATACCGGCGGAGTTTCGCGTCGCTCATTTTGGCTGCGTCAATGATCGACGCATGATTCAACCGGTCCTGAACCAATAAATCATGGCGCCCCAAAAACGTCGTTGGAATTGACAGATTGGCCATATAGCCCGTTGAAAACAAAATCGCCTTCTCCGCGCCGACAAACTGAGCGATTTTTTCTTCGAGCCTTTGATGAATCTCCGTATGGCCAACAATCAGATGTGACGCGGTCGTACTGGCGCCATATTTTTGCGTGGCGGCATGAGCAGCTGCGACAACGTCAGGATGGCCGGCGAGGCTCAGGTAATTATTGCTACAAAAGTTCAGCAACGATTTGCCGTCGACGTTGATAGTTCGACCGGGCGCGGATTCAATACCGCGCAGATTTCGCCAAAGGTTATCCGCCTTGCGATCGGCGTGCTGTTTGAGAATTTCGTTTCGCCAAGGCATAGTGTGTTGGCTCCGCTTCGTAGAAATTACGAGGCGTTGATTCCCAGTTTCGCAAACAGTTCTCGGTCGTGTTCCACCGAAGCGTTGTTGCAGGTCAGTAACTGATCACCGTAGAACACCGAATTTGCACCGGCCATGAAGCACATGGTTTGTAGTTGGTCGTTCATTTCTTCCCGACCGGCCGACAAACGCACATATGACTTCGGCATCGTGATCCGGGCCACTGCAACCATGCGCACGAAATCAAATGGATCAATGTCTTCCAGTTCACCCAGCGGAGTGCCAGCGACCTTGACCAAGTTATTGATCGGAACGCTTTCTGGATAGGGCTCCAGATTCGCAAGTGCTTCGATCAATCCGACGCGATCGGTCTTCGTTTCACCCATGCCGACGATTCCGCCGCAGCAAACTTTCATGCCGGCTTCGCGCACGTTCTCCAAAGTCTCAAGACGATCATCGTACGTGCGGGTTGAAATGATCTCGCCGTAAAACTCGGGCGAGGTATCCAAGTTGTGGTTGTAGTACTCCAGTCCTGCATCGGCTAGTTTTTCGGCTTGTTCGGGTTTGAGCATGCCGAGTGTTGCACACGTCTCCAAACCGAGCGCCTTCACCGCCGCAATCGCTTCAGACACCTCTTCGATGTCGGAATCTTTGGGAGTGCGCCATGCGGCTCCCATGCAGAAACGTTCCGCGCCATTGGATTTGGCTTCTGTTGCCGCTGCCACGATTTTGTCCAGAGGCATCAGGCGTTCGGTTTTGAGTCCGGTTTTGTACCGCGCACTCTGCGGGCAATACTTACAGTCTTCCGGGCAAGCACCGGTTTTAATACTCAGTAAGCTGCTCAATTGAACTGTGTTCGGTTTGTGGTTTGCTCGATGGACTGTTTGAGCCTCGAAGATCAAATCCATCAGCGGCAAATCAAACAGCGCTTGAATCGATGCGCGGTCCCATTGCTTGGCTTGGGTTTCTGGAGTGTTCTCAGTGGTGGATTGAATCATGATGTAAACCTTTCCTGAAGTGCTTGCACCTCCATCGGTTGCTCACGCAGCGACTTGAGCGCTTCCACCGCAGCTTCGGCAGCCTGAATCGTGGTGATGCAGGGAATGCCGGCTTGTACTGAGGCAGCTCGAATTTGTCCTTCGTCAGTTCGCGCCCCTTTACCATTGGGCGTGTTGATAATCAGATCAACGGCTTCGTTTTTCATGTGGTCGATCAGGTTCGGCGAACCTTCTGACAACTTCTTAACGCTTTCTACCGGAATGCCGGCTTCCTCGATGACGCGCGCTGTTCCAGCAGTCGCGATGATATCATAACCCATCTCGCTCAACTGGCGGGCGACTTGAACGGCGCGGTCTTTATGAGGTCCACGAACGCTGACGAAGATGCGTCCGGATTCTGGAAGGATGACACCAGCGGCCAGTTGGCTTTTCGCGAATGCGGTCGGGAAATCAGGGCTGATTCCCATTACCTCGCCAGTTGATCGCATTTCTGGTCCCAGCACGATGTCGACGCCGGCAAACTTGCGAAACGGGAACACGCTTTCCTTGACCGACACCTGCGAAGGTACCAGCTCCTCGGTGATTCCCTGTTCCTTTAACGTCATGCCAGCCATAACCTTTGCCGCGATCTTGGCGACCGGAACTCCCGTCGCTTTAGCAACAAACGGCACCGTTCGGCTGCCGCGTGGATTCACTTCCAACACGTAGACGTTGGTCGTATCGGCTTCTTTCTTAATTGCGAACTGAACATTCATCAGACCGACGACGTTCAGGTACTTAGCCATCGCCACGGTGGCAGCGCGAATTTCGTCCAGCGTGTCTTCACTCAGACTGTACGGTGGAATCGAGCAAGCCGAATCGCCCGAGTGAACGCCTGCTTCTTCGATGTGTTCCATGATGCCGGCGATCACGACGTCGGTACCATCAGCGATACAGTCGACATCAACTTCGATGGCCTCTTCAAGGAACTTGTCGACCAGAACCGGTTGGCCCGCAGAAACAATAAACGCTTCGAGCACGAAACGTTCGAACTGGGCTTTGTCGTAACAGATCTCCATCGCGCGACCGCCAAGCACAAAGCTGGGCCGGACGAGGACAGGGTATCCCACTTCAGCGACGACCTGCCGCGCCTCGTTCATGTTTTGGGCGATGCCGTTTGGCGGCTGTTTAAGGTCAAGCGTATTGAGTAGTTTTTGAAATTGTTCACGATCTTCGGCCGCGTCGATGGTGTCCACGCTGGTACCAATGATCGGCACACCGGCGTCTGAGAGAGCCCGGGCCAGATTCAGCGGCGTCTGTCCACCGAATTGAACGATGACGCCGTCCGGATTGACGTTGTCACAAATGTTCAGCACATCCTCCACGGTTAAAGGTTCGAAGAACAGAATGTCGCTGGTGTCGTAGTCCGTCGAAACGGTTTCCGGGTTCGAATTGACCATGATCGATTCGATGCCCATTTCACGCAGTGCAAAACTGGCGTGGCAGCAGCAATAATCGAACTCGATCCCCTGACCGATTCGGTTGGGGCCACCGCCAAGGATGATGATTCGTTTCTTGTCACCTTTGGGTGGTACTTCGTCTTCGTGCTCGAAGGTTGAGTAGAAATATGGCGTGTAGGCTTCGAATTCAGCCGCACAGGTGTCGACCGATTTAAACGTGGGAATGATCTTATGCGTTTCTTTTCGCGCCTTGCGAACTTCCAGTTCGTTGGACTCCCAGATATGAGCCAGTTGGCGATCGGCGAAACCGGCGCGCTTGGCCTTTCGCAGCAGTGCTGTCGAAACGTCAGCCAGCGTCGTAGCACGCAGTTGTTCTTCAATTTCGACGATGCCGTGAAGATGAGTCAGGAACCAGCGATCGATGTTAGTCAGTTCAAACACATCCTCGATCGACATACCCAGCTTAAACGCATACCGCAAATACCAAGGCCGCGCCGCGTTGGGAACCGATAGCTTGGAACGGATCTCGTCGCGATCGGGTTGCTCCTCGGTTCCCCAGAGATCTTTGTTGTCGCAGCCGAAGCCAAAACTACCCACTTCGAGGCCGCGGAGCGCTTTTTGAAAGGATTCCTTGAACGTCCTGCCGATGGCCATCGTCTCGCCAACGCTTTTCATCTGGGTCGTCAGCGTATCGTCGGCTTCGGGAAATTTTTCGAAAGTGAACCGTGGAAACTTGGTGACAACATAGTCGATCGTAGGTTCAAAACAGGCTTGGGTTTTCTGGGTGATGTCGTTCTTTAGTTCCCATAGTCGATAGCCGACAGCCAGTTTCGCCGCAATTTTCGCGATAGGGTATCCGGTGGCCTTGGATGCGAGAGCACTTGATCGACTGACGCGCGGGTTCATCTCGATCACGATCATTCGGTCACTGTTTGGATCGATCGAGAACTGAATGTTCGAGCCACCTGTTTCGACGCCGATCTCGCGGATGATATCGATACTGGCGTCACGCATGCGCTGGTATTCGGCATCGGAGAGTGTCTGAGCCGGCGCGACGGTGATGGAATCGCCGGTGTGAACGCCCATCGGGTCAAAGTTCTCGATTGCGCATACGATAATCACGTTGTCGTCCATGTCACGGACGACTTCCATCTCGTACTCTTTCCAGCCGATGATGGATTCTTCGATAAGGACTTCAGTGGTGGGTGATTGGTCAAGACCACGCTGGACGAGCGTATTAAATTCGTCGCGGTTGTAAGCAATTCCAGAACCGCTACCGCCCATGGTGAAACTGGGACGAATTAGAGTGGGCAGGCCGACCTCTTCTAGTACCTCACGCGCCTCTGCAACCGTGTTGACGGTGCGTCCTTTGCAAACGCTCAGACCACATTTGTCCATTGCGATTGCGAATCGCTCGCGGTTTTCCGCTTTGTCGATGACGTCGGCTTTGGCACCGATCATTTCGACGCCGTACTTTTCAAGGACGCCGTTTTTGTCCAGATCCAATGCAAGGTTGAGCGCCGTTTGACCGCCAAGCGTAGGTAATACAGCGTCCGGTTTCTCTTTGGCGATGATCTTTTCAACGATCCGCCAATCAAGCGGTTCAATGTAGGTCCGTTCGGCGGTGCCCGGATCGGTCATGATCGTAGCGGGGTTGGAATTAACCAACACAACCTCATACCCTTCTTCGCGGAGGGCCTTACAGGCTTGGGTGCCCGAGTAATCGAATTCGCAGGCTTGGCCGATAACGATGGGGCCAGAACCAATCAACAGAATTTTATGAATGTCGTCGCGACGTGGCACTCGAGAGACCTTAAAAAAATGATTTGTCGGAAAGTTACCCTACGATGAACTTACCAAGTTTCATCAGATTAGCCTGCTTTTGAGCGTGTTTAACACGCGCAAACAGCCAGCCAACCAGAAAACTCGTGAAGGCGAAATTCCTTAAGGGTGCAAAATTTCCCAAGGGTACCAACACCCTGGTACTTCCTTCAAGGTGCTAAAGCCCGATTCGAGGGATTCGAGAAGAAACGGTGGTAAATTCGGGGTCTCAACCGCGGCGGCAGATTGGAATGGGCACAGCGTACTTGAATTGCTGGAGACCTAGACCACCAGCGATCTGCTATTTCAGTTCAGTCGGCTGTTCGCCAGAGGGGAGAGTCAGCCCGTCAAAGCCAGTGCCTTGGGAGTCAGCGTTTGAATCACTCGCATCGAAGCTGCCCGCGGCGAGCGTCTCGTCTTCTGGGTCGAACGGATTGAATGTCTCGAAAAACTTCTGCGAAAGCTCAGGTTGGTAATTTGATGGTTTGAAGATTGTACTGAGCATGTATTGGCGTTTTCCGATCAAATAAACCTCGGCGTCTGACTTCAACGCTTGGTCTCCCAGCATAAACTCATAGGAAAACTTCCGACCGGGGTAGGTTCGAACCTTAACCTCCTCAACGGTGTCCTTGATATTGCCGACGACTTGTGCGACGGTGCCTTTGACGGCTCCATCGAGAGTTTGCTTGATTTTCTTGCGAGTTACGGGCTTCTCATGCAGATCATGGTAGGACATCGTGAAAACGATCTGCTTGCCATTGGCCGAGCACAGCCATGTTTTCACTTGAATGAAGGGCTCGTCGGCGACCGGGCGAAAAGTACGTTCGCTCAATCGCGGCTTGGCTGGCATCATTATTTCGGCGTTGGAGCCGTCTGCCGCATGTTTGATCCATTGACCCTCGGTGGTTTCGGCAGCATTGGATGCAGATCTCTCGGCGGATTGTGGACTGGCCAGTAGAGTCCCAGATACCGACGCGCCGTTTAAAAAACAGGCTGCCGTGACGGCCATCAAAGTCAGATGTTTTATCATTTGTCTAATCAAGAAATTCATAGTGGAAAACCAGATCCGGCAATCGAATTTGAAAGAGTGTTTGGCAGCCAGCGATACGTTTGTTTTGAATCGGCAATTAGCTCTGATTGGCTTACAGAATTTAGAAGGTAGCTGATTTGAGGATATTGTCGACCGTTTCCTCAAAATGAACGCCATTTGCCAGCTCGTTTGACAGCTTTTTAGTACCCGTTTAGTCTTTGGCTTCCACATTATCTTTATTGAGGTTTTCCTTGTCCAGTTCTAGCTCCGGTTCCAGCCCCAGTCGCAGCGGTGCATTCGACGCCGCCGTCGACAAACGCGTCGAGAAATTTACTGAAAGCATCAGCTTTGACTATCGTATGTACCAACAGGACATTCGAGGCAGCATTGCTCACGCTCATATGCTCTCAGACCAGAAAATTCTGACTGCCGACGAAGCTCAGCAGATCGAGAAAACGCTGACGGATATCAAAGGCGAGATTGAAAGTGGCCAATTTGAATTCCGCCAAGAGCTGGAAGATATTCACATGAATATCGAACAGGTTCTGATCGACCGCTTGGGGGATGTAGGAAGAAAACTGCACACCGGTCGCAGCCGCAATGATCAGTGCTCCACCGATGCCCGTCTGTGGGTGCGTGATGCGATCGATCGACTCGACGGTTTGCTCGCCGACCTACAATCGGCTTTTCTCAGCCGCTGCGATTTGGACGCCGGCGTCATCATTCCGGCGTACACCCATCTGCAACGCGCTCAGCCTGTACTCGCGCCACATTACTGGCTGGCGTACTGTGAAAAATTTCAGCGTGACCGAGAACGTTTAGCCGACTGTCGCCGACGAGTGAATTTGTGTTCGTTAGGGACTGCCGCGCTTGCCGGCACGACGTTGCCAATCGACCGTGAAAACTCGGCAAAACGTTTGGGATTTGACGGCTTGGTCGCCAATAGCCTCGACTCGTCCAGCGACCGAGACTATTTACTTGAGACGGTTTTCTGCCTCTCAACGATTGCGATCCATTTGAGTGGCTGGGCCGAAGAGTGGATTTTATGGTCGACTGTCGAGTTCGATTTCATTCAACTGCCGCACGAATTTTGTACCGGCTCGTCGATCATGCCGCAAAAGATCAACCCGGACGTGCTGGAATTGACGCGCGGAAAAACGGCACGAGTCGTAGGCAGCCTGCAGACACTGCTAATGCTAACTAAGGGCCTGCCGCTGGCATACAATCGCGATTTGCAAGAAGACAAACCACCGTTATTTGATGCGGTCGACACGGTCGAAAGTTGTCTGGAAGTGGCGGCCCCACTGGTCGAGGGAGCACGTCTGAAGTTGGATTCGATCGCCGGTCGACTGGACCGCGGGTTCCTCGATGCCACGACGTTGATGGAGTATCTGATTAAGCGTGGTCTGCCGCAGCGCACCGCTCATCATCTGATCGGAGGGCTCGTGAAGCTTGCAACCGAAAAATCCGTTACCCTTTCCGAGCTGAGAATCGAAGATTTCCAGTCTTTTGATTCGTCTTTGGACGAGTCGGTCTATGATGTGTTGGGAGTGGACAAAGCGGTCCAAGCCTTCCAAAGCGTTGGTTCAACCGCGCCGGCGATGGTCGCCAGCCAAGTCGATTTGTGGAAGAAGCGATTGTCGTAGCGGCGTGCGTGCGCCGACGTAGCCGGATTTGCCAGAATTCGGATTGATCTGGGAGCCGCGAAACGAAGTTACAGGCTGTTTATTCCGGTTGTAGCGACTGGAATTGGTGAATTGCCAATTACAATCGTTCCTACATATCCAACCCTGATGCCACCGCTCCGATCAAGACGATTCTCCTACGGCCATGCTAATGATTTGCTCCAACGTGAAATTCCGGTTCGCCATTCCAATGTTGATGGCCATGGTGATCGCAATTTTCACTCAAATTGGGCAAAATCAAGCGACCTGCGGAGCCATCGTTCAGGACAATCCTTTTGAAGTCACCGAAGCGGATAGATCGGCGTCCCTTGGCAGTGCGGCTGCCGCTACTGAAACAAGCGAGGGAGAAAAAGTATTTGAACTGACCGCCGATAATGAGCGATCCAACATTGGGCTCGTGGTGCGTTCGGTTCGCCGCCAAGATCCACAGACGCCAGCCGAATTGGCTCAAGCACTTTCTGCCCTGATCGATGTGGAAGCGTGGGCGGATGCTAGGGTCTACCTAAGCCAGCTTTCTAAAGTGGTGATGAATGACAAAGAGCTGTACGATCTGTACATCGATCGCGGGGCCGAGTTCTTCTACATTCTGCATTCGGTCGAGCAATTGGCTCCCGATAGCCAACGTTTAGCAAAACGCGTTTTGGGTGCGTCCAAAAATTATTCAACTTCCGACGCACGGATTCGCGGCCTCGTCAAAACATTGGCCGACCCTAACATCAATGTTCGCAGCACTGCCTTTCGAAAGATCAAGCAAGTTGGACCCCAAGGCTATGCGGCCATGCTCGAAGTGTTCGGAGATGAGAAACTTCAAGATTTGTGGCCGGGCGTCCGCGGGGCCGTCCGTCGATTGGAGAATGATGCGACGGAGATACTCGTTGCGGGCGCGACATGCGGCAATCGCCAGATCGAGGTGGAGTCTTATTACGGACTGGCTAATTTGGGAACAACCGAAGCGATCGATTTGATCAGCTTTCTATACCTCTCGCCTAAGACTCCTCAAAATGTAAAAACGTTCGCCGAAAGACGATTGCAAGAGTATTTCGGTGGCTCGATTGATCGATCGTCCTTGATTGCTAACCTCAGCCGTAAAGCAAACCAAAATCTACGCGGACAGCGAAAAAATGCTAGTTCCAATGCCCAAGTCAATGTTTGGCAATATCAGGCGGCAAGCAACAAATTTGAATCAACGCGTGTTTCTCTGGTCGTGGCCAGCCGTATTCGCGCGGCCAGCCAAGCTGAACTTTTGTTCGAAATTGATCCGTACAACCTTCAAAACCGAGAGCTGTTTTTGTTGGCGTCTATCGAGTCAGCTAAAAATCAGGCTGGTCCCGACACGCCAATCGATGCCAAAGCACTACTAAAGCAGCTGGGTAATCCGCAGCCATCGGAGTTGAACCAATTGCTGGACGCGTCGTTGAATAGAGAGATCATTCCGGCATCGATCGGGATTTGCGAATTGTTGAAAGAGCTAAACGATTCCACCGTTTTGTACACCGGACAAGGCGGCAATTGTCCGTTGGTTAAATGTATTCTTTCGGGCGAACGGTATTTGCAATTTGCCGCGTTGGATGCAATTGCGGGCCTTGATCCTCCGCGGGCTTACGCGGGCAGCTCATATGTCGTTGATTTGGCGGCTTATATTAGCAATACACGTGGGCAACAGCGGGTGCTGGTCGGGCATTACGCAAGCGAGGATTCTCGGACGTTTGAAGGAATCGTCTCTGGGACTGGAGCCAAGGTTGAATCCGTGCGCAACGGGCTTGAGTTCTACAAAGCCGCCACGAGCAGCCCTGACTGGAAGTTGTTATTGTTGACCGACAACATGTTGCGCCCTCGGTTTAGCCAAGTGATTCAGCAACTGCGAGCCGATTGGCGAACGCGTTACTTGCCGATCGGTGTCGTGGTGAGTAGTGAGCAGAATCGTCTGATCGTTCAGCGCTTGGCTCAGGCCGATCCGCTGATCCGGATTATTGACCTGAACTTTGATACGCAAATTGTCAATTCCCAGTTAGCTTTGTTCGAGGGTTTGAGTTCTTCTTGGGAACTAACAGACTCTAGTCGCGTGATTCATGCAGCGGTCGCGACACAGTGGTTGGCCAAACTTGCCAACGATCGTCAGCGGTACGGGTTCTACAATTTGCGAAAGCATGAAGAATCGGTTTACCGAATGCTGTACGTTGCCGGCAAAACGCGTCAGGCGACGGAAATCGCCGCGAAGCTTGGTACGGCTCGCGCGCAGCGCGAGTTGGTGAACTACGCCAGCCAAAATGGTCAGGATTTAGACAGCCGCCAAGCTGCCGTAGAAGGATTCGCTGCAGCCGTGAAAGAGCATGGTGTGTTGCTAACCACGGACGAGATCCGTTTGCAGTACAGCCGTTATAATAGTAGCGCCACTCAAACCAAAGAGATTCAGGCCGTCTTTGGCGCGATGCTTGATGCGATCGAGAAGAAGTCGGCTCGGGTGGCGAAGGCTCAATAGTAGGTTTTGTTCGTCGCCTTTTGGCCCGCGAAAGAAGGACAAGATCTAGAACAGCTTGAAATCTTCTGGATGAACCCTACCGGCTTGATGACCTAGAACTGCATTGGCCAGTTCGATTGCCATCCTCGATTCTAACGCCACTCCCGCGCGAATCGCAACGCACGGATCATGCCGGCCTTTTTCTAGTTGGAAATCGATCTCTGACAGATCCTTACGAACGGATTGCTGAGCTTTCGTGATTGTCGAGGTTGGTTTGAAGGACACACGAGCCACCAATGGGCTACCAGTGGTCATGCCGCCCAACATTCCCCCGTGGTGGTTACTCTGATATCCCTTACTGCGAATTGGATCATTATTCTCACTGCCCAATCGTGTCACCACTTCATGGCCCGAACCGACCTCAACAGCGCGCACGGCATGTAAGCCACCCAGCGATCCCATCAGCCGCAATTTCAAACTGTTGTACAGTGGTTCACCCGCGAGCGCAGGAACATTGACGGCGACTACCTCGACTACACCGCCCAATGAATCACCTTGCTTGCGAGTCTCCATGATTAGCTGCGCGGCTGCAGATGCAAAATCAGGATCGACTGTGTAAATCTCTGCATTCGCAAGTTGCTGCTCCAAAGCACCGACTTCCACTGGATCGACCGTCTCTGACGTAAACTGATCCGATAGGGTTTTTGTCGCTTTCAGGCTTCCAACCTGAACGATGTTGCTGATGAAGTGCGTTTTAAACGCTCCACTTAGAAACGCCCGTGCGATCGAACCGCCGACGACATCGGTGATTGCACTGCGGTAACTGGAGCGACCACCGCCTCGGTAATCGACGAATCCGTTTGATTTATGGTGCTTGATCAGGTCAGTGTGACCGCTTTTGGAGGAGGAGGACGCTACGAATGCAGCAATTGGTTCGCCAGTGGAGAATCCGTCGGAGTAGCTTGGTACGCGTGTGGAGCTTTCTCCACCGCCGATTTCGATTTCGGGGCCTTGCAGCATGCCGTCGTGATCTGAATCGTCAAAGACACCTGCCGTCAGCACAACGCGATCCGCTTCATTGCGTGGGGTGCCATGTTTGTTGGAACCGGGCCGACGACGATTGAGGAAGTGCTGAATGCGAGCGCGGTCGATTTTGACGCCTGCCGGACAGCCAAAAACGATCGTAGAAACGCCCGGGCCATGAGATTCTCCAGCTCCCGCGACGCCAAAAATTGGACCACCCAGAATTTCCATTCGATTACTCGCTCGGCCTGCACAACTAAATTTACGTTTTGGAAAACACTATTCTAGTTGCTCTCGAGCAAATTGACGATCCTACCCACTACGCGAAGAATTCAACTGCGTTGCGGAAGACAACCATGCCTTGTCCCTCGTCGCCCTGCGGTTCGCGTGTCCAACGCGGGTGGTGCGTGGGATCAATGAATCGCCCTGGATGCGGCATCAAACCAAAGATCCGTCCTGAGTCGCTACACACGCCGGCGATGTTGGCGGTTGATCCGTTGGGATTGTCGGGGAAGTTTAAATCGGCCCCATTGCTGCCGTCGGGGCGGCAATAAGTCAGCGCTAGTTGGCTGTTGGTCTTTAAGCTATCGATGATCAATTGATCACGGGCGACGAACTTCCCTTCCGCATGAGCTATCGGCAAATACATTTGTTCGACGCCTTTGAGGAAAACGCATTTGTCCGAGTCGGCCTTTAGGTTAACCCAAGTA
>CAZDBE010000160.1:0-12419 GCA_964503675.1 uncultured Pirellulaceae bacterium | reverse complement strand
CCGAGAAAAACCAAACTCTTTTAACAGGGCATGACTACTTTCCGCGCTGACGAGAGCTCTCGCTTTTTGGGTAATGGGATTCGTGCCGGCAGGATGCACAATCAGCGTGAGCCCCCCTCCTCTCTGTTTCCCAATGCCAAGCCCAAGAGCGCATTGAACTTGCAAGCGTGCGTTAGCAGACAACGACACAAACAGGCTAGAAAGTTCTTCTTTTTTTTTCGCCCAACGCAAGATCTGGCAACCGTCGGGACATCAATGGGTGCCACCTAATACTCGCGACGAAGTGTAACTTCGAACTTATTGGTTAGTGGCAAAGAATTCAAGTAAGAGCCGGTTCCTGTCGCCGGTCAAGTAGCTGAAACTTATACAACCCAGTCTCGAATTAGACGGATGATCAATTTTCGAGGACAATTCCAGTATGGAGCAATTCAATGAACGCACGTCTAGCAACAATCGCATTTACGGCCTTCCTATTATTGGCCGAAACAGTAACTGCGCAGATTACAGTTCCCGAGCGTTTTGTACAGATTCGGTCAATCGACCTTACAACATCTGTGCTAGAACTTTTCAACAGTGGAACAACTAGTCAACCGCTCGCCGGCTGGAGATTTTGCACACACGACGAAAATGAAGTTCGTCGTTACTCGGGAGCGTCAGGCCTGAACAGTTTCACGCTCTCAAGCGGCCAGTCTTTGTTTGTCCATTTCAACAACGATGCGGATCCTGCCGATGCTCAGGCGGTCAACGTCAGTACAATTGGTGGTGCTTTCGCACAGCCGTTGGATGCGGCAGGTGCCTACGGCGTCCAAATTTACTGGCAAACTTCGTTCGGCGTCGGTGCCAACATTGCGGACCACGTCCAATTCAGCATTGATGGCGTGGATAACACTAGCGCCGATGATCGCAGCGATGAAGCGGAGGGCGAGGTTTGGAACGACCAGAGCGAATGGGTTGCGGTAGCTCTAGATACTGAAAGGATCGTTCTTAATGATGCTTCATTGAACAACGAACTACATTCACCAGCGGATTACACGGTTGTTGGCCCCGTAATACTAGGCGATCTAAACGGAGACGGTTCGGTGACTTTCGACGACATCCCGCCATTCATAGACGCTTTGATTTCTGGCGTTCTTGTTCCAGCCGGTGACATCGACCAGAATGGAGTCATTGACTTCGATGACATTCCAGCGTTTATCGCTGTGCTACAAGGTTAATGCTTCACAACAAAGCCAGTGTTACCGAAAGCCGCGTCCTTGTACGCGGCTTTTTTTATTCATTGGTACTACAAGACCAAAGCTAACGTTGGTGCATGCTTCCAGCGATCGTTGCCTGTCTTATTCCCTCACCCGCATTTCTGGCCGCTGCTTTGTGCCTTATGCATTTTTCCATCGGGATGACAACCTGGCCCGTCGGTGCTATAGAACTGGTCCAAGGCTACTTTCCAGTCGTCCATGTTTTTTACTTTTACAAATGCCGATCGAACCGCGTCGTGTTCCGGGTGTAGAATCGCGTACTTGATTCCGAACTTGCGCATCAAGCGTCCCACCCGATCCGGGCCATATAGCTCTTCGGCGAGTCGATAGTGTTCTAGCAAAACTTCCTTCTGCTCATGCAGCCTAGGGGGATCCGGAAGCGGTTGACCAGCGGCCAAAGCGCGGGCCTGATTGAAGATCCATGGATTGCCGATTGCCCCCCGAGCCACCGTGACGCCGTCCACGCCAGTCTGCTCAATCATCGCCAAGCAATCAGCGGCAGTAAATAGATCGCCGCTACCGAGCAGCACGTTGTCGCCAATGTGTTGCTTGACCTCTTTGAGAAACTCCCATCGCGAGGGGCCGACATATCGCTGTTTCACGGTACGACCGTGGACGGTGATCGCATCGACGCCAATCGCAAACGCACCGTCGAGGATCTCAAAAAACTGATCTCGACTCTCCTCGGAGTCATCGATGCCGCGCCGCATCTTCACGGTCACCGGAATCTCTGACGGGACATTGTCGCGCGTCTTTTGAATGATTTCGAGAGCCACTGGCGGTTGGCTAAGATGGAAACCACCTCGGCAACGTCCCAATACTTTTTTGACAGGGCAACCAAAATTGATATCGATGATGTGAAACCCAGCTTGGACCAGCTTCACCGCACCGGCAGCGAACTGGTCGGGTTCGGCCCCCATCAATTGTCCGCCAACGGGTTCCTCCTCGTCAGAGATGTGAAGAAAATGGCTGGTACGTTTGCGCTCTTTCAGACTCACCAGAAATTCGTCCAGCATCACCTCACAAATCGTATAGGGTGCGCCAAGTCGTTTGGCGATCACGCGCATCGGCCAATCGCTGTATCCCGACAGCGCCGCCTGAACGATCGGAAAGCCAATCTCTACATTGCCAATCTTCAAAGGATTGAGCGGTTTGACTGCAGGCAGAGTCTTATCTGTGAATGAGAGCGGGTTTCGATTAGTGGCGGCTGTATTCATGGTAGAAAATTTTTGTGCCGACTCGAAATGTTATGCGGCCAAGCTGATATGTTGAAAACGCGACAGTTCGGGTAAAGTGGAACTCAGTCGCAGGATTAGATTTTAGATCCTAGATCTGATTTAGGTAAGATCCTTTTAGTAATGGTTTGATGGTGGTCGTGGCCATCACCAAGCCCAATTCGACCTCAACGTGTCCGCAGCATGAATCAACTGTTTACTCTTGCTATTGAGAACTGGCCCGTCGTTGTCGGGGCTTTGGTGGTCATTGCGGCTTTCCTGCTGATGAGGATGTATTCGGAACCACGCTGGTTGCCCTACGAGCCGCGGAAGGCGCTCGTTACCAAATCAGAGCTGCGATTTTATCGGTCGCTGCAAAAAGCCGTGATGGATGATTGGGAAATCTTCGCGATGGTACGAATTGCAGACCTGATCAAAGTCCAAAAAAATTCAACCAAGTATCGAACTTGGCTAAACAAGATCCTCTCCAAGCACATTGATTTTGTGCTGTGCAATCCGGCAACACTTGAAGTCGTTTGCGCGATCGAGCTGGACGATGTATCACACCAGCGTCCCGACCGAATCGAACGCGACAAATTCGTCAATCACGCTTTTGAGTCGGCCGGGTTGCCGCTACTCAGAATTCCAGTTGAAAAAGCCTACAAAGCCTCCGAGGTGAGAGACTTGATCGAGGCGGCGTTAAGCTAAGCGATCCATTTCTTGGACCTTAAATACGCACTCGCGCTTGTATTGAGCAAAGCAACCAAACTTTAGCGACTCCAGCGACAAGAAACGCGGAGCCTACTGAAACGCAAAGTCTACTTTTTAACTTTGTCGCCCAAGCAAATTGCTTGGCCTTCGTTGGTCACGATCTTCACGTCAGAGATTGAAATCGACAGCCCGCCTGCAGATTTAATAATCACAGGCGAAGTGACTGACTTGAGGGACTCTGCGTCACCGTAACAGGACAGCTTCACTGAAACCTCTTGCCACGCGCCCGGAGTACTATCAGCGATCTGCCCCATCGGCAATGCCAACATTGCGCCTGCCGCTCCTTCGATCGCAAGTCGCGCGTCTTTACCGGCGTTTTCGTTGATGCGGTATCGCATAAACAATGCCATATCCCCTGTTGCCTGACGCGAGAGATCAACCGCCGGCCCAGTGATGCGGAACTCAGCCGGACCGGTGAACTTCAGAGTGCGGATGTCCTCTTGAGCCTTATCGTCTTCCGAAACTACGGTCAGGTTTCCGTTGGAAGAAGCCTGACGTGTTGTCTCAACTGCAACCGTTTGGCCACCATCAATCAAATTCATCGACCATGGATCAACGACCTTTCCGGATTCGAAATAGCGTTCGACGTTCGTCGCCAGCGACTCATCGAGAGGATCTTCAGACAATTCGCCAATCATCGATTTGTCTTGGTAGGTCAAACCAAAACCAAACGGATAAAGCGGGTCATAGTTCTCATCACCCACGTTCAGCGGAGATTGATTTGGTAGCTTTGGCCACGAGTAGGATAGTTTGCCTTTGAAATCATGTTGGACGTTGCCATCGGCCCCACGCAAAATCACGTCCGCAATTCCAACGCCCTCGGATCCTGGCAACCAAGCAGCAACGAATGCGTCACAAGCATTCAGTTCGCGGTTAACCCAAAGTGGGCGTCCCGAGATAAATACGCCAACCACGGTCTTGCCGGCTGCTTTTAATCGTTTCATCAGTTGCAGATCAGAATCATCGGTCGGGCTGTAGGCCAGTGTCTCGACGTCTCCCTGAAACTCTGCGTAAGGGTCTTCCCCGAAAACCACGACGGCGACGTCGTAGGGCTCGCTTGTTTCGCCATCGACAGAGAGGATCGCTTTGCCTCCAGCACCTTCGAGCTGTGATTTGATTCCGTCATAGACAGATGATCCCCCGGGGAAATCTTCCTTTGTGTTTCCAGTTCCTTGCCATGAAAGAGACCAACCGCCCGATTGTTTTCCAATGTTATCGGCACCGTCGCCGCAAACAAGAACTTTCGAAGACGCCGCCAATGGCAAAACCGCGTTGTTATTTTTCAGCAGAACCAGTGACTCACGAACGGCCTGTCGTGCTACTGCCCGATGAGCGGGTTTTCCGAGTTCCGCGAACTGTCCGGCAAACGGACGAGTCGAAGGTTTTCCAACTTCAAACAGTCCCGAGCGAATTTTGACTCGTAGAATTCGTCGTACTGCATCGTTGAGGCGATCCATATCGGCCTCGCCTGCTTTCGCTTGTCTGAGTGTTGTCTCGAACAGGCCCTTCCAACTTCCCGATGCCATGTACATGTCCAGCCCTGCATTGAGTACAGGCAACGCATCAGTGACGGTACAGCCTGCGACTTGGCCATGAGCTTCCCAGTCGCCAACGACAAACCCATCGAAACCCATGCGGCCTTTAAGCACGTCCGTCAACAGGCCTTTGTGGCCGTGCAGTTTTTTGCCTTGCCATCCTGAGAAGGACGCCATCACACATTGCACGCCATGCTCAACAGCAACCGGATAAGGCGCCGCCTGCAGGTCTCGCAGTTGCTCTTCAGACATCTTGTTGTCGCCTTGGTCTTTACCGTTGTAGGTTCCGCCATCACCGCAGAAATGTTTCGCGGTCGCGATCAGATGGGCTCCGCTCAAAAAGTCACCGTCGGTGGTCTTTCCTTGGATGCCTTCGATCAGCTTTCCGGTGTAGCTGACTGTGATTTCAGGAGACTCGGAGTAACCTTCGTAAGTTCGACCCCAACGATCGTCACGTACGACGGCGACGGTTGGAGCGAACGTCCACTCGAGCCCAGTGACGCGTGTCTCCAAAGCTGTAATCGCACCAATTTGTCCCAGCAGGTCGGGATTGCGAGCACAGCCAAGGCCAATGTTATGTGGAAAGAAAGTCGCGCCCACAATATTGCTGTGTCCGTGAACAGCATCGGTCCCCCAGATCATTGGAATAAAAGGACCGCCCTCGAGATCACACTCCTTGGTTGCCTGGTAAAATTCGTCTGCGAGTTTCAACCATGCTTCTGGCTTCGAACGATTGTTACCGTTGGGTGCCGAGTTGCCGCCGTTTAAGACGGAACCCAGAGGATACTTTTTCAGATCCTCCGGCTTAATCGATCCGATGTCGGCTTGAATGATTTGCCCAACTTTTTGCCGTAGAGTCATCTTGGACAAAAGATCATCGATACGCTTTTCAAGAGCCGTATCAACAGCAATAGGACTGTTGGTCTTCGGCCAGATCTCAGGATGAATTGTTGATTGGGCTGCTGTTTCAGACTGCTCTAATACTTGAGTCTGAGCTTCCACTGTCCAAGCGGGTGAGACCATCCAGGCGGCAAGGATCGTCAAGCAAAAAGTCACCGGTGAAATAAAGCGCATCAAATTATGACTCCAAAGGTTGTTCGCCGTTCCATACGTCTGTGAAGGAACTCGAGCGAAAATCTGTGCTCGGCATACTTAGTATGCAGAGCTAGGTACGAAAAAGCCCTATGAAAGGGGTTTCTTACTGGGTTTACTCTAAATGACAGGCTTGAGTTTCACAACGATCACGAAGTAGTAATAGGCGATTTTTAGTGGAATCTAGGTAAGAAACACACTGCCAATCCTGGGGGAAACCACCATCTGTTGAAGTTTGACGGTTAGAAAAAGATGAACGCCACATTCCGCCAGCACAAATCTGTTGTGTGCGTTTCGAAGGCATCCAACCCGTATTTCTTCGCTGATTGGTGCGATTGTTGGTGTAGAACGCGCGACCGTTCTCCGATGAAGCAGAATACCAATCGGTAGAACCGTCACTTTGTGAGCGACTGTTAGATCACTAAATCACGGACACTCACATGCCAGAGCAAACAACACGTTCATCTTTTGGTCGCGCAGTAAGAAAGAAAATTTAAATCGTACTGTCGCGTACTACTAATTGTTGGAGTGAATCGATGCAATATCCCCAATATTCTTTCAACGGAAAACAATCATCAGCGCGCGTTCCGCGTGAGGGCTACTCCGTGTTTCAGAGAAAAGCTGTTGTCGATTCGCAACTCAAAAGCGGGGTAAAGTCACAAGGCGCAGGCAACTTTTCGCAGCAGCATCAGAGGGCGACTCAGCGAGATTCGCGTCAGGGGAAAACCCACAACTTCTCCGATCAACCAGCAACGACTTGGCACTGGGGATCACAATCGCAAACTTCTCAAACTGCCTTACCTATCCAGAGGCAACCAAACGCAGAACACGTTCCTGCAAACGCCCAATCATTTGCCCCGCCTGTAGATCTTGGCCGTTTGCAGCGCGTCGAACGGCCTCAGGTTGAACAACAGTTCGCATCAGACATCTACAAATCACCAATCGACCGACCTTACATGGGTAAGACTCAAAAAAACGTAGATCAGTCGGACGCCGCTGACGAAGCCAACTTTGCGCTCGATGACGCAACCTCCTATTTTAAAGAGCAGTCGGGACACGCTGCCACAATGCCAGAGCGCGACGAGGTGACCGAGGCAAGAGAATTCCTGTCGCGCGAGGAATCCAGCGCGACTCTGTTCGCTGAATCGCCCCAGCAAGAAGTTACGTCCGATTCAGGTAGTCAGCGAATTGTCTTAAAGTCACAGTCGCCGCAAGAACTAGCCGAAGCGCGGGCTAAAGAGGCCTCTAAAGTACGACCTGACGCTCAGTTACTGACCCCGAATTTTGAATTGTATGCCGGTTCACCTGTTCTCGACACCACGCGCGACGCCTATCAGGAAGAGACGCAGTGGAAAGTCTACACGCCTAAGTTGGACGTCGTCATTGACCTTCCGCCGCCGGCGATCTTTGAATCGCTACCAAAGGCTTCAAACCAATCCCCAGTAGTCGAACACTCTCCACCGGCCCCCAAGAAGCCGATTTTCGAGGCTGTCGAAGAATTTGCCGCGCTGCCTGAACCACCACCTGTGCCGGCCCCCAAGATTGAAGACGATGTATTTCAGCCGCCACCGGCCCCGGTCGCGTCTAACGATGTTTTCAAGTCCACTTCAAACACGCCTGTCAATCAGGTCAGCGTTTCGAAGGTTAAGGCGACGCAGCCAAGTTACCGCTTCGAGCGTTATGAAGCAGGTGCCAACGTTGAGGCCAATACGACTGCGATGACGGTGGCTCATACAACACCTGTGACGCCTCCAGCTGCCGCAGAGCCAGCGTGGTTAAGTCCTTGGTGGATGTTGGTTTGCCTCGTTCCATTTGCAATGTATCTCGCAACGCGTCGTGGCGACGAAGTTGACGAATACTACGATGCCTATGATCAGGTAGGCGACCGCCCAAGACTTCCTCAAGAGATGCTTGAACGGCCCGGTTACTCAAAATCAGATGCGATCTACGGTGAGAAGGACGAGTACTTTGCGACCGAGCAACTTTTCTCGAAAGCTAATCGCGACTTGATCGCTGAGAAAATTCCAATGGCGACTCATTTGCGGGCAGCCGGGAAAGCAGGCCACGATTTGGAAGATCTCTTACCAGCGGAGACGGTAACACCCGATTCCGTTTCCGAGCTACGTTTTGCCAGCTCGAATTCCGTTCAAACAGACTTCGAACTTGACGGAAATGATTCCCCCAATTTTCGCTCTCAGTCTAACGAAGCTGACGACGGCGATGACGAGATCCCAGACTGGCTCAGTTAGTTCTGGCGGAGCCTAATTCAGTGGCGGCGACATCTTTACCAGCCGAAATGGTAAGCCCCGCGAGGGGCTCTTCGAGATTTCATTTCATTTTCAAAAAACCTGGTAGCCGAACAACCTTACCGCTTGGGGCTACCGCCGCAACAGTCGTCTCACCTCGCACGATCAATTCGTCGTCCAAAAAAATCTCGTAACGGTTGACAATTCTCACGCCCTTGGCTCGCAAAACGGTCGTTTTCATTCTGAGTAGATCGTCGTACTGGGCGCCCTTGAAAAATTCACATTTCAAATCAGTGACCACCAACATCACTCCTGCAGCCTCGATGTCTCGGTAAGACAAACCGGAACTACGTACCAACTCCGTCCGACCCATTTCAAAATAGTTTGCATAATTTGAGTGGTGGACGCGCCCCTGCGCGTCGGTTTCCTTGTAACGCACACGGAATTCCAGTTCGTGACTCTGGGGGATTTGCCCGTCAGCATTGACCGATAGCATGGGAGTCCTTATCGTAAATCATTGAAAATGGCGGGCCGAATGAATCGACCACCATAATCTAAAGATTTTTCAATGAACATGCGAGATTGCAATGAGCCAAGCTGATGATACCGGCGCCGGGATCGATATGCCAACCGGGCGCGGGAGGGACTACCCTACAATTCGGCAATTCACGATCTTCCTTGAGAACAAAGTGGGTTCTCTACAGGCGTTTCTTCGCCGCTTCGTTAAAAGTGATGTTCGAATTCTCGCGCTGAGCATCATCGATTCCACCGAGTGCAGCATCTTGCGTTGTATCCTCAGCCACCCGGAGCAGGGCCGTGAGATTCTCGAAAGGGCCGGCCTCGCGATGATTGAAAGCGACTTGATCGCGGTACAATTGCGAGACTGTACACAACCGATGTTGGACATGTGCAGTGCGTTATTGAGAGCGGAAGTGAATCTCGTGCAAACCTATCCCCTGATGATCAAATCGGAGGACTGCCTGACGGTCGCCATCATGGTGGACAACATTGACCAAGCCATGGAAACGCTTACCAGCCACGATTTTCGCTTGCTCCATGAAGACGATTTGACGGAGCTGTATTAACGATGCCTATTCCGGTCACCTGCCCTAAGTGCCATACCCGATTTAAAGTCAGCGAGAAATTCGCTGGCCAAAAGGGCCCCTGCCCTAAGTGCAAAGAGGTCATTCTTGTTCCCAAGTTAGAGGACGAGGTGGTCATTTCGGCACCTGTCGTCGGACCGAAAGATGGCAAGGGACGTCAGATTCTGAAACCCATTAAGCGAAACGAGAATAAGTTTTCGATGATTCAGCTTGTGGCGATGGTGGGCTCGGTCGTCGCGTTTTTGATTGGCGCCCTAGTCGTTCAGTTTTACGTGGAAGACAAATCGCAGTTGTCGATGCTGTTGATGGTGGTTCCGATGGCAATCGTGGCTCCGCTGGTGGCATACGGCGCCTACAACATTTTGAAAGATCAAGAAATCGAATCATTCGTCGGTCAAGAGTTGTGGTTGCGGGTTGTGATCTGCGGCGCAATTTACGCGCTGCTGTGGGCTGGCATGCCGCTGGCAAAATACGCCTTTGGCGACCGCTACGATACCGGCTCTTGGATTCTGGCACTGGTTGGAATGCTAGGTGTCGGTGGATCAACGGGAATGCTTAGCTTCGACTTTGATTACACTATGGGGCTGATTCACTACGGACTGTTTTTAGGCCTGTGCTTGCTGGCACGCGTGTTGGCCGGCATCGGTGTTTTCCCCGGCATGCTCGAGCAAGCCGACAAAGCCTCGGGGGCCGCGACAGGAATGTTGGAAGCCGAGTACATGCGGTCTTTGATGGCGATGCTGGCCGACGGTTGGCTGGCCAACTGGCAGTGCATCCTGAACCTTATTTAACAAATGGATTAACGTTTTGCTCGGACTGGGAGCTCGCGCAATTTCGAATTGTTCACAGTATTCGGTAAGAGAAATGAAGTTTCACACCATCGACGGTAAACTAACGGGAACAATCCTTCAGATAAAAAAGACGTTGCCCTTAGCTCTCGTAAGGCCGTTTGTCTTCTTTGTGCTCGTGTTGCTATTTGCGATTTCTCATTCGCAACATGTTTTCTCTCAGCGCAGCTCTTCCGCTAACTCAAGGCAAATCGATCCAGTGAGAGTTGGTGACAATGTCGAAGTCAAGAGTGGGGCTACTTGGTACCTAGGCAGTGTGCTGTCGTATGAGAACGGAACCGCAGAAGTCGAGTACACGTGGACCGGCACGCACAAGCTTACCCGTTCTTTTGCGGACAAAGACATCCGATTCCCAAATGGGGAAGGCCATTGGATGTTGTGGAAAGATAAAAAAGGGAAATTGAAAGTTGAAGCCCGTTACATCGCCCGAGATGAGACGGAAGTCTTGATTCGCGAAGCCGACGGCACCGAACACACCCTTGCCATCGCAGACCTCTCCCTCCAGCTGAAGAAACTGGTTAAACAAACTCCGATTCCTCAAGACGCGGCGGAAGTACTTGCGTTGCTACCTTTTCGCGTCGGCGATGAAATCCAAGTCAAATATGGGAGCGAGTGGTTTGAAGGAACGATCATCTCACTCACTCCGAAACAAGCCGAAGTAAGATACGATCACGACCAAAAGCCGACGACTCGGAAGTTTGATTTTGGTGACATCCGTTTTGCAAACGGAGAAAGTGGATGGCAAACTTGGAAGGACATGACGGGAAAGTTTGAAGTTAGAGCCAGATACCTTTCTCGAACCAAAACGCACGTTAAACTGTTGAAGGAAAATGGCAAACGGATCGAAATCCCTATCTCAAAACTGCTTGGCAAAATTCGCCGCTCCGTCAATAAGTTACCCATCGCAGGTGAAGAAAACCTGATGGGTGGAGTTAACCCTTTAAGAGTCGATGACAAAGTGCAAGTCAAATACTCATGGGACATTTGGTACGACGGAGTGGTGATCGAAGTTCAACCGGGCCGCGCGATGGTCGAGTTTGAGTACAGAGGCAAAGACACCAAGGTGGTATTTGAGCTTGAAAAGATTCGCTTTCCCGACCAAGAGAGCCATTGGCTCAAATGGAAAACCAAGGATGGCAGATCTGAGGTCGTCGCGCGGTTTCTCAGACGAGATCACACCCATGCTGTGCTACTCAAAGAGAACGGCAAAGAAATTAGAGTCGAAACCGACAAGCTCTCTACGAAGCTGGCGAAACTGGTTAACGAGTCGGTCGCCACAACCGTGATTCCGGAGTGGGTTGAATTTGCTGAGGGACGCAGCATGACATCGGTGCTGCCAAACCTTCCTGATTTCACTGGATTCACCCTCAATTCCGATCAACTCACACCTAAAGATCAACCCATGCCTAAAGATGGTGGATTCGGTTTTCCACTAGAAAGCGGCGACAAGCTCGCGCTGTCAAAACCTATCGGCGACGGAGACTGGGTATTGGTTGGGACGGAAGCAAGCGACAAATACAAGGGCCGCGGAATGTCGCGGCTGTTTTGGGTGAATCCAGTTACTAGCGAATTGGTCGACGGACCGGGATTCTCGCGCCATGAAAGCATCGTCAATTATTCAGCCCAGCAGCAACGTTTGATCACTTCTGTTTACATTGGCAAAAATGCGGCAACGTGGGGCGGGTACTGTGTCTACAAGCTGGCACCTAGAACGGAAACTGCCGAACCAGAGTTTAGATGTTTGGGCTCGCGCGAGCCGAAGGCAGAGGATCAAGATAAGAAAAAATCGCGTAGCAGACGATCCCCTTGGACAACCGACACGAAGGGATTACAAACCCGACAATTGATCGGCGCAAATAGATTCTTGAGAACGGATTCAACGTCCGTTCAGTTTTTGGACCTGCAAGAGCGCTCTTCGATCTACCAAATCAACGACGTTGCTGATGGCTATATTGCCATCCATCCTTCGCAGAAATACTTCTTGTTAGAGAAGAAAAGTGGAGGCCTTGCATTGCACGAAGTGTCGACAGGCAAACAGCTTGCGTTTGAACCCGCAGTCGGAGACGCGGATTGCTTCGGATTCAGCGATGATGGATCGAGAATCACAGCGGTCGCAGATAAAAAAGTTTGGGTTTGGGACCTCGCTGAATCTTCAGCCCCCCAACAGTACCAAGCCAACAACATCTTTGAGTATCGTACTGCTCCTCAAGCCGGTGGAAGCATGAAAATGGTCGGTGAACGATGGATTTGGATTGGAAAGTATCTCTATGACCTAGAAAAAGAAATGGTGGTCTGGGGTTACGCGGGCGATCACTTTGGAAGTCCCGGGCGGTTTTTGTCTGGCGATCGCTTGCTGG
>CAZDBE010000159.1:0-12420 GCA_964503675.1 uncultured Pirellulaceae bacterium | reverse complement strand
TTGCTTCGGCGCTTGAAAAAATGCGTGACCTGTATCGTCTCGAGTCATTACCCAACGATGAGGTTTCCCTGGGCGATCGTGCGATCGCATGCAGTCACGTTGCCGCTGTCATGAAGGGAGAAGCTTCATCGTATCGTCCGGACAGGATTGAACTTTGGGCTGACGCAGAAACCGGAGTCGCGGTGAAATTACACGCGACTTGGCAATTGGAAGAAGATGAAGTTGGCCGCAAGGAAGCCACGATCGTGCTTGTCAGCGAAAGTGAGTTGTCAGATTCGTTTTTTACGGTCGAAGGCCAGGGCGCAGGCCAACGTCGAAGAATCAGTTTTGCAGCGGAGAAAGAATGAAACGGCAACCCTTTGCCAACACAACATACTATTGATCTCCAATTTTCATGTTTGTTACGGGCTCTATCGAGTCGTTTCTCCTGGTGTGTTCTTTTTGCGATAAGCGTTCAGCTTCTTCACTGATTCGTGCAATCCGGGCCGCGCACTTAGACCTTCGCCAAAGAAACCTTGTTTGACTCCGGCTTTGCCGAATCCTTTTGAAGTATCAATCGGGTTACACCAAAAAACGCCAAGTATGTAATCAGTGTCGATCGCCGCTTTCACATATTCGGCGTAGGCGTCTCCGGCGGCGACAGAATCTTCAGCCAGTTTCCAATTGCGAACGTCCTTGTCGCCGTCTTTGAAGCGGATCGAGAAGTCACATAGCAAAATAGGCTTGCCCGAAAGCTTATGGATCGCGTCTAGTTCTTTCTTTGGATAAGGCCCCCAAAAATGCGGCTGAAAGGCGATCGCGTCTACCCAAGGAAGCATCTCTTTCAACACGTCCTCATCGTAGGTGTAAAAGGATAGACGGTCACCAAAGATGATGTGGACGGAATCGTATTTCCGATTCGCTTCGCCAATGACGCGAAAGTACTCGCGCGCGATCAGCCGCAGAAACGCTTGATCGCGTGACTTGTCGTTTTCACCGTCCCAACTACTGAGGAACTCTTGGTACGCTTTCTGGCCGGCCGCATCTTTGGGCAAGCCCCTAATGAAGTCGACCCAGTTCTTCTTTGCTTGATTCTCGAGCGGCCAAGTCGCCAAGTCAGTCCAGCAATACCCGATGCAGTTCGGGTTATCTTTGCTTCTCTGGCAGTTTGCTTTTACTCCCGCTTCGATACGCTTCTGTTCCTTGAGATCAAAGATGTCAACGAAGTTGTGGGCGCCTTTGCCGCGACCACCTTTGCTACGGTACATCGAAATCGGCACCAAGTGATTCCAGCTTTCCAGATAAGGCATGTCCGATCGGAGCTCCTGCGGACATCCGTAACCGTAGGCGTTGAATCCGAGCCGTTTGCACGCCGTGGAAATATCTATAAAGTCATATTTCGAGCGAGCATTTCCGACATGTGTAATACCGTGCGCGAAAAATGGCTTTCCGTCCGGGCCAATCAACCAGTGCCGACCGTTAATCTCTGTCAGACGAATGTTTGGAAGATGTATTTCACGAGATTCGTGCGGGGTCGCACTTCCGAGGGATGGCGACTCTGCCGAGCTCTGTTCATCTACCACACCGCCTTGTGCGAAAAGCGGAGTCGCAATGAGTAGCGCCATGATGGAAAGGCAAAATCGCTTCATTGGAGCTGCTAGATTGAAGTGGGGTGGCCAGCTGGTGGAGCTCAATAGATTTTTGATTAAGCTCGCACGGCTTGGACAACGGGATGGATGCTATGACAATTCGAAGCCTTCACGGCGTTTGCGAGTCATCAGCGCGTTAGCTTGCTCGTCGCTGCCGAAGTTCTGAGCAGCGGCATCCCAGTTGAGTTCACGCCCCAGCATCAACGCGATGTTACACATGTGAAGTGAGTTCATTGAGTTAACGTGCGAGTCGACGTCCGACATCGGCTCAGAACGATCCTCGAGGCAGGCGAAGAAGTTCTTCATGTGGGAAGTAACTTTCTTGCCTTTGTTGAGCGTCACAAATGCTTCGGCAAATTCAGCTTTTGTTGATTCATCTACCCGGTCAAAACATTCCCTAAAGTTGTTGCTCCGCTTTTTACCTTCTCTCTTCGATTCAAGGTTGTCCCCGAAGATTTCCTTGACCGCTGCCCCTTGCAGTTTTCCTCGGTTAACGAAGAGACGGCCTTTGTCTCCTTCAAACAAAATCCCGTTACCGAATTTCGTCGATCCCGATTCGTATTCGTTGTTGACGGTAATTTTCTTGTTGCCTTCAAATTCAAGATCGATGTTGAACTTCGTGGCGGCGTTGTAAGCGTTAGGCAACTCTGCTTCTCCGTCGAAATATTGAGACCAGTTGAAATTGTCAGGAATGATCGGTGGCAAAACACCGGTTCCCGAAACGCGCTGGATGTTGGTTTGGCCGAGATCCAAAGCCCATTGAGCGATGTCAACGTGGTGAGCGCCCCAGTCCGTCATTTTCCCTCCGGAGTACTCTAGGTACCAACGGAAAAATCGTCTCCGTTCCTCGGAGTAATCTTTCTTGGCTGCTGGTCCCAGCCACAGATCCCAATCAAGTCCCTCAGGAACTGCGGACGTTTCGAACGGGCCACCTGAGGGAGCTGCATCGATCCCACAATGGGCCACGACGTTTTCGCCCAGCCGCCCGCTGCGCACGATTGCTACTGCATACATGAAAAGGCTCGAGCTGCGCTGCATGGTGCCAACTTGAAACACGCGCCCCGAGTCCTTGACCGCTTTTTTTATCAGCTCTCCTTCGGCAATGGTCAGCGTCAGTGGTTTCTCACAGTAAACATCTGCACCGTGCTCCATTGCGTGCAACGCGATCGGAACGTGCCAGTGGTCAGGTGTGCCGATGGTCACGACGTCCGGCTTCTCTTTTTCGAACAGCTTGCGATAGTCTTGGTACATATTGAGTTTACCGTCGAACTCGGCGTTGAACTCGTCGTTATGCAGTTGGTCGACATCGCAAACGGCAATCATCTGCCCTAACTTGGCAGCGTTCCTAGAAATCGCTCTGCCTTGGTTGTACCGTCCGCGGCTTCCTCCAATTCCGATTGCAGCAATGGTTGGTTTGCTGTTCTTATCTTCAGCGCGAGCACTGGAGCTGGTCCAGATGTAAGGGATAGACGCCGCGACGCCGGTGGCGGCAGTCGTCTTGAGGAATCCTCTTCGTGAAGGAGAAGTTTTCGTAGAACTTTTATCGGTGGTCGTCATAGGTCGTGTCCGAATGGTTAGAGTAAGATTGTTAACATTATTGTACTTTATGTTGGCAGTGGAAGGACCAGCCCCTCCCGGTCACTTTTCCCTATTTTTTTGCCGGTCCCGGCAGCTTGCTGCCGTTGGTGGTCAGGATCTGGAAGTGGTGAATGCCTTTTTTCTCTCCGTCACTATAGGTCCAGACAACGTTTTTCTCGGGCGTCACTTCAAACAGTTTTGGAGCATCAACGTTGGAGCGACCAGCGGCATAGCTGGTGATCATCAGATTACCATTGGGTAACAGCTGCGCGCCGCAGGGATCTTTGAGCCACTGGCCAGGTAAGTCGTCATTGGTCAATGTCCACACTACTTGCCCATCTGCATCAAATTTCATGACGCGGTGACCATTGGTACAAGTTACGAACGTATTCCCGTCGTCAGAGCGAATCGCCGTGAAAGGCCACGTGTGAATCGCGCGATCGGGATCGCCTTCAACGGTCGTATCAAATTTTTCAAGAACGCGACCGTCGGCCGCGTAGTGAACGACAGCAAAATCTAGCAAGTGAGGCGCGAGGTACGTGCCATCATCAAGCTTCCGCGCCATACGTGTTTCCAGATGGTGATTCTTGGTTTGGCAGACCAGTGGAAATTCAACAACGATTTCTCCGTCTCCATTGACCTCCAGTAACCTTGGCTTGTCGCCGGCCTCGGTGATCACATAGGTTCCATCCGATGTCGGGTGAGCGCTGTTGACTTCAGCTTGCGTACCCTTGTAAATCAAAGTCTCTTTTCCATCGGGAGTGATTTTGACGACAGCACCACCGCGATACTTTTTCTTAGACTTGTTCAACGTCAGGATGATCGTCCCATCATCGAGCACATAGCCATCGCGCGTTGCGTGAGGGTAGGTCCACGTCTTTTCACCTTTGGCATCAACCACGTAGGTCTTTTGGCCGAAGGCAATGAAGCTGTGTGTGACTTCCGTTTGGGCCCGCGCTGATTCTCCTCCAAAGAGAACCATAACAATGAGAGCCAGAAATTGTGTGGTCTTGTTCATAGAAAACTGCCTAAAGTTTGCGATGCCGTAGCGGAAGTCGTCAAGACATTCGTTTTTTTGTGCTAAACAAAACACTTGAGGACTTCCGCTACAGTAAAAAGATTGATTATGCGACCACGTCTTTGATCACGTGGCCTTTGACATCAGTCAAACGCATATCGCGCCCACCGAAGCGGAAAGTGCTGCGTGTATGGTCCACTCCCATTAGATGCAATATCGTCGCGTGCAGGTCGTGCATTTCAAGCCGATTCTCGATCGCTTTGTAGCCCCATTCGTCAGTCGCGCCGTAAACGGTCCCTGCCTTGACTCCGCCGCCTGCCATCCAAACGCTGAATCCAAACTGGTTGTGATCACGACCATCCTCGCCTTGGGCAAACGGCGTACGTCCAAACTCACCAGCCCAAATCACCAGCGTGTCTTTCAACATGTCACGTTGCTTCAAGTCCTTCAACAGACCCGCGATCGGTTGATCAACGGCTAGTGCATTGGCTTCGTGGCCTTTTTTCAAGTCCTTATGTTGATCCCAACGATCGTTCCCCTTGGTGTGAGGGCATGTTAGTTCGATAAATCGCACGCCACTTTCGATCATCCGCCGCGCAATCAAGCACTGAGCCCCATAGGTTCGGGTGTGTTCGTACTTAGCTTCCATGCCGTACATCTTCTTGATGTGAGCCGGTTCGTCGTTGAGTTCCATCACGTCCGGAACTGCCATCTGCATCGAGTAGGCCAGTTCGTAATTTCGAATCGCCGACTCAAGACTGTCGTGGCTACCAAAGTTGGTTTTAGAAAATCCGTCAAGACTACGAACAAGATCTAACTTGATTTGTTGCTCTCGATCGGTCGTTTCGGTACGCCGAATGTTAGCGACACCGGTTCCTTTCGGCAGAAATGTGGATCCTTGGTAGCTTGCTGGAAGGAAACCACTTCCGAAACAATCCAATCCGCCTGGCGGTACCAAGCCACCATTAAGTACGACAAAACCCGGCAGGTTATTGCACTCGCTGCCTAGCCCGTAATTCACCCACGCGCCCATGCTGGGGCGTCCTTGCAGCCCGCTGCCGGTATGTAGAAAGTAGTTAGCAAACGTATGTTCGGGAAACTCGGACGTCAGAGACCGGATTACGGCCAGATCATCTGCACAAGACGCGACATGAGGGAACAGGCTGCTGACAGGAAGCCCCGATTCACCGTATTGTTTGAACTTCCAAGGGCTCGCCAGCACTTTGCCATTGTTATTGAACTGAGTTGGTTCAACTTTGAACAAATCCTTGGGGTCTTTGCCGTTATACTTGTCCAGCAACGGCTTGGGGTCAAATGTATCGATTTGCGATGGCCCGCCGTCCATGTAGAGGAAGATCACGTTTTTCGCTCTAACTTTGTGGTGAGGGCCATGCAGTGCTTTTCCACCACCGGACTCTTTCACTTCACCTAGTGCATCGCCTCCGTATGCAGGATCGAGGCCGAGGGCGGCAAGTGCAATCGCACCAAATCCACTTGCCGAACGCCGCAACATATCGCGACGCGACACGGGCACCGGACGATAGCGTTGACAGGGAAACGAGTTGTTCATCGGGTTACCTGAGGAAAATGAACTCTTTGGTGTTGATTAATGCATGAGCAAAAGCAGACCAGCGATCAATATCGGTCTCGTCGCCAACAAACTCCATCGCAAGCTCTAACTCACCATCAGTGGGCTGTCGCGCAAAGGCGGCAACGTACATCTCCTGAATTCTCTTTTGTGAATTATCGCTGTCTTGCAACGCTCGTTTAGCCCAATCTACAGATTGTTGGACGACGAAGGGATCATTCATCAACGTCAACGCCTGCGCGGGCACGTTAGAAACGTTTCGTCTTCCCATAGTGCTAAATGGCGTCGGAGTATCAAACGTTAACATAAACGGCGACAGAAAGTTTCGGCGAATCGCGATGTAAATCGATCGCCGCCCGTCACCATCAAGCGGACCGCTTTTTTTCGGTTTGCCACGTCCTTGCATAAACGAAGTTAGGTGAATGGGTACGGGATCACCGAACATCGTATTGTCGAGATTCCCTGCCACGAACAAGAGCGAATCGCGAATCGCTTCGCCTTCAAGTCGTTTGGGTGGTCGGTGATGCCAAAGCAGATTCTTTGGATCGGCTTCGACTGAATCGGCGTTCGGCTGGCATGACATCTGATAAGTGCGCGACAAAACGATGTGGCGAATCATGCGTTTGATGCTGCGGCCATCGGACAAAAATTTTGTCGCCAAGTGATCAAGCAGTTTGGGGTGGGTTGGACGCTGGCCCAAAACTCCAAAATCATCGGTCGTAGGAACAATGCCACGTCCCATTAGGTAATGCCAGATGCGGTTGACCATCACACGGGTTGTGAGCGGATTGGCGGGGTCGTTGATCTGCGCCGCTAGTTCCAATCTTCCACTACCACCTGCAATTTCCATGGGAGTATCGCCAGCGATGGCGGTTAGGAAATGGCGAGGCACTACCTCACCCGGCTTTGACGAATTTCCGCGAATCAAAACATGAGCGTCTTCTCCAGTCCCATCCATCATCGCCATCGCGACACGCGAGCGTTTGACGATCCGTGAGGCAATCTCTTCACGTGACTTGGCCCAGTTCGATGCCAGTTCACTCAATGCGCTGCCGCATTTTTCGTTTGCCAACGCGTTGAAGTCGTCCGCGTCGACAACTTCGTTCCCAACCTTCTTGATTCCTTTTTCAATCTGGTCTTCGGTCCCTTGAAAAACGAAAGCCACTTCCAATTGCTTATCAACGGCGGGTGTAAACTCCAAGTGAATGCGATGGCCCTTATAACGCGCCAAACTCAATTCGAGAAAAGAAGCGTCCTCCTTGATCTCCTTAACTGTCTCTTTATGCAAAGGTCCTGCGATAAGACGATGCGAATCGACACACGCCACCACGTGCCCTTTACCACGCACCGCACACGCAACAGTCCCGCCCTTAACTTCGAACGTTGGGGTTCGCAGCGTTCTTCCACTGCGCGGTAACGTGGCTAGTTTGCTTCGGGCTTTAACATTTTTCTGATTGATGGACTCTAGTCCGTTCCAAGCGGAGTCATTGACAACGTGGCCATGGGAGGCAAAACGAATGGTTGGAGTTGCCCCGACGATCTCAAGTAGCGCGTCGCCAGCATGATACGGGGTACGAAAGATGAAACCGTCTTGCATGAATTGTTCTGGCGGGAGATTCTCAAAATCAACAACCAAACCATGACTAATAACGGGAGGCAAGGACCTGCGCTTGGGCGGTGATAACTGATGCTTCGCAAGCAACCCTTGGATAAGTTGCCGGTAATACTCGTCAGTTTCGGCAAGCTCTTTAGCAACGGCGCGATTCTGTTGGATCGAATCGAAACGCACTTGCCGATAGTCGCTGCTTTGTAAGAATCCGGTTAGAGAGTAATAGTCAGCAGTGGAGATCGCATCGAATTTATGATCATGGCAGCGCGCACAAGAAACAGTCACCCCAAGGAACGATTTGGACATTACATCGATCATATTGTCAAAACGATCAGACTCATCTTTGAAGATGTCGACTGGCGAGTGCGCCCATTCGCCTAGAAACCAGAATCCGGTTCCTAGGATAGATTCATTGAATCCTTGATCGCTATCGATCCTCGGATCTTCTAGCAGGTCGCCGGCGATATGTTCTCGAACCAATTGATCATACGGCACGTCGCTATTTAGCGCACGAATGACGTAGTCGCGATACTGAAATGCATTGACAGCATCCCCGTCAAACTCATGACCACGCGACTCTGCATAACGCACCAGATCAAGCCAGTGACGGCCCCAGCGTTCGCCAAAGTGAGGTGAATCAAGCAACGTGTCGACCAAGCGCTCGAGCGCGTCCGGTGCATCGTCTTCAATAAAGCCGCGCGTTTGCGCAGGTGTTGGCGGCAAACCAATAATGTCCAAGTACAGTCGCCGCATCACGGCCAAACGGTCTGCATCACCCGATGGGGTGAGATTGTTCTCCTCCAGTTTGGCAAGCACAAACTTGTCCAAATCAACCGTCGGCCAGTCATGCTGAACAACCGCAGGCGCGGCAGGATTCTCAATAGGCTGCCAAACCCAGTGCTCACTCTTCCGCTGGTCCAGTTTAAATGCAGCACTTACATTTCGCTGGTCAGTGGCAACTGGGGCGGCTTCGTCTGGCCAAGGCGCTCCCATGCCGATCCATTTGGCGAACGTTTCGATATCGTCGTCAGGCAGCTTGCCTGTTGGTGGCATCTCATAAGACTCCCAGCGCACAACATCCATGAAAAGACTACCGTCCGGATCTCCTGGAATAATTGACTCACCGCTGTCACCACCTTCGATCAAGGCCGCTCGGCTGTCGACCAACAATCCCGCTTGCAGTTTCTCCGAATTGACGCTGTGACACTCGTAGCAGTGGGCGCTCAGAAGTGGCCGCACTTTTTTCTCGAAGAATTCAAGTTGGTCGGTAGAGAATTTGTTCGATTGGGCTTGAACGCGCTGTGGTGTGAATCCCAAGATCAGCACCAGTAGGCCCAGCAGTACTTTATCGACCCACGGCGAGGATTGGGAATTAGAATGGCGGTGAAGCACAGATCAAGTCCTTTGTGACGATTTGCGACGTCAGGTTCTTTTGGGTTTGGCCGAGAAATTTAAGCTATTATGGTTCCTGAACACCGATTGTCGAGGATCATCTGCGTCGGTTGATAGATGATATGCGGCACCGTTTTAATTACTCCGGCAGGCAAGCGATGAAAAAAAGACTACGTCCAACGGTGGCACTGGTGGTGGAATCTTCACGCTCCTACGGGAGACGAATGTTACGTGGTATCGCCCAATACTCTCGTGCCAAAGCAAATTGGTCTCTATTGCACGAGGAAATGACTCTCGACGCATCGTTGCCCCATTGGCTCGCAGGAGCAAAAGTCAGTGGTGTGATCGCGCGCGTCGACACACATACACTTGAGTCGCTGCGACAACTTGCCGTACCGATTGTCGATGTTCGATGCCGAAATTTGTATCCCGGAATTCCCCAGGTGGAGACCGACGACAACGCCGTCGCACAACTCGCATTTAACCATCTGCGTGATTGTGGGTTCCGGAAATTTGCGTTTTGCGGTTTTCGCGATGCACACTACTCCGAAAACAGGCTAACGCATTTTGGTGAACTCTGCAGAAACGGAGGATTCCCGCTGTCAATCTACGAAACTGACAGTACCACAAAACAGATCACAAGTATCGAACGCGCCGGAGTGACTGACGTCGCTGCGCTCTCTAAATGGCTCGGTTCGCTTGAACCAGCAACAGGACTGTTTGTTTGTAACGATATTCGTGGCCAGCAGGTTCTTAATGCGTGCCGCAATTCAGGAATCCTAGTACCAGATGATATTGGAGTTGTCGGTGTCGACGATGATTCAACGATCTGTCCTTTATGTGATCCCGCGCTTTCTAGCGTGCGTCCAGATGCCGAGCGTGTGGGTTATCGAGCAGCCGAAGTGCTGAATGATTTGATACTGGGCGGCTCTGAGCGTACCTCGGTCGAATTGGTGCCACCCATCGCAGTAACACAACGATTGTCGACTCAAGTGTCTGCGGTAGAGGATCGAGAGCTAGCGCGCGTGTGCCGATTCATTCGAGAACACGCATGCGACGGGATCGATGTCAACGCTGTCGTCGAGTTCTCTTCAATTTCGCGCCGAACGCTTGAGCGGCGTTTTCGTCAAGAGCTTGGTCGAACACCGCATCAAGAGCTGATGTTGGTACAAGTAGCTCGTGTAAAACAATTGCTTGAAGAGAGTTCCTTTACGCTAGAGGAAATCGCAAGTATGACCGGGTACAGCCATCCTGAGCGGCTGGGAGTTGTGTTCAAACGCGAAACGGGTTCGACTCCGGGCGACTATCGGCGCCGACAAAAACGTGGGATTGGAAAGGTAGCCACTACTTAAATTCTGGCTTTCGCAGTGAATTTCAATCAATAGGCTGTCGCAGATTGTCATGCTGATTGCGCATATCGTCGTCGACAGACAGGGTTATACTTCTCATTATGGAAAAGACAAAACAATCACATGCAGGGATATAATGAAAGATCTTGACGGTAAAGTGGCGTTGGTCACAGGAAGCTCGACAGGGTTGGGCTTAGCCATCGCGATGGAGCTTGGAGCCAGAGGTGCTGCCGTTGCACTAAACTATGCTCACAACGCCGACCGCGCCGAAAAGGCGCTGGCCGAATTTGCTGCTTCTGGTGCCAAGGGAGAGATGTTCAAGGGCGATGTTACTAACGCTGATTCGGTGAACGAACTTGTAGCCGAAATCAAGCAGAAGCTTGGTCCGGTCGACATCTTGATTCCCAACGCAACGCTTGATCAGCCAGAAAAGCCAATCGAAGAGTACGCATGGGAGGAATATGAAGAAATGATCCGCTTCTTCATCAAGAGCCCGTTCTTGCTCGCACAAGCTGTCTTGCCGGATATGAAATCTCGGCAGTGGGGACGCATCGTAAATATAGGCAGCGAAGTCGTTGAAGGTGGAGTTCCAAACTTCACGGCTTACGTGGCCGCCAAGGGCGCTCAAAAAGCGTGGACGCACGGCCTATCACGAGAACTGGCGCCCTTTGGTATCACGGCCAATTTGGTTTCGCCAGGTTGGATTCCTACCGACCGCCACGCGGACGCACCTCAGGAACACTTGGATTCATATTTGCAATCCATTCCCGTAGAACGCTGGGGGCAACCGGAGGACGTTGCTCAAGCGGTGGTCGATTTCTGTTCGCCACGCGCCTCCTTTGTTACCGGACAGACGCTGTGTGTCAACGGCGGCAGAACTCTCTCCTAAACTTCTCAATGGACCATCAATGAAAATGTCTACTCTTAGTTCGCTCTTTACGATATTGGCTTTGACGATGGCGGCAACCTCCTACGGAAATGAACCGAGCATCACCAGTCGTCCCTTTGGCCAATTCGAAGGACGACCCGTTAGCCTGTTTACACTTACAAACCAGCACGGTACGGTTGCCGAAATCAGCGACTACGGCGGTATTGTATTCAGCCTGAAAACGCCAGACCGAGATGGGAAATTCGAAGATGTCGTTCTAGGCTACGACGACTTTGAAGCTTACCAGCAGGATCAGGGTTGGTATGGAGCGATTGCGGGACGATGCGCCAATCGAATCGCCAAAGGGAAATTCTCAATTGACGACAACGAATTCCAATTGGCTACCAACAATGGGCCCAATCACTTGCACGGTGGCGACCGTGGATTCAACAAACGACTTTGGGCGGCAACATCAGCGATGGACAACGGCCAGCCGCAGCTAAAACTTGAGTACCTGTCACCTGATGGCGAAGAGGGCTATCCGGGCAATCTGCAAATCACCACGACTTATACGCTAACCGAGCAGAACGGTTTGAGAATCGACTATTCTGCCACGACCGATAAACCAACTGTTTGTAATCTGACGCATCACGGTTATTGGAACTTAGGTGGCCCTTCCTCAGATAGTATTCTTGATCATCAAGTTCAACTTCACTGTGGTAAGTTTACGCCAACCGATGAGACAGGAATCCCGACCGGGGAACTGCGAGACGTGAAGGGGACACCTTTTGATTTCAACGATCCTCACACCATTGGGCAGCGCGTCGATGCGGACGACCCTCAGTTAAAGATCGGCAAAGGATACGATCACAACTATGTCATCAACGGCGAGGCGGGAACTCTGCGTCCGGTCGCGCGCGTTCACGAAAAGAAGACTGGTCGAGTGATGGAACTGCTGACGACTGACTACGGCGTGCAGTTTTACTCGGGTAATTGGTCCGATGGATCTGTTATCGGTCGCGGCCGAAGAGCGTTTACTCATCGGATCGCTTTTTGTCTTGAGTGCCAGCGATTCCCCGACTCAATCAACCAAGCAAACTTCCCCTCGGCCGTTTTGCGTCCCGGAGAAGTCTACGAGAAAACCACTATCTATCGGTTTTCAACTCAATAAGGTTTGGTAACGCAAGACCTCACGCAAAGGCGCTGAGGCGCAAAGTTTTGAACTCTGATTCTTTGCGACTCGGCGTCTTTGCGTGCGGTTTAATTTTCGCCATTCAAAAACGCCAAGGTTGAACCTAGAGGGCATTTCTAAACCTGTAGTGGACTTCGCAAGAAGTCCCGCCTCTCGTTAAAGCACGGGGAATTCTGGCGAATCCCACTACGACCAATT
>CAZDBE010000158.1:0-12463 GCA_964503675.1 uncultured Pirellulaceae bacterium | reverse complement strand
GGCTGCTAGAAACCGTATCAAATCCATCATCGAGCGATTCGGCGGGAAGATACTCTTGGAGAGGCACGTCAATCTGCAACAACTGACAGACGTCGCGCTCATACTGCGCCCGTGTTAAACGTCGTGCAGAGACACGACCGAGCTTCTGCGTATGAGCTGCATCGGCATTAAGAAGCGATTTGCCTAGAGCTGAAACGAAGACTTTCTTTTCAGATTTATCCAACTCTCCTTCAGGCGGCATCTCGCCAGTTCTGACTCGATCGTAAACGCGCTCCCAGCGATGAAAGTTATCCGGATTTTCCAGATCCATCGCGAGCGTTTCCAAATCAAGGTCCCCCTCGGTCGTTCCAGAATCGTGACAGACGGTGCAATTCTGCTCAAGGAATTCGGCTACAGCAACAGGTGGTTCTTCGGCGATTACGATTGAACTTAAAAACAGATCGAAAGGAGTCCGAAAAGTAACAAGGAGGCCCAAGACAGCAATCACCCAAATGGTCCGTCCAATCCGTGACAAACAAATAGTTTGGGGGCGCTTCATCATCTTTAATTTCAGCTTTTGGAAATCGTTGAAGGAGAATTAATCGTTGGAGGAAAACTAGGAGGGGCTTGGGAGAAATGCCCCAAGATGCTTCTAATAGTATGCTGATCGGCATTTTAACCGGTTATTCTCCTAAAAGTTACGTTTCGATTAGTAACAAACAGTGTCCTGCGGCAACAAATATGGTGATATACAAGGGAAATGTGTAATTTCCCCACGCAAAGGCGTTCTGAGGCTTCCTCGTTGGACCAAAAAGAAAAGCAATCCATCTTTGACGAACTGCTTCTCCGCAGCCGTGGTCGTTTGGCCGCTGTTGCCGGTGCATACGCGTACGGCGACGCCGACGACTTGCTTCAGGAGATCTTGTTGCAGATTTGGAGAAGTCTATCCACGTTCAAGGGCGACAGCAGCATCGACACTTGGTGCTATCGAGTGGCTCTGAACACGGCGTTAACTTGGCGTCGCTCACAAACTCGCCGCAAGAAAAACATTCCGTCAGAAGCGTCCAATTTAAATGAATTGCCGACCGCCTCCGACGGACACGATCCTGCAAAACTGCTGGAACAGTTTTTGCGGACTCTCTCAAAAAGCGACCGCGCGCTAGTGCTGCTCTATCTGGATGACCTGAACGGCAAGCAAATGGCAGAGGTAACAGGACTAAACGAGGGAGCCATCCGGGTACGAATCCATCGCATCAAGCAAAAGCTTGCTCATTGGAAGGTAGGTGACCAATGAATCTCGACGACTTTAAATCTCCGTGGCAACAACAACAGCAACAGCTCGGCGGGCGCGTTGACCACGTGATCAACGCGGTGCGTTCACGCATGTCAACTTTCAATAGAACGATCTGGCTTCGCGACATGCGAGAGACTCTCGCAGCAGTCGGCCTGTTTGCGTACTATAGCTTCTGTCTGTTTCTACCTCAGAACTGGCTGGCGAAATGCGGCGCTGGCCTCGGAATGCTGGCCTGCATCATCATTGTAGCGATTCTGTATTGGGCTCGCCAAAAAGGAAAAGTCGCTCGCACCGATCTTCCCGTCGAGGACTACTGCGTAGCCGAACTGACGCGTGTTGATCGACAAATTTGGTTGCTACGAAATGTCCACTGGTGGTATCTTGGACCACTGTTCATTGCCGTTGCAGTGCAAATAGCCGCGATCAAACAGGATCCGGGAGGACTGATTCTACTGCTGACTTTCATCTTGCCGTTGTTTGGGTTTATCTACTGGCTCAATCGAGTTGCGATAAGATTCCAATTGCTGCCGCTGAGGCATGAACTCGCCAGTGCAATCGACATCGATGATAACAACGGCTTAACTGGCGAAGCAAACACCTCAGCCATTTCGAAGAAGCCGCCGCTTAGAGAGGTCCTCATCGCCATTAGCGCTTTGCTACTAACGTCGTGCGTTGGCGTCTATCTTTTCGATTCAGTTGAAGTCAATGACGATGCTCCCAAGATATCGCCGTTCACTGAGGTACGATTCATCGACCAGCAAATTATCGTCACGTACGAGAAAAAACAATATCAGTGGCTGGAACTGGACGGAGTTAAAGTTGAAGACATCGTTACGGCGGCCAAAAGACGTTATTGGGGAAGCTGGCAGAAACGCGTAAGCGAAGACTTGATTGATGTACTGTGGGGTTTGGGCCATCAACCTTTGGAAAAAGTGCAACTACGACTGCGAAATCTTGAATCGGGCGAGGACCAAGTCATGGAAGAAGTACCCATGACCCGCGCGAATCGAACTGCGGTCAAATTGAACAGGCAGAAGATTGCCGAATTGCTCGATCACACCATAAACCGCGAGCTTCGCGCCCGGCTAGTTGGACGATATCAGCTTACTCCTACCTTTATTTTCGACGTCCAAGATCTCGATGGACATCTCTTGGTCGGCATTACTAACCAATCCACTCAAGAGGTTTTCCCCGATTCGGCAACGCGCTGGTCCTATCGAGGCGTTGACGCAACGCTCGAATTCAGAATGGGCGCCTCGGGTCCGGCAACAGGATTGATTCTTCATCAAAACGGCATTCGCCAATTTGCGACGCGTATTGATGAGTAGATACAAAAAAACATCCGTTGAAGTAAATTTCCCTATGGTCTCTGTAACAATCGTCATCGATTGACAACTAATAGAACGTAAACCAATCTATTGGATCTCGTTTGAAAGGTACTTGCGATGAAACGAAGCATTCTGAAGCTAACGATCAGTTTGTCAGCCTATTTGCTGTCGGCAACTCAGACCCTATCAGCACAAAATCTGTCCGACGAAATGGTGGTAGCAGCTGCAACACCGTTGATTGAGAACAACGTGGTTGAAGGCATTTCCATCGGCTACATTCATGGCGACAAATACGGGACCGTTCACCTCGGCAGTACAACCAGCGCGGCCAGCGCCGAAAAGCAAACGGCTAATAACAAGACGCTCTACGAAATTGGATCCGTCAGCAAGGTCTTCACCAGCCTGCTGTTGGCCGACGCAGTAGTCCGAGGAGAGCTCGAACTCAACGAAAACGCAAACATTGATAACAGTGCCAACATTCGACTTCCGTCGCAGAACGGCAATTTCATCAGTTGGCGTCACCTGAGCACACATCGTTCAGGACTGCCACGTCTGCCCAGCAACTTGGACGTCACCACTCCCACCGATCCGTATGCATTTTATGATTCCCAAAAGGCGTCGCAAGCCTTGGCCTTTTTGAAACTTGATCGGACACCGGGTGAATCGCAGGAGTACTCCAACTTCGCAGTCTCGGTGCTGGGATACTTGGTTGGGCAGAACGCGGGAAAGAGCTATCAAGATCTTTTAAAGGAACGTATCGCAAAACCTCTCCGCATGTCGGATTGCACAGTGACAATGTCTGAAGATCAGAAGAAAAGACTGGCCACTCCTCACGCGTCGGTCGGATCGCCCACACCTGATTGGACGTGTGCAGACCTACCAGGCGCTGGTGGAATCCGGGCCACGATGAAAGACATGATGCGATTCGCCAGAGCGCAGCTCTATCCTCCCAAGGGTAAGATTGGCGAGGCGGTTGAGCTCGCTTGGAAACAGCAGACGAAAGCCGATGATTCGGGTGCTGCAATGGGATTGGGCTGGATGATTATGGGCAATGATGAGACACGCTGGCACAACGGGCAGACCGGAGGCTCTCATTCAATGCTGCTGATCAATCGTAAAAACAAACTAGCGATCATTGTGTTAAGCAACACGGCCGTTCTCCAATTGGACCAACTGGCGATACAACTAATGCAACAAGCCAACGGTAAAGAACTAGCAAATGGTGATTCTGATGGGGCAGGAAGCAATTCCAATGCGCCGAAAGTGTCTCCGTTCACCTCCGTAGGATTTTTTGAAGAAAAGGTATTTGTTGGCTACGCCGGCAAAACCTACCTCTGGCATGAAATAGACGGGATCTCTGTTGCTCAGATCATCGCTGCTTCAAAAAAACAGTTTGGCGAATCTTGGCAGAAACGTATTAGGGAGGACCTGATAGAGGTGCTGTGGAAAATGGAACATAAACCCGGAAAAACGGTGAAGCTACGCCTGCAAGACTTCGAGACAAAAAAAGAGACTGTTGTCGCCAAGGCGAAAATGACCAAAGCAAACCGCAGACTTCTTCGACGGGAGCAACAACAAGTCGACAAAGCTGCCACAGACAAGACAGTGATCAACGGCGATTCCGCGATTGATGCCACGCATCGGGCTCGATTGGTAGGCCGATACAAGCTTACTCCAAACTTTATCTTTGACGTTCAGGACCAAGATGGAAGTTTGATGGTTGGCATCACCAATCAACCAACGCAGGAAGTGTTTCCCGATTCCGCAACGCATTGGTCGTACAAAGGTGTCGAAGCCACTCTCGAATTTAAGCTGCGAAACACTGGGCCTGCGTGTAGCCTCGTTCTACATCAAAACGGAGTCAAGCAAACGGCCAAACGAATGCAAGAAAGAGCTGAGGCAGAAACTAAACAGGAAGTGCTTGAAATTGATGCCGACTATCGCGCCCGATTAGTCGGGCGATATAAGCTCACCCCCAGCTTCATCTTTGATGTACAGGACCAAGCGGGACATTTGATGGTTGGCATCACCAATCAACCAACACAGGAAGTGTTTCCCGATTCGGCAACGCATTGGTCTTACAGGGGCGTCAAAGCAACGCTCGAATTTAAGCTGCGAAACAAGGGCCCTGCAAAGAGCCTCATTCTTCATCAAAACGGCATTAAACAAACCGCCAAGCGAATAGGGAAGTGAACCGTCTACGCCTGAGTTGAGCATAGCTCAATCAGGTGGCCATCTGGATCGTGAATATAAACCTGCGCGGCACCGTCGGGGCGTTTTTTGGGCCCGGCGGCGATTGGAATCCCGTGTTGTCTGATCAACTCTACTGTCAGATCGAAGTCGCTAACCTGGAAAGCAACGTGTTGTCCGCGCGTCATGCTTTTCACGCCGCGCTCGCCCGGCCCAGCCAAACCTGATTCATCATTGGACAAGATGACGTGGATCAGCGTGTTTTCGATCTCGTACCAGTCACCCTTGAAATCGAACGACGGTCGAGTGGTCTTTTCCAATCCCAACACGTTGACGTAGAAGTGCTCGGTTTTCTTCAGATCGCTGACGACGATTGTCACGTGGTCGAAGGTGCGCACGTTGATTGGAGAAACAGGCATGGTCAGCACGAATAAAATGTAGGGAAGTATGATAACGACGCATCTACCAATATCATAAATGGCCCATCGAAAAACTCAACGATCAATGTTGCTTCTCTTCTTGGCTCTACCAACCAAGACGGCAAACATCAATTTCGTATTTCAATGAGCGAAACAGGACTCACTCGACGACCAACTCAAACACCGCGAACGTCGTGCGAGCCTTAGGATCCGCAGGATAGACCTGCTTAAACCCGGTTGGCTCCGAAATCAATTCCGCCGACTGCTGAAGCGTTAGTAAATGCGTTGCCCCGAATCGACCAGCCATCTCCAAAATCTGCTCATCCGAATAAACAAACACGCCCAAATCAGACTCACGTTGTGGCTCGACCAACAACTGGATCCTCTTTCGCCACTTCGCCATCGTATCGGGATCCTGAGGAACATCTTTCCAGCAACAAACCTCTGTCCTACCAGCGTACCACTTAAAAGTCTGTTGCTGAGCCGGCGTGATAAATACGGCGTCGTGGTCGGTGTTCTTTGAAATCCAACCACACGCCTTTCTCCAGTTGCGGTAGATCTGACCAGTGCGTTCTGCGTCAATCGGATCCGACCGCAACGTCCGGACATCGGCATTGGGCCGTCCATCAGCGTGATTCTCCTGAACCATCGTTGCTCCGGCAACCAGAATACATCCCATGAAAATGCCACTACAAACCTGATGAGGGAAATCCCCTCGGTCGGATATCCAGCGCGACAAAATACAGCCTGTCACCAACGCCAACGATGCAGGTACTGCGACATCGGCCAAGCGAAAACAATAGAAACGGAGAAATTGGTTAGCAAACACTGCGACATCACCACCTTGCTCCGCCAAACCACTCAACAAAAGCCCCGCAAACGAAAACACCAACGTCATCAACGCGAACACCTCCAGCATCTTCACCCGATAGAACAGTGTTCGGTCCAAGAACCCAGACTTGTAAAACCAGCGGCTGAACACTTGCCACAACAAAATCAATATCGCAAACCGTCCAACGTAAGCGATCGGAAACGAAGAAAAATTGACGTGATGTGCAACACGCTCGTTAACATAAACCGCGTTGGCGGCAGCCTTATGAGGACTGAATGACTCGGCCATCAATGGCGGAAGGATGCCAACCAAGGCAATTAGGAACCCGATTAGCAGAGGCACCGCCTGAATCTTGACGATCTGCCCAAAACTCACAGAGCCACCGGGCTCGCGCACAGAAGGAGCCACCATGCTGTAAAGCAGGCATGCTCCGGCAGCAATCGTTGCCCAACCGCCAACCAAAACATGAAACGCAGACGCGCAACCCAACAGAGGCCAAACCCATTGCCAGTTTCGTTTCAGCAAGGATGCGATTGCAAACAAGACGAACCCGTAAGCGATTCCCTTGGCCTCGAATCCGCCTACCACCCACTCGCCGGCCAGATGCAGACGCTCGTTGAGAATCACGAAGAAGATCCCTGTAACCGCTGAAATCAGCGGCACAGAAAACAGCTGCTTACAAATCGCTCGCCAACCGGCGGCTAGAAAAATCCATGTCGCAATACGCCCGATCCACGCGTACGTTGACAACGAGACTAGCTTTGTTAGCCACCCGGTGGAAACATAGAACGCAAGGTGCGAAAACGATGAAGAAAGAAAAATGTCGCCCGGACAGTAACTCTGATCCCAGAAGTGTTTTGCTTTACACAGATAGTGCGATTCGTTGACATCGGGCGCTCGCTGTCCCGCCGCCAGAGCAAAAAAGATTGCCAGCAGCACGATCTCAGCCACGGCTCGCCAGTTCTCCAGCAGCCGTTGTCCAAGAGGCGTCTCACTCCACCTGAAGAACCGCGCTGACAGCCCTTTTTGAGGTGTCGCCTCCCGTTTTTTGAGGTTAACTTGATTGCTTGGCATACAACGCAGACGAAGACGACATCAAGGGCGAGCTTACAGAAAATAATGCTGACCAACACAGCCAAGAACACGATCGTACTTTTAGGTGTCGGACATACCAGTGCACACATTGTCAAAATGTGGAAAATGCAGCCGATTCCTGACGCTCAACTGATCTGCGTATCAAATTTTCCGATCGCAACGTATTCAGGAATGCTGCCGGGCGTACTGTCAGGGCAATACAAGCCCGAAGAAATGGAGATCGACCTAGTTCGATTATGTGCTTCGGCAGGCGTGAGATTAATTATTGGCGACGTGGCCTCGGTAGATACTACGCAGCAGAAAATCATATTCCGCGACCGTCCAGACCTAGCTTGGGATTTTCTCTCCATCGGCATCGGCTCGCGTCCCTCGATGGAAGGAGTCGAAGTCTCCGGCCAATCGCTGGTGGCCGCCAAGCCGATGCAGACGTTGCTGCAGCGATTAGACCAACGCATCGAAATGGTCGCAGGCGATAAAAAGGCGAATCCTGTGCGCGTGACAGTGGTAGGCGGCGGCATCGGCAGCATTGAAATCGCGTTCTGCCTCCATCGCCGATCGAAGCAGTCCGACAACGGCAAGGCGAATTTTGAGATCAAACTCGTCACCGGGAAATCTGGCGTTGGGGCCGGTTTATTGGAATCTACAAGGGATCGGGTTGCCGGTCTTCTGAGCGACAAAGGAATATCGACCTCTTCGGGACATCGCGTTGCCGAAATCACGGAGAACAATCTGATTCTAAGAAACGGAGACCAGATCGACTCGGACGTTGTTATTTGGGCCACCGATGCGACGGCGCCCGAGTTACTTTCGTACGTAGACGTTGAGAAGGACGCCAAAGGGTTCCTGCTAACAAAGCCTACGCTACAAACCGTTTCGCATGACAGAATCTTTGCGGTCGGCGACACGGGGACGATGGCTGCCTCGCCCACGGACAAAGCGGGAGTGTTTGCCGTCCGCCAAGGCCCTGTACTTTGGGAGAACCTGCAACGATCCGTTAAGCAAACGGCGCTCAAGGATTACGTTGCGCAAAGTGGCTATCTCAAGTTAATCAACACGGCAGATGGAAAATCGATTGCCGAGTATCTGGGCCACACGTTTTACGGATCGTGGTGCTGGTTCTTGAAGGATCGCATCGACCAGAAATTCATGGCAATGTACACGGCCTACGATCCGCCGATGATGAAGATGCCGAATCCGCAGGACACAGAGACCGCGATGCGCTGTTTGGGTTGCGGCGGCAAGATCGGTAGCCAAATCCTTTCGTCGGTCCTCGAAGAGTTGGATATTCCCAATCACCCGGCAGTTGTGATCGGATTGGCTAATCCAGATGATGCTGCCGTTGTCAAAACGCTAAACGACCAAGTCACAGTCACAACCGACTTTTTCGCCAGCCCGTTTGACGACCCGTATTTGGTAGGAAGAATCGCGCTATTGAATTCGGCCAGCGATTGCTTCGTCATGGGTGCTCAACCGACCGGAGTGCTGGCAATCGTTCAACTGCCATTGGTCCACTCCAAGACGCAGCTTCAAATCATGCGGGAGTTGATGGCGGGCAGCGTTGAAGAAATCAACCGGATGGGTGGATCCATTGTGGGCGGTCACTCCATTGAGGGTCCACGTTTAACAATTGGATTCACAGTACTTGGCGACCAAATCGTTGACACACGCACCAAAGGAATGTTGCAAGAAGGAGACCAGTTGATTCTGACCAAGCCGCTGGGATCGGGCGTATTGTTGGCAGCTTTGATGCAAGCGCGACTACCGGGGCTCAGTTACCAAGCTCTAGTAAAAACGATGCTGGCCAGCAATCAGATCGCCCTAGATTTGATTGTGCGGCACGGCGTGTCGGGCGTGACCGACGTGACCGGATTTGGGCTGATAGGACATCTGCAAGAGATGCTCTCCGCGAGTGGATTTTCTGCTCGACTGCAGATGGACGATGTACCAGTGATGCCGGGCTGTCAGGCGCTGGTACAATCCGGCATCGAAAGCACCTTGGTGGACGACAACCGACTGATCGCGGAAAAAGCAAACCTCGAGGGCGCTCGCTGGCAGCGGAAAGACTCGGCCGTAATGTTCGACCCACAGACCAGCGGTGGCATCCTATGCGGCGTCAAGCAATCCGAAGTTTCTGGGGTACTCAAGTTTTTGAGGGACGCCGGATTCGAGGAATCGGCTGTGATTGGCCAGGTCGTGAAGAAGTCTCGCGAGCTACCGACAATTGAGTTGGAGTAGTAAATAGAGATCGGATTAACCACGAAACACACTGATGACACGAAAAAAATGCGGCATTTGCTTTCGTGTGGTTCGTGAATTTCGTGGCTATAGATACTTCCCTTACTAACCCGACGCGTTGGGTTACCAATTTTGGAGAGTGGCTCGTAGAAAACTGTTACGGAATCTACTTCAACTTAAACACCCACGCGTGATCGCACGGCTTGGTTTCGGGCAACGTTATCGTCAGTCCGTTCTCGTCACGCTCCATCGCAATCGTTTCGTCACTGCCCAGCAGCTCGATCGACGTAAATTCGCCCGGGTGGTGTTCGCATCCTTTGGGCATCGACGTCACGACCAACTTGCCGCTCTCCGGCCAACCCAACGCAATCAAGTACAGGTATCCGTCCTTCGTCGTGTAACGAAGATCTTTCGGCGTATACGGCTTGTCCTTGTTTTCGGCCAAGTGACCGACCGCTGTTCCCGTCGGTCCTTCACCAGAGATTTTGAATGGACGTGAGCCGTAGATCGCCTCTCCGTTAAGCTTCAACCACTTACCAATCTCCAGCAAGATTTCCCTGTCGCCTTGAGGGATCGTGCCGTCAGAACGTGGCCCAACGTTCAACAACAGGCAACCATTCTTCGCCACGATGTCGATCAAGTCATCGACAAGTCGGTTGGGCGTTTTATATTTTTGATTCTCGGTGTAGCCCCACGACGATTTACTAACGGCCGTATCCGTCTGCCAGAACGGATAGCGAATCGCCGGCATCTTGTTACGCTCGAGATCCAGCACCGCCGCCGTCTCAGGAAACGCCTTCCATTTGTAATTGAGAATCGGAACCTTACCTTTGGCGGCAGCCGAGTTGTAGTAATGAGCCGCAAAACGCTTTAGGTGGTCTTGATAAGGGTTTGAATCGTAGGTGCCTTTCTTATCGATGGCGATGCCAAAATCAAACCAGATTAAATCAGGGCTATATTTATCTGTTAGCTCGCAAGTTCGTGCCAGCCAATCGTCTTTGAACTGATCGTCTTGTTGAACCCAGTTTTCTCTATACTTGGCTGCTTCTTCCTTGAACAACTCCGGCAGCGCCCGACCGTAGAGGCCTTCGTATCTTTTGTCGACGTTGTCGAATTTCTCATTGCGAACGTAGTACAACCAATTGAAGGCTCGGTGGCTAGACACGCCGAAATACAAACCTTGTTTGCGAACCGATTTTTCCAATTCCGCAATGATGTCGCGTTTGGGGCCCATCTTCGTCGCCGTCCAATCAGAGAACGAGCAATCGTACATCGGGAAACCGTCATGATGTTCGGCAACGGGAACCACGTATCTTGCTCCGCAGTCTTTGAACAGTTGAGCCCACGCTTCGGCGTCAAATTTTTCTGCCTTGAAGTCTTTGATGAAATCTTTGTAGCCAAACGTGCCGTGGTCCCCGTATTTTTCGGCGTGGTGGGTATACGGATTACCCTTCCATGTTTTCTTGTTGATGTACATGTTGCGTGGGTACCATTCACTGCCATAAGCGGGCACCGAGTACACGCCCCAATGAATGAAGATGCCGAATTTCGCATCCTTGTACCAATCGGGGATCAGATAATTCTCTAACGAGCTCCACTCCGCTTTGTACGGGCCGGCAGCGATAACTTTGTCTACACCTTCGAGAGCCGTTTTGACTTCGACATCGAACGACCGCGGAGCCGGGAACTCGCTGGCCTCTTGCCCTTGCAGCGTGGCCGGAGCAAACACTCCTAGGAAAAAACTGACGGCTAGAAGGGCGGTGGGCAGCCAAATGAGCTTGCGGTGGTTATGCATCGTGATCCTAGATAAATCGTTTTTTGTGCGCCTTGCGAAATTGTTAACAACTCAGGCCCAGTATAACGAAAGGGCCTCCCGAGCTACAGCACGAAAAAAAGCGTCCACTGCAATTTGCAGAAGACGCTTTTTTGTTTGTTCGAATGAACTCTTGGGCAATTAACGCTTAGAGAACTGAGTACCACGACGGGCACCGTGAAGACCTGGCTTCTTACGTTCTTTCATACGTGAGTCACGAGTCAAGAATCCGCCTTCGCGAAGTGTGGCAAAATGCTCGGGATCAAAATTGACCAACGCACGTGCGATGCCCATCTTGCAAGCTCCTGATTGCCCCGTTTGGCCGCCACCGGTAACGGTAATGCGAACGTCAACGCTGTCGGTTGTACCAGTGGCGGATAGCGTATCCGAGATCGCTCGTTGGTTTTGAGACGTCGGAAAGTAATCGTCGACTTTCTTGCCGTTGATTACGACTTGACCGGTTCCCGCTTTGACACGCACGCGTGCTACGGAAGATTTACGACGGCCAGTACCGAGAGCTTCACCTGATTTTTTGTCTGTCTTTGCCATAACTAGCGTTTGTCTTTATCGAGTTTACTGTGATCGTGTATTGATGGGAGGATTTGCTTACCAAACGGCAGGCAAATCTCTTGGTTTCAAAAACCTACTTTTTGTCGCCGTGGCGCACGTAAGGAAGAGGCTGTGGATCCTGAGCCTGATGCGGGTGCTCGGCACCTTCGTAGATCTTTAGCTTCGTCAGCATGTGGCGTCCGATTTTATTCTTGGGCAACATGCGGCGAACGGCGTCGCGAATGATCTGCTCGGGCTTGCGCTCTAATCGCTTACCAGCAGTCTCTTTCTTGAGACCGGTGTATCCGGTGTACCAAGTGTAAGTCTTCTGGTCCAATTTGCTTCCAGAGAACTTGACCTTCTCGCAGTTGGTCACAACGACGAAATCGCCAGTGTCAACATTAGGCGTGTAGTTCGGCTGGTGCTTGCCCATCAGAACCATTGCAATGTCTGAGGCAATGCGTCCGACGATCTTGTCTTCCAGATCGACGAGGTACCAGTTCTTTTCTAGTACGTCGTTTTGAGCGTTATATGATTTTGTGCCGGGCACAACGATTCTCCGAGAATTTCAAGGATGGGCCTTCAGATGTATTGCCGTTTCTTCGGACAATCGCCTGAGGCCGATTAGCGGTTTTTGGGTCAAAATGTGACAACCAAAGAATCCAATAAGATACTGACCGTTAAAAAATGCCACAAGGGCCAAGTCACAGTATTTTCGTACTATTTTGC
>CAZDBE010000157.1:9298-12494 GCA_964503675.1 uncultured Pirellulaceae bacterium | reverse complement strand
GGCCGTTTCGGAGGGCTCATCAAGATTCGTTCGGGCTGCCGCGTCGGTCAGGTAAAGGAACGATTTAGTTTACCAGTCCCAGTGGCCAGTATCGAGTCCCCAAGGAATTGTGCCGATCGGTGATTTCGGAACGCGGGAGCACACCAAACTCAATTCCGATCCAAAAACTCCAATACCTTTGGCCTAACTTCGGCGATCAAAAAAGCCGAGCCCGCAACGCAAATGAATTTTTGCTCATGCGGTATGGTGATGCTACGGTTCCAAGCAAGAATTGGATCCTCGTTTGTCTCCACTTCAATCGTTTTCCCGTTGGCGTTGCAGTCGTTGATCACAGGCTCAGACAGTTTGACAAGTTTCGCGACCGACAACCCGCGCGGATTATTTTTATACTTTGTGAAAATTACTCGGTCAAAAAGTGGAATGATCCGCTCAAGCATTTTCTGACAGTCTTTGTCACGTGTCGTTCCAAACACTAGCGTGCGTTCCAGCGCGGCCTTGTAGGCCGGCAAATCCTCTTGCAGCATCTGCGCCAGCGCTTCCACGGATGCTGGATTGTGGGCCATGTCCATCAACACCGTTGGACGACTGCCAAGTATCTCGATACGGCCGGGAAGCGATGCGTTTGCCAATCCGTCGCGAATCGCGGTATCGGAAATATTCCATCCTTTTTCTCGCAGTACCATCATCGTGGCTACCGCCAGCGATGCATTGGCGCGTTGATGGCTGCCACGCATCTTTAATTTCAGATCGGCGATCGGTGCGCTTTTCGCTCCGGCGTTCATTTGAAACGAAAAGGATTCTTCGTCGGTACTTTCACCAATCTCAAACGCACTATTTCGCAAATATAAATCGCTGCCACGTTCCTTCACTACCTGCGCGATGACTTCTCGGCTTGGGGAATCTGTTACACCGCTAACGACAGGCACGCCCTGCTTAATGATGCCCGCTTTTTCTCCTGCAATTTCCTCAAGCGTATCGCCGAGGATGCGCGTGTGATCGCGACTGATGTTGGTGATGACGCAGACCTCTGGTTGGCAGACGTTAGTTGAGTCTAGACGTCCGCCAAGTCCCGTCTCTAAAACGACGGCGTCGCATTTTTCAGCAGCAAAGAAATCAAAAGCCAACGCAGTGGTGTACTCGAAGAACGAAACAGGCTGCTTGCCGTCCGCCAAGAGGGTTCTATCGAACTCCTGAACTTTGGCGTCAATCCGTTCAAATGCGGCGGCCATCTGGCTGTCAGTGATCAGTTGGCCGTCAATGGCCATGCGCTGATGAATCGTTTCTAGGTGAGGTGAAGTGTAGACTCCCGTTTTCATCCCTGCGCTACTGAGAGCCGCACCCAGCATCACGCAGACGGAGCCTTTACCTTTTGTGCCGGCAACGTGGATGACCGAGGCGCTGTTTTCTGGATTGCCCAGACGCTGCATCAGGCCGCGCATTTTTGATAGGTCGAAGTTCTTAGCGCTGTCGGGAACTTGACGTTCATAGTCAATTCTCCCGAACAGTTGCTCTAAATACGGCCCGATCGGATTGGCGGAGGATGAATTCATGTCGCCACATTGTTTGCGATCAACCCTCAAGAGAAAAGCGGGGTAGAGAAAATGTTGGCTTCACGCGAAATTGGCCATCGTTTCAGCGTAGCCTTACTCCCCTAGCAGCCTGCCTCCGCGACCGAATCAAAGCTGCGTCGTGGTGGCGTGGCCGGCTTAATACTCCAGCTTCAAACCCAGAAACAAATTGTTGACATGGTAGGGGGCGCTCCCAAGCGTATCGACTTCGATGTCGCCTGTTCCAAGAAAGCGATACTCGACAACGAAATCGGTCGACTGATTCACACGAGTAGAAACACCACCAATGGCTTGGTAGGTCAGCACAGTGTCGTTTTCGGAAGCTTCGCTGGTATTCGTTGTGTTACCGAAAACGGTGGTTGTTGCATCAATGTCGATCCACGATATTCCAATGCCAGCGCCAGCATACGGTGTGAACCGAGTCTGGTTAGGCAGTTCGAAGATGACGTTTTTCATCAATGAGTAAGCACGCAAGTCAGCAGCAAGATCGGTCGCAATAAATCCCGGGATGTTTCGAGACAGCTCGTTCTCACGAATCGCAAACTCAATCTCTGAACGTAGTCGGTTGCTGTGACGACGTCCCATTGCAGCACTGATTGCGAATCCTGTGTCGTTCGCTTCTTGATCTTCGGAGGGGAAGATCAATGATAGGTTCTGAGGTGACCCGTTGCTGACAATCGGATTTCCAACGGCAGCAAAATCGCCGGGTAAGTCAGCGGTTGCGAAATTCCAGCCACCCAATAGCGTAAACGTCCGAGTAAATTCTTTGGCGAACAGACCACCCAACGGACGCGTCGAGTTGGCCTGATACATCGCGTCTACTTCGTTGGTTTGTGCCGACGTGATGCTGTTGAGGCTCAAAACGATAAGTGCTGCTGTAGCAGTGATCCGGCAAAATTTCTGAAGACTGATTTTCATGGATGAAACCTGAATAGCTGATGCTCGTTAAAAGTCAGCGACCAACTGGCACATGACTTGTCCCTGAACATCGTCATTTTTGGTCAAACGATACGGACCGTCAAAGTTTGCCCGTGTAGCTTATCCATCTTCATAAATGACCGCCGCTAGCATCGTTAAGCGGTTGAATCGAACGATTCAGCGAAGCGGTTCGAACATTGGATGTCCATCGCAACACTTCCTTAATCGGCAAGGTCAACCTAGCCCGAAGGTTCACATCGGGTTTGCTAAAAGGCCACGTCGCGACGAAACGGCAGCCAAACTTACTGCTTCGGTTTTCTAAGCTGCCAAACGATCGATTAAACAAGAAGACGAGGAAGTTGAATTCGCCGAAGAAGGCGAGCGGCACTATGCTTGGGTATGCCGGCCAAAAGTCTGCTCCATTACTCAATCGCTAAATATATGTTCCGCTTGTCAAGAAACGGAACAGGAAGCAGGCGGTCGCATGTCTATCTACGGCGACGCAAACCCAAGCCGGTGGCGATCAAACTAAAGATCGCTAGGTTTCCTGGCTCAGGGATCGCCGTCGTAGAAAACTGGACGCTCCACTCTTCGACTGTCCCGCCGCGACCTGTGTTCCCTCCAACGTATTGAAACACTGGGTTCACAAACGGTCGAGACAGAGCGTTTTCATCAATCACCGCAATAAAGTTCTCGGTTCCCGCTGCATC
>CAZDBE010000157.1:1587-9198 GCA_964503675.1 uncultured Pirellulaceae bacterium | reverse complement strand
CCGTCGACGCCCGAACCGCCAAGAGTTCCTTCCAGTTCGTCATTGGTGTCCGCATTCATCTCGCTAATCGTGACCAAATTTGCATCTGAAGACGCACACAAAACAGTCGTTATAAGAATTGCAAGCAAAAATCTAAGCATCGTAGTTGTTCCTCAAAGTTAGCTAGTAGTTGGAGGCTGATCGTTTAAGCGATTCAAACGCCAGCGGACAGTGCGTTTGCTCAATAGTGTAAGTCTGCTCAGTTCCTGATAGAAGTGTCTGACTTCTCTTCCAAACAGTCTCGCGAGCCCCGACCAATCTAGTATCATCTGCGGTTGGGTCTAGACGGTTGCCGTTGTAAAACCGCGAAGGCGGAACATAAATGACGTCTGTTCTTTTTGGTCTTGCTGAAAAAACTCACGCAAAGGCGCCAAGCCGCAAAGTTGTGAGTCCCGAAGCTTCGCGACTTAACGCCTTTACGTGAGACTTATTTGTTTTACTCACGCTGAACGCAGGCATTGCCAAGTATTTTGGGTACTTCCTCTGTTCTTTTTTTGGGCAAAATTTGTACAGGGTCCGAAGATCTGCGATACTATGTATACGGCCTCGTCAGACCGTCTCTCGACGAGCCTCGAAACCTTTTCGATAAACTGCGAGTGACGTAATTTCTTCTAGAGCTCTAAGAAAATAGTAACTCTTTGTAACTGAAAAATGAATCAAACTCTTCGAAGCTCACCACGTTCGTTTGCCTTTTTCCTTGCAGCCGGCATTTCCGCTTTCTTCATTTCTCCTGCGTTGGCTCAAGTCAACGGACCAGGGCCTTCACCATCGAGCGCCTTTGACACCGTCCTAAACTTGCCCGGCGACGAGGCGGTAATCACCGGCGCCTTTTCCGAAAGCATTGGAGGGATGCCGGGCCAGACTTCTCAGCTCAACGTCAGCGATGGCGGGAGAGTAGGCAGTTACTTCGATGCCTTATCCGGCGGCGAGGTGAATATCACCGGCGGGACCCTAGGTAGTTTCTTTGACGCCAAGTCCAATAGTGAGATAAACATCAGCGGCGGAAGTGTAGGAAGTAACTTTGATGTCGAATCTGGCAGCGTTGTGACCATCAGCGGAGGAACAGTAGGCTCTTCCTTTTCCGCCTTCTCCGGCAGTGAAGTGAACATCAGCGGCGGGACCATAGGCAGTAGCTTTGCTGCCGAATCCGGCAGTGTGGTAAACATCAGCGGTGGAACCATTAGCAGCAGCTTTGATGCCCTCTCCGGCAGTGAAGTGAACATCAACGGTGGGACCATTGGCAGATGCTTTCTCGCTGTTTCCGGTAGCGTGGTAAACATCAGCGGCGGGACTTTGGGCAATACTCTTAACGCCATATCGGGCAGCGATGTGGAGTTGATTGGCGGAGAGTTTCGTCTCAATGGAGCTGATTTCACCGATGGTACAATCTCTCTTGCCGATGGCGATATTTTTACTGGCACACTTGCCGATGGTTCGTCTTACATTTTTGGCGAAAGCACCGACATTTTAACAGGTGTCACTTTGACGGCAGTCCCATTGCCGGCAGCAGATCTTAATCCAATTGTCATCAATGCTCCGGTTGTCAGTGGCCCTTCTGGATTGCGGGCGGGCCAAACATTGACGGTGCTCTCCGGCGGATCCCTTCGTGATAATTTCGCGGTTGTCGACGCCACGCTCAACGTAGAAGGTGGGAGCGTGGGTGACGGAGTCGAAGTGTCGGGCGGCGTGGTAAACGTAAGCGATGGGAGCATTGGCATTTCCTTTGATGCTCTATCCGGCAGCGAGGTGAATATTAGCGGCGGGTTCATTGGCAGTTCCTTTAATGCGCTCTCCGACAGCGAGGTGAATATTAGCGGCGGGGCCGTGGGGTCATTCTTTGAAGCCTTCTCGGGTAGCGAGGTGAATGTCAGCGGCGGAGGCGTGGGTAGTAACTTTGAAGCCTTCTCCGGCAGTGTGGTGAACATTAGTGGTGGAGCTGTGGGCAGTGTCTTCCAAGCCTTCTCCGGCAGCGCAGTGCACATCAGCGGCGGAACCGTAGGCGATATTTTTATCGCCGAATCTGGCAGTATCGTGAACATCAGTGGCGGGAGTTTCGGCCCTCGCTTTGCTGCTAAATCTGGTAGTGAAGTAGAGTTGGTTGGCGGCGAATTTCAACTTAATGGGATTGATTTCAATGGCGGTACCATCACTCTTGGTGATGAAGATATTTTCACTGGCACGCTGGCCGATGGTTCTTCTTTCATATTCGGCGGCAACGGAATTCCTACCGACACGCTAGTCGATGTGTCTTTGATCGTTGCATCTTTACCGCCTGCCGATCTTGATCCGTTAGACGTTAACACTCCAGTTGTCAGTGGTCCTTCTGGGTTGCGGGCAGGCCAATCGTTGACCCTTAAGGCGGGCGGATCCCTTCGCGATGACTTCGCAGTCGTCGATGCCACACTCAACATAGAAGACGGGATCGTGGGTGACGGACTCGAAGTTTTCAACAGCGATGTGAACATCAGTGGTGGGATCGTGGGCCGCTCGTTTGATGCCCTCTCCGGCAGCGAAGTGAACATTAGTGGCGGGACCATTGGCGATGGCTTCGATGCCGAATCCGGCAGTTTGGTGAACATCAGCGGCGGCACGTTTGACTTTTTAGAAGGCAAGTCCGGCAGTGAGATGAATGTTAGCGGGGGAACGATTGGCGTTTTTAATGCCAAATCTGGCAGTGAAATTAACGTTACAGGGGGAACTTTTGTTGGCCGTTTTTTTGATGCCGAACTCGGCGGCGTCGTGAACATAAGCGGGGGTACGTTTACGACGAATTTTCTTGCCGAATCTGAGTTGAACATCAGCGGCGGGATCTTTGACGATCGCTTTCGCGCCAGCTCCGGGAGCGTGGTAAACATCAGCGGCGGGATCTTTGACGCACGCTTTGATGCCACCTCCGGCAGTGTGATAAACATCAGCGGTGGGACCATTGGCGGTGAAATTGATGTTAGATCGGGGAGTTTCGTGAACGTCCATGGGAGTGAGTTTGCTATTGATGGTATGGCGTTGGATAGCTTGCAACTTGGCCAACCTGTAACCATCACCGATCGAGATGTCATACTTTCGGGAGTGCTGGCCGACGGAGAGCCATTCAGCCTCGACCTTAATTGGGTTGATGCGGGAGGCGATAACTTTTTCGATCCAGACGCGATGTTGACGGTAACCTTGACCGTCCCGTTTCTGTTGGGGGATAGCAATCAAGACGGTGCAGTGAACTTTGACGACATACCATCGTTCATCTCGATTTTGCAATCCGGCTCTTTTCTCGAACAAGCGGATTGTGACCTAAACGGTGTCGTTGACTTTGCGGATATCCCTGCGTTCATCTCAATTCTCACTGGCAACTAGCGAATCTTCTAGTCAAATAACGTTTGCTCGATCGTGATTGATGAAAACTCGATTCACCACCCCCAACTGCTTTCTCGCACTTGCGTGCATCACGTTGTTGATTTTTCTTGGCTGCGTGAAGAGCGCAGTGACACCACAAATCCGTAAGCCTCAAGATCCTTGGTTCGTGAGAACCGATTTTTCAGATGACACCAAGTGGCGATCGTTGTGCGCGGCTGTTACTGCTCCGCAAGATGCCTCAGGTGCTCAGCGTTTTGCTTATGTCGACTTGATTGACGATTCCAAGTATCGCGACCTCACCCCGCTGTTATTGGTCAACAGTCTTCCAGACGATTACTCAAAGTACTTTGTGCTAGTTGCCGATGCGGCGTCTTTCAGTGATTCAGAATCCACGGTGCTGGTTGTCAATTTCTTTCCGCAATTTGCCGAATCTTATAGCGTGCTGCCGAGAGATAGAGTCGCCACCGACATCGAAACTTTTCGGGCGGCTCCCAATACCATTCAGTCCATCGAGAACAATCTTTCGATTGGTAATATGGGGTTTGAAGAATTCGCGGAGTCTGTAGATGTGGACGGCGTTTTTCGTGGGTTTGCAGAGCCCTAAATCATAGAGTCTAACGCGCCCCCTTCAGGGCCGAGTACTGGCTTGGCGTCAGCAAATCTCTCACCGAATCACCTGAGACGCCGCGCGAATTGAGCTTCGTCCATTGCTCGGGTGTTAGATCAAGCTTTTTGAGCATCGACTTGGCAGAGGACAGCTGCCGCTTTTGATCGCTTTCAGGAGCGCGACGATAACCAGAACTAAAGTCAAAGTTTCTCACCGTCTTGAGCCGCGTTTTATCCTTGACCAGTTTTCGATCAGCAGCGTCGGGCAAGTAAACCGCAGACGCACAATCAAATTTCTCTGCCTCGCCAACAAGCGTCAGCAAGTCAATTTCTTGGTCGTTGTATTTCACGACCACCACTTCCCGCCCGTCGTAAAAACCGGCTTCGGTTTCGATCACACCATCCAAAGAACCCAATTTGGCCTCGCCAGTCCAGAAACAGTACATCGCGAACGCGGCGATTTTGTTACTGGCAGCCTGTGACGAACTCTCAACCTTTTTGGCGGATCCCTCACGGGAACTTTCAGAAGATTTTTTACTCGCTTCTAAAGCCTGCTCCAATCGACTAAGCGTTCCTCGAACGTCCCAGACTTTGTCCTTACGTGGAATGATGTCCTTCAAATCTGAATTGAGGAACCGCATCACTTGGTAATTCCAAGACGGCTCACCAAAGTGATTTAGAATCTTTTCGTCATAGCCGCCTGCATTGTTATAGATTGCAACAGGAATGAAATCATTTTCTAAGGTCTCGACGATTTGGGGCTGGGCCAACACCTGCTGGCCATATTGTTTGCAACCCGATCAGCCGGGTACTTCTTGAAACAGAAGGGCAATCGGTTTGTTGGATTCTCTTGACTTTGCGACCGCTTCGTCAAGGTTTCGCCCCCACGCGACCTTCCCGAGTTCAACGGGCTGTTTAACTGAAGATTTTTTGTCCGATCCCAGTTTTGTGCCAGAGTCGTCTTGGGCTACAACCGAAGTTGTTACCTGCGTTACCAGCAGAAGGAAGCTGAACCCAAGGGCGGCTGCAGTCGCGATCATATATTTGAATTTCATGATTTGCTTTTCCAGAGGAACCTTTGGGAGTTAGACGCATCCCGCTGCAGGATCTTTCGCGGTTGATAAATAGTCGTCTTTCGCTCCGCGAAATAACGCTTGTGCGCCAAATTTTGTGAAACAAAATTACGTGATTTCGCGGAGCGAAATACGACTATCTAACTCTACGGAGCCAATCGTTTTTTCGTCCACTTGCCGTTATCGTCCCGCACGAACACGATTCTGTCGTGCAGGCGATTGAGTCGCCCCTGCCAAAACTCTACGCGCGTGGGGACGATATGATAGCCGCCCCAATTTTCGGGCAGTGGTATCTCTTGGCCTTCGAATTTCGACTCTAGTTCACTCTGCATTTGCTGCAGCTCCTCTCGTGAATCGATCTCGGAAGATTGTTTGGAAACCATCGCACCGATCTGGCTGCCGCGCGGGCGTGAGTGAAAATATTTTTCCGAGGTAGCTCGATCTGTCTTTTGGATAGCACCCTCCATGCGCACTTGCCGGCCCAGCCAAGGCCAGTGAAACGACGCCGCCGCATGAGGATTGGAAGCAATCTGCTGCCCCTTGTCCGAATCGTAATTCGTAAAGAACTGAATCCCTGTCTCAGTCATCCCTTTCAATAGCACCCAGCGGCACGAAACGTTCCCGTTGGAGTGGGCTGTGGCAACCGCCATCGCATTGGCCTCAAACGACGGATCTGGACAGCTCTTAGACGCTGCCGTGAACCACTGCTGGAATGCTGCGATTGGGTCGCTCGGCAAATCACTCGGGTCGAAACCGGCCGTCTCGTACTCTTTCCGAAGCTGTTTAAAATCCATGCTGTTCTCTTGATCGGTATTGTCGGTGTTTGGGATGACACCGCTTGGCAAGTCATTGTTCGGGACACCCGATTTAAGCAACCGCCGAATCACGATATGATATCTTGATTGGCTCCCAAATATCATACCGCTTAGAAGTTGAAAGATTAATCAGATGGCATCAGAAAACCCGCAACCCAACGGCGAAGTTCGTATCGAAAAAGACTCGATGGGAAAAGTCGAAGTTCCGGCTAAGGCCTATTACGGAGCTCAGACCCAACGGGCTGTCGAAAACTTTCCTGTTTCTGGCTGGGAGATGGCTCCAGCCATGATCGCGGCAATGGGACGCGTCAAATACGGTTGTGGCGTCGCTAATCGCGATCTGAAAAAATTGACCGGCACCGGCAAGAATCCGCTGTCTGAAAAACAAGTCGATTCGATGCTCGCCGCATGCCAAGACGTTATCGATGGGAAGCTGAATGGTGAGTTTCCAATCGATGTGTTCCAGACCGGCTCGGGGACGTCCAGCAACATGAACGTCAACGAAGTGATCTCCAACAGGGCGATCGAGATTGATGGTGGCGATCGGTTTGCGGAAACTAAATCGATTCACCCCAACGATCATGTAAACATGGGACAGAGCACCAACGATACTTTTCCAACGGCCATCCATGTGGCCGCAGCGGTTGAGATTAAGAACAGCCTGCTGCCGGCGCTCAAACGGTTGGAAAAAACGTTGATCGGCAAAGCCAAGGATTGGGATAAGATCATCAAGATTGGTCGGACGCATCTGGCCGATGCCACGCCGCTAAGACTTGGGCAGGAGTTCGGCGGGTTTGCGCGACAGATCACTTTGTCGATCGGACGCGCCCAAAAAGCAATCGATGCCGTTCTCGAACTTCCTGTTGGCGGCACGGCGGTCGGTTCGGGAATCAACACTCATCCCGAATTCGGCGGGCGCGTTGCCAAATCACTCGCCGATCAGACCGGCATCCCTTTCATCGAAGCCGTCAACCACTTCGAAGCCAACGCTCAGCGCGATGGTTTGGTCGATTGCCATGGCCAGCTGAAAACGATTGCTTCCACGTTGTTCAACGTCAGCAACAACATCCGTTGGTTGAGCTCGGGGCCGCGTTGCGGATTCAACGAAGTCATCTTGCCAACTCGCCAACCGGGCAGCTCGATCATGCCGGGTAAGATCAACCCGGTGATGTGCGAAAGCATGATGCAGCTGACGGCGCGTGTGATGGGCAATGACCAGACGCTGACGATCTGCGGTGCCTCTGGCGGGCAGTTTCAGTTGAACATCATGATGCCAGTGATGGGACATACGACGCTTGAAAGCATCGCATTGCTGGCCAGCGGGACGGAAGCGTTTATCGATTTCTGTGCGGCTGAAATGGAAGCCCATGAGGAAGCGTGCAATGCGGCGGTTGAGAAAAGTTTATCGATGTGTACCAGCCTGAACCCTTACATCGGATACGAGAAAGCGGCTGAGCTGGCCAAGGAGGCTTTCAAGTCTGGCAAGACCATTCGGGAGCTGTGCGTCGAGAAAGAGCTGCTTCCCGAAGATCAGCTGAAAGAGGCACTTGATCCGATGCGGATGACCGAGCCACAGGCTTAGTGTGGCCGAGGGGGGGCTGGCGTGGAATTCAGGTGGTTTTCGTCGGTGTATTCTGGGGTAGGACGATTTTTGCCAGCGTTGTAAATTAAACGGTCGTAATTCGCCTCGCGGAATACGACTCTTTGCCACCCAAGAGACCAAGGAGGGGTCA
>CAZDBE010000157.1:0-1577 GCA_964503675.1 uncultured Pirellulaceae bacterium | reverse complement strand
TGGGGGTTTGATAAACACGACGATTTGCTAACTATGAGACCAAGGAGGGGTCACGTGTTGAGAGAATCGAAGTTTGCCAGCCAATTGATCGCAGCGGTTCTATTGCTGTTTGCCATTTGGACTTCATCCAGTTTTGCCAGTAACCCTGAACAACCGCCAGAGGTTGAGGCGCAGGTTGATCTAGAGATTGATCCCAATGAGGCGAAAGTGGCACCCGCCAATAGGCTAGCGGCGTTACCGCCCCAGCGCGATTCCCAAACGGCGACCGAAGTATCTGGTGATTCCTCTGACGCAGTCAAATTGGTCAAGCGAATCTACGCTCAGACGAAAACGGCCAAGACGGCCAAAGATTTCTCAGCGATCGTTCAGCGCTGTGAATCGGCACTTGAACCATCACTTGGGCTGAGCGTTCAGCATCAAGAAGATGTCAAGGGCCTGATGGCTTGGGCATTGTCCAGACGCGGACAGGAACGTGTTGATTTAGCGGTCAGCTTACGTGCCGCCGGAAACCAGCAGCAATTCAATGCTGTACTCAACGCCTCACTGGCGGATTTCGACCAGTCATTGGAGACCGACGACTCGCGCTGGAAGACCTATTTTGGACGCTCGATCGCATTGGCCAATCTTGATCAGACCGAGAAAGCTCTGAGCGATTTGGACAAAGCGATTGCCCTGAATCCTAAATCGAAGAAGGCTCGATTCAATAGGGCGGAGTTGTTGAATTGGAAAGGCGATGCCAACAGCATTCGCGCTGCGATTGAGGACTACGACTTCGTCCTCACCTCTAGCCCCAAGGATGTCCAAGCGATTAACGGTTTGGCTCACGCCCAATTGGCGTTAGGCAACATCGATCAAGCGATCGAACACTACACGCGCGTAACGGAGCTTCAACCAAACAACAGCGTTGCGTGGCAGGCGCGTGGCGAAGCCTATCAGTCCGCCGAAAATTGGAAAGCAGCCAGCGCTGATTTCGCTAAGAGCATGAGCATTCAAAAATCAGCTCAGGGCTATCTTAAAGCCGCTTGGTTGTTTTCCACTTGTCCTGACCCTGACTTTTTCGAACCGATAACTGCGATGGAATACGCACGACAAGGCAAAAAAATTGATCCAGAGAGTGTCGAAAGTTTGGAAGTATTGGCCGCTGCCTCTGCTGCCAACGGTGAATTTGCTGACGCGGTTGATCTTCAAAAGCAAGCGATCAAGAAGTCTGCAACCGTTCAGGCGAACTATCAGTTCGACACCGATCAGATGAAAGTACGCCTAACATCCTACGAGCAAGAGCAGCCTTATCTGCAGGATCCGCAGGCTAAGTAGCCTCCGCTAACTAACGAAAGCAGGAGCTGTATTGGACCTCGTTATATTGGCCTTGTATCCAGTGATCTACAGCCTCTGTGCTGCGTTGTGGATTTTTCGCTCAAGGCAAACGGATCTAGCAAGGACGACCGAGACCTTTTTGATTGTAGTGATCAAGATTTGTTTGCTCTGCGGGTTGTTGCTCTATTTGACGTACTCAGTTTGCGGTGTATCGGCGTTAACTCTGTTGTATGTGCTACCACTTTCATTAATCGCCATCGGGT
>CAZDBE010000156.1:0-12605 GCA_964503675.1 uncultured Pirellulaceae bacterium | reverse complement strand
CAGCAGCTCGACCACGTTGCTTTGAAATTCCGGCAACACCGAAGCATGATAGATCGTGCTCTCTTCGCCGGTTCGCGCATTGGACGCCGAGCCCATTTCGTCCAACTGTAGGTTGACCTCGGCAGCGGTCCGGTTAGGCGTTCCTTTGAAAACCATGTGTTCGAGAAAATGGCTGACTCCGCCAATACTGGCCGTTTCGTCGCGCGAACCCGCTTTGACAAAGAAACCAAAACCGGACGTGTAAGCTTGGTCATTGCACTCGGCATGAATCTCCAAGCCGTTAGCCAATCGGTGTTGTCGGTATTCCATGTTCTTTCAGCTCTAAGGGGTTGCTGCCGAGGGTGACCAGCGAAAAATTCGAAGGGGGATGACGCACGAGAAAGTCATTGACCTGTTCGACGGTGATAGAAGAAATCTGATCGTTGAGTTCGTCAAGTGTTCTCAGTCTGCCCAGATGGAACCAGTCACTGTTAATCGAACTAGCGCGCGAACGGCAGGACTCTTGTTGGCTGATCAGCCCGCTGCGGATCTGGATTTTCAGTCGGTCAAGTTCTGATTTAGTGATGCCGTTACCTAATTCAACCAGTTGTTCGACGATCACGTCGAGCGTTTGTTGTGCCCGCGCTGTGCTGGTGCCGCTGTAGCAGAATACGCCGGCCTGGTCTTTGGTCATATGGTTGGACGCGTACACTGTGTAACACAAGCCACGTTTCTCGCGCACTTCAGTGAACAAGCGCGAACTCATCCCATCACTCAACACACCGATCGCACACCGGTTGAGATAAAAGTCAGGATGCGACGTGGTAAATCCTTTGAAGCCGACAATGATGTGCGTCTGCTCGCTTTCAAAAGAGATGTGATGCGGGCCTGACACTGGCGGCGATATCACAACATCAGGATCTGGTTTCGATTTCCAGTCACCAAACAACTGCCCGACTTCATCGACGACACGTTCCCAGTCAAATTTACCAGCAACGCCAATAATCATTCCGTTTGGCCGGTAGAGTGATTGATGGGCCTCGCGCAAGTCCTCAAGTGTGATGCGGTTGATCGATTCGATCGTGCCGTCTGTGTTGCGTCCGTCTGGGGAACCATAAAAACGAGCCCGCATTTCGTTCATGGCTTGTTGAGCTAGGTCGTCCGCGGTTGAGGCGATTTCCTGAAGGCAAACCATGCGACCGTCTTCCAGTTGGTCGGCCGGAAGAAGCGGACGGCGAAGCAAGTCTGCCGAAATTCTCAGCGACGGAAGCAACTCGCTGGCGATCATCGCACCGCCGTAGTGGGTCTGGTAGTTGCCGGCCGACGAGGACGAATCCATGCCCAGCATCTGCAGGGCCTCAACGTACTGTCTGGAGTCCATGTCGCCGCAGCCACGCTGAACCATCTCGCATAGGAAGTTCGCCGTCCCGACTTTTTCAGCGTGGTCGTAGCGACTGCCGGCAGATATCGAGATGGCGTAGGCGGCCGACTGCAACCATGGCATATGATGTCCGACAAGAGTCAGGCCGTTGTCGAAACTGTAGTTTAAAAGTTGCTGCTGGGTCATGAAGCTTGGGCATAGTCCGAGGTAGGAGCCGTGAAAAAGGCCGCGCCGAATTCTAGCCTAAACAGTGCCTCAGTTCTACCTGGTTGTGGTGCCTTCGAACGCAAGCGGACGTGCCAATAAAATAACACGAGCCAGACAATTGTCCGGCTCGTGTACGGCAAATAATATTCTCAGTTGTTCTCTATCAGATGCCCTAGGCGACTAAGCGTCGCGGTCTCGCATCTTGGTCTCCAGGGCCTGAATCTGCTTGTTCCAGCGGTCCAGTACTTCGGGAGTGGCGAAGATGCCAATTTGCTCACCTTCAAATCCAGACTCGCTGACAATCACGGTGGCGCCAAAACGCCCTAGCAGCGATTGGTAGATTTCGTCGTCGATTATTCGGGACGAGGAAGTAGGGCGTTGATGGTTTTTGACACAATCTCGCAGCACACAGTGAGCGAATCGAATTGCGGCCCCGTCCAGATCTGGAGCTAACAAAACCCAACGGCTTTGGTCAGATTGGACGTAGTACTTTTGCAACATTAAATTTTCTTTCTTCATTCTTTAGGATTTGGGCAGGGCAGCCGCTTGGGGGAGCATTAAACAGCTACTGTGGTGTGGGGGGTATAAGTTGGTTTGAGTCGCGTTTTCCCGGGTAAAACACCCTTCGCCCCGCGGCTCTGAAGGAATAATAGGTTACGGTTTTCACAAGGTTGGAGAAAAATCGATTTCTACGGTAAACCGACGTAGCTGGGCCATTTACCGCGCTTTGATTGAGCGAGCCGCATTGTCACGCTTCTTCATCTCAACCCCTCAAAATGGTGTGACGCCTCGTCCCAAATGGGGGATTTGGCTAAAATCAGTACCCGGCAGCGTTTAGAAAATCGTCCGATATGAACTCATTCCAAAAACCGATGGTAAGTTCCTTTATGCAAAATTTTGTTCTGGCAGCTTCGATTATTCTGGCTCCGTTTCAGGTTCAGTTTTGGTGTGGAACCTCAGCAGTGGCTCAAGAAACAACGCTGGCCACTCCTGCCTCCAGTGACACCGATTCCAACAAAACACGCACCTTCAAATTCACCTATGGAGCGGTGCTGACCAATTTAGAACCCGGCAAACCGGTTAAAGTGTGGCTGCCGGTTGCGACGGGAAATCATGACCAAGACGTGGCGCTCTTGGATGTCAATCAAGAGAAGTATCAACGCACCACCGAGAAGGCGTACGGAAACGCACTGATCTATTTCGAGACGACCGCTAGCGAGGCAGGCGAAGTGTCGATCGAAGTCAACTATCTGGTAACGCGCCGAGAACTGACATCGGCGTCACTCGAACCTGCCGGAGACCAAGCAAAGTCGTTTCTTGGATCGTCAAAGATGGTGCCGACCAGCGATGAATTGCGGAAGATCGTAATGGCATCTGCCGGTGTCTCCGACTCCTCTGAGGCCGCTTCTGCGATTCAGGTTGCACGGCAACTTTATGACGGAGTCGACAACCACATGAAGTACAACAAACCGGCCGACATCAAAGGTTGGGGGAAAGGGGATGCGGTCTGGGCCTGTGATAGTAAATTCGGCAACTGCACCGACTTTCACAGTTTGTTCATCTCCTCCGCTCGCAATCTGGACATCCCGTCCAAATTTGAAATCGGATTTCCGATTCCGGGTGGCTCCACCAGTGGCACCGTCGGCGGTTATCATTGCTGGGCCAAATTTCTGGCCGGCGGTAAATGGCTGCCCGTGGATATTTCAGAAGCTGACAAACATCCAGAGTTGAAGGAATACTATTTCGGCAATCTATCGGCTGACCGGGTAATGTTCTCGGTTGGGCGCGATTTAGAACTGGTTCCTGCCAACGAAGGGGGACCGGTCAATTATTTGGTTTATCCCTACGCCGAAGTCGACGGCAAACATCATCGGGAATTCACCAAGGCGTTTCGATTCGAAGATGTCGAAGCGGGCAAGTGAGCCAGCGTCGCGCTATGCCTTCCCTTTCGTTTTTAATTTTCTTGATCTCGGGCAGGCCGAGGCTCCACATTGCCGTCGAGGTCGACTGCTTTCGTTCCCTGCAAGGCTTTGCTCGCATCGGCTTCAATCACCAATCATATTGGGAACGTGCTGTTGCTGATCAGTGGCAATTTCAAACGACCATGCATGTTGGCTGGATCCCAAATCCGCGGGCGGAGTAATCCTTAAACCGCGCGGTGTTAGCTCCCATTGGATTTCCGCGTTTGAGCCCAACAGTTTGACTGATTTAACTTGCGTCCCAGCCCAGCCGGCGGTGGCATCAATCGTGAAGGGCTCAATCGGTTCGGCCAGCATGATCGCGTACAAGTTTTGACCGTTTGTAGTGAAGGCCAAATGGTTTTCCTTTTGGTCGAAAACCTTCCAGTAGCGACTGCCGTAAATGGCGGCCCCATTAATCTCTAGCCAATTGCCCATCGCCTGCAGACGATGAACTTGGGGCTCCGGGATCGTGCCGTCTGCCTTGGGGCCGATGTTTATCAAAAAGTTGCCGTTGCGGCTGATGACTTCGACCATCTCATGGATCACACCTTCGACGGTTTTGTAGGTATCACCTTTGAGGTAACCAAACGAAGTTCCAAACGTCGTGCAGCTCTGCCACTTGGGACCGATCACCTTCTGCTTGAGATTGTCTTTCTCCAAGCAACCCACACCGGCTGGCCAATTTCGGTTTCCCCCTTGTTGTTCACATAAACGTCTGCGCCACGTGATGCGCCGTCATTCATGAAATCAGTGATCATTGCGAGGCACTGATCGTAGAAGTATTGAACTTCAGGCTTCGCTTTTCCTTTGAGCACTTTGTTTCCGTCGCGCGTCCAAATTGGAATATCGTCCAGCCAGAGGAAATCGGGTTGATACTTCGATTGGATTTCCTTCCAGCGTGCGACGTAGTCATCGACGAACGCTTTGTCGATTCCAAAAGGACCATAGAGAGATGCCGACTCTGGCACTCGTTTGATCTCTTCTACGATTGCCGATTGTGGCTTGGCATCGACGACATACAACTTCTTGGCAAAGAAGGATGCATGCCGCTCGCGGTGATAAGAAGGCGCGTACTTTAGGTTTCGTCGTCGCAGTGCCTTTCCCAAGTCGCCAACCAAATCGCGTTTGGGCCCCATGTCCATTGCGTTCCATGGCGTCAGATCGGAATCCCAATTGGCCCAGCCGTCATGGTGTTCGGCGGTCATCACGACATATTTTGCTCCGACTTCAGCGAAGAGGTCGGCCCAAGCATCAGGATCCCAGTTCTCAGCTTTAAACTCCGGAATGATGTCCTTGTAGCCGAACTCAGGCGGAACAGCGCCCCAGCGAGACTTAACGTATGGTCCATAATGTTTGGCGTTCGCATAGATCAATTTTGGCACGTGTTCGGCATAGCCGCGCCCGCCCTTACGGTAACCTATCACACTGTACGGTCCCCAATGAATAAAGATGCCAATCTTGCCGTCATCGAACCAAGCCGGCACTGGCATTTTCTGGAGTGATTCCCAACTGCCATCGTATGGCGGCGTTGCCTCCTGCGCGAAAGTCGGCGAACAGCACAATGTCAAAAATGACAAGATGGCGATTGTGAGCTTGTGGAATTTCACTCGGTATCTGGTTTTCATTTTCTCTCTCATAGAAACACCGCTTGTTCTCCAATCTTACCAAAATCTTGCCTAGTAATGGTTGCTAGGCGTTCTTGGCTGCGGCGATAGAGATTGAGATCGCAAGGGCGACGGGTAGGCACTTTATGAGTGCGTCACTCAAATAAGACGGAATCAGACCCAGCCTATCATAGAAGCGCGGAAATCTCAAACCGCCGGCAAACTAAAACTGATCAAAAACCGACGCAAAAAGGCGTCGCGGCACAGTTCGTTTCTGACTTCCACCATCTATCGAATTTTTCTCAGCCACCTCAGTCGTGAAAACTTACTGGCTTATCAGAACGTTAATGAATGGCGGGATGTCCGAAAAGTCAACGACTCCATCGAAGTTGATGTCCGCTTCGGCTTGGTAGATGCCGGACTGCAGCAGTGTGATGAACGCCGGGATATCGGAAAAGTCTACCATACCATCGAGATTTACATCTCCTAAAGAAGGTCCCTGGAGCCCTGTTGTCACTATTAACGCAGTGCTACTCAAAAAACCCGCCCCCGTGAAGGTAAACCGTAGAAGGTTCTCACCATCATTGAGAAACTCCAATGGGACATCAATCTCACGGCTGATCAAGCCGTCATCGATCAAGCCAAACTCTTCATCGTCGACTCCCCTGATACCGCTCGCTACGGGAATAGAGTTTCCATTGATGGAAACCAAAAATGAGTCTGGTCCGGACCTAGAGTAACCAACCCGGAGTTTCGCCGCGATCATATCGGTAGTGTCGGCGTTAATTGTTATTTCTGGCGATCGACCTAGGAATCCATCGTTTAATTCTACCGCAACCTGGTCACCGAAATACGTGTCGTCAAACACCAAACGGGTATAGTCAACGTCGTTGCTGATATCGAACGTAAGGACGGCCCCTTCTTTGGGGTTGAGCATCAGGTCACTGAAAGTGTTAGTGATATCTTGGTCGGCTACGAACACGTTTCCTGCGGAAGCATCACGGTAGACGCGAGTAATTTCGGCCGAATCAATCGTTCCCATACCACCTAACAACAGGTTTAGATCCAGTGCCTGTGGCGAGTCCAGCAGGTTGTTCAACAACAGGTAAAGTTGGTTTCCATCGCGAAAGGCAACGGCTTGCAAATCTTCATTAGAGCCTTCAACATTGATGTAGTCACCCTTGACTCGAGCGTACATCCGCATGGTTTTACCAATAATGGTTTCAATATAGTCGCCGTTGCTAATTCGTTCGTAAATGACGTTGTCGGCGGAATCGCGAGTGGGGATTTCGTTGCTAAAGTGATTGGCGAAGATAAACGGAACAGCGCTGAGAATCGCGTCCGGGCGATTGATATAGAGCAACAATTGCTCTCTGAGATTGCGACTTTGATCCCACTGTTGCACGTCACGATCGTAGCCAGTGTAGCTCCCGTTGGCTGTGTTTCCATTAACGCCGCGGTTGAATGAAGAATACTCGGTCATCGAAATTGGCAATCGATTGCCGTGCGTTTTCTCCTGCTGATTGAGCATCATATCAATTTGAGAATTGATGCGGCCGGGGCTTTGCTTAACGGGCCGTTGAACGGTTCCATTGGACTGAACGTCGTACCGTTCGTAGGGGTGTATGGCGTAGTAGTCGAGATCCGCTCCAGCGATATCAATAAACGGTTTGACGGTGTTGTTCCAACGCAAGTAGTCATCACTAGCGAAATCGGTGACCGCCAAACTAGGTCCACCGATCGATGCGGTAGGGAACTCAGCTTTGATCATTTGAGCGATGTCTTGATGATAAACAGCCAATTCTTGACTGGCCGCTAACAAGGCGGGTGCCCCACTAGGACCGCTGAAAATGCCGGCCAAATGTAAATCAGGCTCGTTAATGATTTCAATATGGAACCGATCCGCAGCAAGAGGGTAGAACGAATTTGGGCCGTACACCACCTCCCGCAAATAGGTCTTCAAGAAGTCCGCATAAAAATTGCGATTGGGAAACAAAGCGCTTTGCTCACCGGTGCGAAATACTGCATCAAAGAAAGCAGTCGATGACCTGCCCGAATTGACGAAGATAGGGCGGGTAACCGAGTCGCGGATAGATTCATACCGAGTACCAGTAACCACAAAGTTTCTGTAGTCGCCTTGCAGAATGTTCTGCAATTCTGTTGGATCGGCGAATCCGGGATTGTTGGGATCTTCTATCGTTAACCGATCACCAATAAACTGATCGAATTCAGTCGATACTCGGCCCGCTGTCAGGTTCAATCCGTTTTCGGAATAAATCTCCAATCGCAGATTTTTCCCCTCCGGATTTGAGGTCGTGCTCGAAGGCGGAAATAATGTACTCGTGTGGGTGAAAAACTGCGCGCGATCAAGCGTAGAGACGCCACCGATGTTAAGCTGCTGACTAGCGTTAATGGTCAGCGTCGTTGGTTGAGCCATCGACGTTTCCGGGGCAATTACCACAAGCGAGACCAACAAAACGCTGGCGACGAAACATCGCCAAATGATCGAATTTTTGCAGCCAATTTCAACAAAACGCATCGTGGTGGTCCTCGTAGAAAAGCCCGTTGTTAACAATGTGGGGCGTAACTAGAGTAGCCCGAGCTTCCACAAAAATCAAGAACGAGCCATCGCTAAATGCGGCCTTCAGATCAGCCTTTGGACTAGGCTATTGCATTCTTCCTGAGTTGAATTCTTCCAATTCTTCGGTTGTCGGAAGTTGATCCATCTCTCCTTTTGAGCTTCTTAAATCGACCAACCACTGTAACGGAAAGTCATCGGGCCACATCGTGTTGCTGGCTTCGAGCATTTGACGGTAGAACAGCATCTCAGCCGCCATGTCATCTGATAACGGTCCTTCTTGAAGACGCGGATGTTCCTTCAAAACCTCACTCCAAGTGGCAAACGCTTCCTGATAAAGGCTTATCGCGCCCTTTCTAATGTTGCTCTTCTCCTTGGTGACGTAGTCAACCTCGTACTCGTCATCATAAATCGAGCGTCGCCGCATCTGCTGAGCATCGTACAGTAGTTGCCGCGCTTTGACGGTCAGTGCTTTTGCTTCAGCGTCATTACGATTCGACCAGAAGCTGAAATTAATGTTTCTGCCATCGGTCGACTCTGACTTCTCTAGTGCGATCAGTTCGTTGATTTGCTTGGCAATTCGATTGGCCGGCAACTTGCTCTCGTCCGGTGCGGCTTGAGCAATCCTTAGATCTAAACTTTTGTCTTGGTTTTGCAATTGCGAAAGCATCTCATCTGCCTCGCGCTGTTGCGACTCAGTTCTTTGATCTGCAGGCATGTCTAAGATTATCTTCTGCTCTGCTGTCATCGGGAGGTCTGCCCTAATCTCATCAATGATCTCGTCACGTTTACCCGGAACTAAAATGTCTAGATCCTCGCGAAGCCTGTTGATCTTGTCTTCCTTCAGCTGACCAGCGTTTAATTGAAACGGCAGGCCATAAGAGTTTCGGATCTCTCTCGCGCCAAAATCCTCCCACTGTTTGTCGGCTCGGATCCAAACATCCTGAATCACGTCGTCTGTCTTGTGTTCCGACTGTAAGGAGAGACCGCGGTTTCGGGTCTGGGCGGGCATCAACATGAAAAACATGACGTCGTTCTTGTACATTTGGGCGCCCATGTCAACAAGATTGTTAGACAGCTTGTACCACTCCCGCGCCATCAACCAACTATCCGCGCCGAACAGATCGACGTCGTAGGATTCAGGGTCGATCATGTCCGACATCGCCAAATGGAATGGCTCATCGACTGGGAACAGACGCCGGAACGAGCGTTTCTCGTCTGACTTCCCAAACTTGTTCCCGGTCATGAACCCCAACATATCTGTGATGCGGTGATCTTTCCTGTTGTGTTTGACACCCTGCTTCATAAACTCGAGTCCTCTTTTGACCCACTCGTAGCGGTACTCGTAGTCATCAAACTCCATGGAAACGTTGTACGCCAAGTTGTGAGCTTGGTATTCCCAGACCTTCACGAAATTCGGTTGGAGTTTTGTCAGCGCTTTGAGGCTTGAAGCCAGTTCGTCGTACTCCTCGCGTTTCTTGTGTTCAACGGCTTGCATCCAGAGCATGTTTACCGCGACCCCACGCAATCCAAGCGACGCCAGTTTCATTGTCTCACTGGCTGGATCGATTTCAGAAAGCTCGGCTTGCGACAGGTTGTGCTTGACACGCAATCGCGCCAATACGCCGCCCTCGTTCTGGTTCTTGACTGACGGCCGAGTGATCATCGACAACGGAATCAGGAGAACCGCAATGACAATGATATAGACGATTTTTCGTACAAATGAATTGCTCACTTGGCAATCTCCCGGGTCTTAAGACAGAAATAACCACACAGGACCAGCCCTAGGAGGAACGCGATTGTCACCGCTACCGCGATCAGCATTTGCTGATCGTCCACCGCGAATCCGTAGACCAGATAGTTCGAAAAGTTCAGTTGTCGAAAATCTGGTGCAAGATACGTCAGCAACCTTAAAGAATTAATCGCCAGATAATCGGCTTTCTCAATAAGCGTGTTGAACACACCAGTTTCCAAATCCTGCATCACATTCTGCTGGGTTAGAATGCGGACGAACGACGATATTGGGCCGCCGCCATACTCATTGATCAAGTTACCGTCAGCATCTACCTTGGCCAAATTCTGGATGAAGGAAGTATTGAATCCGACAATCATGATTGCAACGACGCCCAGCATCACCAATGGCGTACTGAGAAAGGTGCTTAGTGCGACCCCCATGGCGATGATGATCATCATCTGACACCAGATACCAATGTAACCTTTAAAGAAGTTCCACCAGAACGGTTGGTCGTTGCCTCGAAAATAAACATCAGGACGGGCACAGCCAAGATACTGGTTGATGTCTCGACAGGACAGCGAAAGGTTCAGCTTGCCATTGCTGCCGGCAAAATCTGAGAACAAATCGTATTCTCCTTCTTCGACCAATGAGCCATCGGGGGCCACGATTCGACCGACTAACTTCTTGGGGACTGGCAATGTTTGGACGGTGTATTCGGCGGTTTCGAATTCGACAATTTCTGAGATGTAACGATTGTCGACATCAGGATTATCTGGAACACTCTCAAACTGCAGACCACCAGTGACGCGCGTTTCAATGTCGCCCTTGGTAGATCGATAAACGCCAAGGTTTACCTCTAGCGGAGTGAAGGCAGCTGTTGGGAATCGACTTGGTTCGAAGTTTTCAAAACTGAACTCGGCTCTGGAGAGAGTTGACCTGACCCCTTGGCTACCTCCGTCTACGAAACCCCGACGGCCCCACTCTTTGCCGATGTTTGTGCCTTTGTCTGACTTAGCGCCTGTCCGATCGTAGAAAGCCAAACTCTCACAGTAGATTGGTTGGCGGGCTCTAAAGTATCCAATCGCCGGACCGAGAGATATTGTTGCCGAATCGCCGCTTCCCGTGATAGTTACCTTGTGAGTGTGCCCTCCAACGGGCATGCATCGCGCCCGGAGATAGGTAACACTACCATCATCGGCTTTAGTCATCTCGACGATGTCGCCCATCGTAGGCGGATCGGCGTCGGAACTTCTGACGTCTTCAAAAATTTCCAGACGGTGAGAATGTCCATTGTCGATCGTCGTCGCTGCCTCGGAGATCGCATTGGCCGAGACTCGTTTTCCAGTTATCGACGATTTACCGGTTGCGGCGTCGATTTCAACGAACTCTGCCACGGTTTGGGTCGGCCCCTCGATCATGTGCTGGTGATCTAGGTTACGCCAAATGAAGAAGAAACTGATGATACCCATCAGTGCCAACAGGACCGTACCGAGGAAGCTGAATCCCAAAATTCTTCCCAACACAATTTCGGTGCTGCGGACCGGTTTGGTAACGACCGTGTAAATGGTTTTGTTCTTGATGTCCTCTGGCAGGCTGAAGGCGCTGATCAACAGCCCCATCAACAGCACCAGCATCTGGGTGCCCCACAACACAAAGTTAATATAGATCTGCTCGGGTTTCTCTCCGCCGCTATCCATGAACCAGCCGCCGAATAGGATCGCCAGTGCGAAAATCACAAACGTCACTAACACCACCCGTCGACGCATCGCTTCTTTGACCGCCAGACCGGCCATCGCCATTACTCGTCGAGGTGACGTCCGCAAAAAATCTGGGACCGCCTCTGCAACCACCTGCGACACAACATAAAAGGCTTCGAATGGGCCGTGCCGGAAGGCAGACACTAGATAGCCAACAAACAGCCCAAGTATGGTACCCACGACCAATACACCCAAAAACAGGAGTATTCCCGGTCCAAACCATTCAAGGAATTGTGGAAAATCTTCTCTAACCATAATCAGTAACGTGGTTGCGACCATTCGGCGTCTTGCCGATCGGCCAAACTATCAGGCGGGATGTGAGTAAAAACAGAAACGTGAAATCGGCATGTAACGGCTCGATTTTGTTTGGACGAATTTAACTGGATTTGTCAGCTGGAGCCGATCGCATACCGGGTCGAGCCTCACTGTCACGGACGATGCCCAGAAACAGTTCTTCCAGCGTCGTCGTCGGATTCTCGACAGTGATGTTGGTGCCGCCATGTTGTTCGATAATTTTTCGGATCTCGGCGTGAGCACTTTCGGGAAGGTCCTGAGCCCGAATTTGAGTTTCACCCGAAACTTTCAGCAAGCTGTCGACGCGTCCCATTTCTTTTAGGTCACCTTGAAACAGGATCGCGACGCGGTCACATACATCCTGAACGTCTGCCAACAGGTGGCTGCACATGACGATCGTTTTCCCCTGATCACGCAGCTTCAGGATCATGTCCTTCATTTCGCGAGTTCCCAGCGGATCGAGTCCCGAAGTAGGTTCGTCTAAGAGAATCAGTTCAGGGTCGTTGATCAACGCTTGAGCCAGTCCGATACGACGAGTCATTCCTTTAGAGTACTCTTTCAACTGGCGTCGCTTGGCTTTGCCGAGGCCAACTTGCTCGATGAGCTCCTGTACCCGTTCGCGACGGACTTTAGCCGGCATGTCAAACAGACGCCCGTAAAAGTCCAGCGTCTCTTCGGCGTTGAGGAACTTATAGAGGTACGATTCCTCTGGCAGGTAACCGACGCGCTCGTTCTTTGCGACATTGGTGGCGTTTTCACCCAACACGACGGCCCGTCCGCTGGTTGGAAACAGCAGTCCAAGTAACAACTTGATCGTAGTCGACTTACCTGATCCGTTAGGCCCCAGCAAACCAAAAATCTCGCCTTTGCGAACCTCGAGGTCCAACGCATTGAGGGCGCGAACTTTTTGACGCCCCCAGAAATCCCGATAGATCTTGGTCAGATTCTGAGCCTCAATGACCACATTGGGGTCGTAGTCCGGATTGGTTTGCTCAAGTCGTCCGGTGGCTTCGACGGGAGCGTTGGAGGGATCGGAGGAGCCGCATCGGTGGTCATAAGAACGTATCTCCGGGTTTTCTTCTTGAAAATATGGTTGGTCGTGTGGCGAA
>CAZDBE010000155.1:0-12609 GCA_964503675.1 uncultured Pirellulaceae bacterium | reverse complement strand
TAATCTCGCTGATGATGATGCGAGAAAGTTGCATTTCGACTGGCATGGAAAACCTACAATCTTCGTCAATGAGCAGCAGTTGGTCGGCGAGTGGGCGTCGCGCTATGCGTTAGGGTAAGTGTCTAAGGTATAACACTTTTGGTTGAATTTTTCATCGCCTTTTCGATAGCTTCGGATAGAAGACGCGAAAATGTCACCGGTGCGAGTTGGCTACTTTAATTGGGTTTGTTATATCGGCAGATTAATATTGTAGGATGGTCCATCTGACGACAGTCGGTGATCACTGACGCGAAACGCCGACATCGCTGTATTTGGCCCAGACCGCCATCTCCCGTTCTTAAATGCGGTAGTCCAACTCAAATTTTTTGTGCATGAGGTGAGCGAAATTCGGTTACAATAAGGTGCCTCATTCGACTCCCTGTTCAACCTTCCACCGCCCTTTTTATTGTAAACCCATTCAAGGACGAACTTGATGGCGCTTGGTAACGAAAACTTTGACAAGGTCCCCTCTAAGGGTAGTTCGGACGAATTGAAATTTGCAAAGCCCATTAGACGCCGGCTTAGTGAGCAGGTTGCAGATGAAATTGCGGCTCTTCAACAGAAGCAAATAAGTGGCTCTTCTGCCGAGACCAGCCACGACGAGCTTCGCGTTACGCCAAGTGATGTCCCCGGAGTAGTGCCTTTTTTTGACGGTCATGCCGATACTCCTGTGGATCGGGCAAGTGACAACTTGGAATCTGAAACGAGTGGTCGCACGTACAAAACTGACCATCCAACCCATCGTCGAAGCTCCAAACGGCGCGATGTTAATCCAGACACTGGTAGCCAATCCTTAGTTCCTGCTTACGCTTTGTTCACATCGACCGTGTTGTTGCTCGCGGCTTGGTTGATTGGACCACGCATCGTCGAAGAGTATCACTTTGCGGCGACACGTGGAAAGGTGCGGGCTCAATATGAGAACGCGTTCGAACTACTCAAAGATCACCCCTTGGAAAACGTGTCTTTCGCCTCTCAATTAGTCGCTCAAAAAATTAAGCCTAGTGTCGTTAGCATTCATGCCGGGCGTACCAACAACAACCAACGTGGCTACGGCTCTGGCGTCATCATGTCACGAGAAGGCTACATCATCTCCAATGCGCACGTTTTGGAGGGTGCCAGTAGTTGCATGGTACAGCTACACGATCGTAGCCAGTACAAGGCAAAACTGGTTGGCGTTGATCTAGTCAGCGACCTCGCCGTACTGAAGATAGACGCGAATAATCTTGTTCCAGCGATCTGGGGCGATAGCGAAGCCGCCGCAGTCGGCTCGATCGTCTGGGCCATTGGAAGCCCTTACCGCTATGAGCAAACGGTTACCTCTGGAATCATCAGCGGCAAAGACCGCCCTGGTGATAAACTGCGAAAGCAAAGTCTCCTGCAGACTGACGCCGCCGTTAATCCAGGCAATAGCGGTGGTCCGTTGGTGGACGCCAGCGGTAACGTGATCGGCATCAATACGTCGATCTATGGCGAAACTTTTCAGGGGATTAGTTTCGCGGTGCCAAGTTCTACTGCCAAGTTTGTTTATGGACAATTGATTGAAAATGGCTCGGTAGTTCGTGGCTATCTTGGGGTAAGGCCGGAAGAAGTTAGATACCGTATGGCCGCCAGCGGATATTTGCCTGATCTCAATGGCGCTATCCTTACCGAAGTTTTTGAGAACTCACCGGCGGATCTGGCTGGGTTCGAGAAAGGTGATGTGATCCGCCAATGGAACGGTCGATTGGTAAAGCAATACAATAGCCTGTTTCAACTTGCGGAGCGTTCGCCTCCGAATTCTACTGTAGAGGTGGTGCTAATTAGAGATGGTCGCAGTCTGAAAAAGAACGTGGTGATTGGAGAGCTTCCCGATCTTTCGGCGCAGTACTTTATCCCGAGGCCCGTTCCCACAAGCTCGATAGAATAGCGCATTCGGCGCCAATGCTTGAGCATGACGAACACGAATTTCCATTATTTCTGCCCGCAGAGCCCCTCTCTTACCTATTTGCGATCCGTGACGGGCCAACAAACGCTCTAGAAATTGCTTGGCTTCTCGTCTAATCTATCGGAGATCGGGGCTCGTTCTCTGGCTGTGAAGCACAGAAGTATTTCCCGGGGCTTAGTTGTTTTTCTTGCCGAATATTTCAGGTAGATCAGTATGTGTGGAATTGTTGGATACGTTGGACCGCGCGTTGCTCAGGACTTTCTCTTAGAGGGGCTACGTCGACTGGAGTATCGCGGGTATGACAGTGCAGGAACTGCGACGTTGACCAGCGGCAACGAGATTAAGGTTACGAAATCAGTTGGTCGCATTGCTACGTTGGCTCAGGAAGTCGCTGCAGACCCTTGTGAGTCTGGTATCGGCATCGGCCATACCCGCTGGGCAACGCATGGTGCCGCAACCAAAACAAACGCTCACCCGCACGTTGGCGGTGACAACATTCTGGCGATGGCCCACAACGGCGTGATCGAGAACTTCGCCGAGTTGCGGACGCAGTTGAAGCAAAAAGGTTACAAGTTCAACTCCGAAACGGATACCGAGGCAGTGGCTCATCTGCTGGCCGATATCCTCAAACCAAAACTTGAAGCCCAAGAAAACGGTGGAGCTAAGCTAACAAATCAAGATGCTGTGGCGGCCATCAAAGAAGCCATGTCTCAATTGCGAGGCACATTTGGCTTAGCGATCATCTTTCGCGAGTGGCCGAAGTCGATTTTTGCGGCTCGCCTAGGAAGTCCGCTAGTGATTGGTGTCGGAGATGGAGAACATTTTCTCGCCAGCGATGCTCAACCGCTGGTCGGCTTCACAGAAAAAATTGTTTACCTTGCCGACAATCAAGTCGCTATCGTTAACGCCGATTCATTGCAGGTGACGCATCGCGAAGCTGGCTTGGTTGCACACGATGTCAAAGCGCTCAATGTTGAATCCAACCAAGTAGATTTGGGCCAATACGATCACTACATGCTAAAAGAGATCTTTGAGCAGCCCGAAGCGCTTCGCAATACAATGCGAGGACGATTGAACGAGCACGATGCGACGGCCGTTTTTGGCGGGCTAAATCTGACTCCACAGGAGCTTCGCAAGGTCAACCGGATTGTGTTTACGGCTTGCGGAACCAGCTGGCACTCATCGCTTTTTGGCGAGTATTTGATCGAGGAAGTTGCACAGATACCTGTCGAAGTTGAATACGCCAGTGAGCTGCGCTATCGCAGCCCGCCAATGGATGAGTCGACGTTGATTTTTGCGATCACGCAGAGCGGCGAGACGGCCGATACGCTGGCTGCGTTAAGAGAAATGAAGCGTAAGGGACATCAGACGTTGGCGATTTGTAATGTCGTCGGAAGTTCAATCGCCCAAGAAGCTGACGGCGGGATCTACCTGCACGCCGGCCCCGAGATTGGTGTGGCTTCTACCAAGGCTTACTCTAGTCAGTGCCTCTCATTGGTGCTGCTGGCATTGTATCTCGGTCGCCAGCGCAATCTGAGCTATTCACGAGGGCGCAACATGATCGAGGCGATCAAGAAACTGCCTGAATACGTGGAAGCAGCGCTCAAGACAAATGAAGCGGTCAAAAAGATTGCGGAGAAGTACCAAAAGTTCGACAACTTTCTCTACCTAGGCCGCCATTACAATTTCCCAACTGCACTTGAAGGTGCGTTGAAACTTAAAGAGATCAGTTACATTCACGCCGAAGGATATCCGGCCGCCGAAATGAAGCACGGTCCGATTGCTCTGGTCGACGATAAGACTCCCTCGGTCTTTGTGATGCCACACGGTTTCATCTACGAAAAAGTGATGTCAAATCTTGAGGAGATTAAGGCGCGTGGTGGTCCAGTGATTGCGATTGCCGCCGAGGGTGATGAACGCATCGCGGAAGTCGCCGACGATGTGGTTTACATTCCGAACGTTGCGCCTTACCTTCAGCCAATCGTAGCGGGAGTTCCGTTGCAGCTGCTGTCCTACCATATCGCCGTCATGCGTGGCTGCGACGTTGATAAACCGCGCAACCTTGCTAAGAGCGTTACGGTTGAATAGTCAGAGCGTCAAGGAAACAACTGCGATGCTTAATCTTCGCAACTGACCTGAGTTCCAAACAATCTGACACTACCCAATAACAAAAAACCGAAGCCGGCTGGCTTCGGTTTTTTTGTGCAATTGGGTTACTGGGTCACACGCCATCGGGATTCGTCACGACTAGCTGACTAAGCCGGTTTCAAGTTGACCCTAGATTTTTCAACGTTGCGGGTGATTTTGTTGTCGTCATCGACCAGCACGATTTGCGCCGAGTGATTTTCAACTTCCTCTTCATTGAACTCGCCGTAGCAACAGATGATGACAACATCGTCGACTTTCACCAATCGCGCCGCAGCGCCGTTGATGCAGATTTTGCCCGATCCGGCGATCCCCGGAATGACATAAGTGCTTAGCCTTGTGCCACTGGTGACGTTATAAATTGAAACCTTCTCAAACGGAACCATCTTTGCCGCGTCGAGCAAATCCGTATCGACCGTGATACTGCCCTCGTAATTCAAGTCCGCCTGAGTGACTTTTGCGCGGTGAATTTTTGAACGAAGCATTGTACGTAACATATCGATCTCGTGTCTGGTGTTTCGCCGGATTTAGCCGGTGAGAAGGTGGGGTGAGCCGGCGGAACTACTTAGTTGCCGTTCTGCTGGCCGATAGTTTGGTTGATGGCTCATCAAATGGCAACCCGTCGGTTTCGCTGCGGTAGCAGTTGCCGTAAATTGATCATGAAAGAGACGGTGAACCTTTTACGTAGCTCGACGGTCAGGGCCGTTAGCCCAATGGCACTCAGTTTAAAAACACGAGGTATCGATTATGCGACTCTCCCTCAGGGAGATTCGCCGTCTCAGCGGCGGAGAGGGCTTTATCAACCAAAAAAACTATTGGGATTTAGCGCTTGAATCATAGCCCTCCCCGTCGGCGAGCCTCCGACCCTCCCGGAAGGAGGTTGACATGACCAATCTGCCGCTACATGTTTTGTATTGGAAAATCTAAACTGGTTGCCATTGGGCGTTAGTCACTAAGAACGTCGTGCCAGATTCTTCCATTTCAAGTTCTTTCCCTTGGGCCCTCTGAGGTGCCTTTTGAATGAATACTTCGAAACTTAGACGCCAGATCGCCTTTCAGGCCGCTCGCCTGATGTACGATCGTCAAGAGACCGAGTACTTCCGCGCCAAACAAAAGGCCGCTAAAACGGTTTGCAGAGGTTGGGTAAAACCCAAGGATCTTCCCAGCAATGCAGAAATTCGTGAAGAGGTTTTACTGTTGGCACAGATGCTTGAAGGGCATTCGCGCCAAGATCGATTGCTGGAAATGCGAATCGATGCCGTCAGCATCATGCGAACTCTGATCGATTTTCCAACTTTTCTAATCGGCAGCGTGTTGACCGGGCACGTACGATCTGGTTCCGACATCGACATTCATGTGTTTTCCGATTCGATCATGCGGATAGCAGCAGTTCTTGACCAACACGGATTGAAGTACACAATCCAAGAGAAGCGTGTCGTCAAGAACAACGAAAAACAACTTTACCAGCACATCCATATTCAAGATCGCTTTGAAATTGAATTGACTGTTTATCCGCGGTCAAAATCTAGTACGCGGTTTATAAGTTCGATCACGGGTAAGCCCATCGAAAAAGCGTCGTTGTCGGAGCTAGAATCGCTGTTGGAGAATGAGTACCAAGGCATTGATATAGATGAATCCGTCGATCGAGCGTCCGAGATGGTCGATCGTTTCCAGATTTTTCAGGTGCTGCTGTTGCCACTGGAGAATGTTAAGCAGAATCCGACTTACCATCCCGAAGGTGAAGCGCTCTATCATAGCCTTCAGGTGTTCGATCTTGCGTGCAATCAGCGGCCGTACGATGAAGAGTTCCTGTTGGCGGCGCTGCTGCACGACGTCGGTAAAGCGATTGATCCATACGATCATGTGGCCGCCGGAGTTGAAGAATTGAGTGAATTTGTCACCGACCGAACGCTGTGGCTGATCAAGCACCACATGTTGGCTCATCAGATCCACGACCGGACTATTGGAGTGCGAGCATTGCGTCGCTTACAGGCAAACGAGAATTTTGATGATCTGGTTTTGCTAGGGGAATGTGACCGAGGAGGCCGGAAGTGCGGCGTAGAAGTCACTGATGTCGATGAGGCTTTAGATTACATCCGGTCGATCGACACAATGTTCGATTGATGGCACGGTCTACTGATCCAGTGATTCCATCACCAGCGGCTGGTTGCTTTTTGCATCGCCGACTCGAATCGCCACTTTCCCGTCAAGCACGCGCTGGATCAATTGGCCAACGACGTCAGCACGCCAGCCAGCCTCTAGACGCTGTGGCTTGCTGGTCTTCATTAGCCCCAACTTCGATGCAGCTAGATCTCGAACCTCTTGTGCCGTTCCGACCAACGGTGACGCGATCTGTTGTTCATGGCACACCACATTGAGCGCAGTGGTAATGAACTGGCCGAGCAAACCAAGGTTTACCGATTTCGGACTGTTTATTTTTTTGGGGTGTTCGCTGGCTGGAAGCTGAAGGGCTGTTTCGATCGCTTGAGAAATGCCGTCAAGTGAATTGGCTGATACTCGATTAGAAAAGCCGCGGATGGCGCGAATTTGATCAATTTTACTGGTGCCGCGACGAGCAAGTTCTACAATGAGGTCATCCGCCAGCGTTCGTTTAGCGGAGCGATTGCGACGTTCGGCTTCGGCGTTGCGCCAGATCCATAACTCTTTCACGATCGCAAGCTGAGCCGGCCGGAGCCGAGCGGAACCCGATACGCGTCGCCACTGCGGTTTGGTGACGGTCTCTTCCAGGCTCTGCTGCCACGTATGCATCTCAGTTTCCATCCACTGCAATCGGCCCATTTTGTCCAGCCGTTTGCAGAGCGTTTTGTAAACGGGCCACAGATGAACCACATCTTCCAAAGCGTAGGAGATTTGACCGGCAGTTAGAGGACGCTGACTCCAATCGGTACGTGTCTCGCCTTTGTCGACCGTTTTTCCAATCGTCTTGTTTACCAGATTGCCATAGGAAGCCGGGTAGTCGTATCCAATCAGACCGGCGGCAAGTTGCACATCGAACAGACGTGAGGGCCATTTTCCAAAACTGCGGAAGCAAAACAGAAACTCTTCCCGAGCGGCGTGAACGATCGTAATATGATCACCTTCACACAACATTCTCCAAAAAACGTCAATGTTATCGATCGCCAAAGTATCAATGATGGCGTAGTCGGAATCGGTTGAAACCTGAATCAAACACAGCCGAGGGCGAAAGCAGTTTTCGCTGACGAATTCGGTGTCAAAACCGATATATCGACTCCCGGCCGCTTTCTTGCAGAATTTAGCGAGCGTTTGAGCGTCGGTGATGTGTTGGAAATCGTGGGCGTCTGCCATAATTGGAGGCTTGCATGAAGGGTACCGAAGATCGAGGCTGCGTAGTAATTCTAAAGAATTTGCAAAATATTAATACCCGTCTGCATCACCGTCCATACTCATTCAAGCCTTCTTGGGCCACACTGCCAAATGTTGATAAGCGTAAAGAACTCGTTTGAGACGCGCACTGCTGCCGCGCATCCTTTGGTGTCGATTGTTGATCTGAAGGATCCGTCGAATGGATCGCTTGGGTTTGCGGGAGCGGCGTTGGCCAATGAAATTATCAACACAGTAAGAGAGATAGATTCTGACACGCTGATCAGCCTGGCTTGCGGCGAACTTCATCAATGGCGTTTCGACCACGTGGATCGAGAGACTGGCTTCGACGCGCGCGAATTGGCGAAAATTGACTGGTCGGCCGTTACATTTGTTAAAGTTGGTCTCTCAGGAAATTTTGCCTCATCGCAACACGTTGATCGGCTCGAACGATTCTTTTCTCATGTGCCTGGAAATGTGCGGCGAGTCTTAGTTATTTACGTGGATCTGTTTTCGCTCGAGCAGGCCAAGGATATGATTGCTGAGACGGCCAAGCTAAATGCTTCAGTCGTATTGCTAGATACGTTTGACAAATCGCATGGAAATACGTTTTCCTATTATTCGCCCTCTGATTGCCAAGCATTTTTCCAGCAGGGGAAATGCAGAGGCCTGATGTGCGTGCTGGCCGGATCGATCGACATCAAGTGCCTTAATCACGCCGCCGAAACCGGAGCCGATCTGATCGGAGTACGTGGGGCTGTGTGCCAGCAAGAGGGTTCTTCAGTTGGGGAAATCCGGAAAAACAGTCTTTGCGTGCACCGTTTGGATCAGTTCCTCGACGCCGCCAGAGTGATATTGGCTGAAGCTCGGCCGGTGCCGTAAACTGATTCTCAGAGCGGAATCAACTAAATCTCCAAACGACCAACTCGAAGGATCGAAGTGTCGCCGGATCGCTGTGAAAAAAATCTGAACCTCGAACGATGGCAGATCTGTACCGGGCTAACGCTCGTCGTTTTTGTTGCGGCGGCCATCTTCTTTGTAAAACTTGGCGAATGCCAGTTGTGGGATCGTGACGAACCACGAAACGCAGGTTGCGCGGCCGAAATGTTGCAGCGCGGAGATTGGGTTGTGCCTATCTTCAACGACGAGCTGCGCTATCAGAAACCTGTGATGCTCTACTGGCTTATGATGGCGGCCTATCAGATTTTTGGCGTCAGCGAATGGTCAGCGCGGTTCTGGTCGGCGGTGATGGGTGTCGGTTCGGTCGCGCTCACTTTTGGTATAGCGCGACGTTTGTTCAATCACGCGACGGCTGTCCTCAGCGGCGTCGTACTCGCCTCGAGTGTGATGTTCATCGTCGCCTCACGCGCTGCGACGCCAGACTCGCTGTTGATATTTTTTAGCACCTTGGCCATTTTCGCGTTCGTGATGGGATGCGTACCTTCAAAAAGCAACGGGGATTTACAAGCCGCAGTGTTCTTGACCGATTTAAGGAGAATGAAATTCCAGTGGCTGTATTTAATGGGAACCAGTATGGGGCTGGGAATCCTGACCAAAGGTCCGATCGGCTTTCTGATGCCCATGGCGATTATCGGAATGTTTTTCTTGTTGATGCGGCAAGCCGAATTTTATTCCGGGAGAGGGCAGGGCACTTCCAAATTGCTAACGCTTCTCAGACCTTTTCATCCGGTTCACTTTCTTAAAACCCTACTGGTCATGCGCCCCTTTACGCTGGCGCTGATCGCACTTGCCATCGCATTACCTTGGTACATCTGGGTTGGGGTACGTACCGAAGGAGACTTTCTTCGAATCTTCTTTTTGACAGAACATCTTGGTAGATCTACCGTGGCGTTTGAGAACCACAGCGGTGGCGTCTGGTTCTATCCCGTTGCGATTCTGGTTGGATTTTTTCCATGGTCCTTGTTTTGGTTGCCCGTTGCGCTGATTACTTGGCAACTAAGTGGGAAATCGGGTGACTTACGGCGCTCTTTCATACGCGCGCATCCGGGCATCGTATTGATGCTGTGCTGGGCCGGGGTGCAGGTTGCTCTTTTCACACTCGCCCAAACAAAATTGCCCAGCTACGTCACGCCCTGTTACCCGGCACTCGCTATGGTTACGGCGGCGTGCCTTGTGAGATGGGCTAAAGAGCCTGCGCTGCTGCCGCGCGGTTGGATGACAGCGGCGTTTGTGACAGCCTTGGTCGTGGGTATTGTGATCTCAATCGGATTGGGCATCGCCGGCCAAAGATTTATCGGCGGGGCCACGCTGGCAGTTGTCGGCGTTCCAGTCGCCGTGGCGGGAGCGATCGGGTTGCTACTTCACTTCAAAGGCCAGCCCTCCAATTCGATTATAGGTTTTACCGTTTGTGCAGGAGTGTTCGCGCTGACGCTGTTTGGCTACGCCACCGGGCAGATAGCTGGTCTGCAAAACAACCAAACCATTCTCAGCCACGTGCACAATTTGCCCGGGAGCGCTAAATTGGCCAGCTACGGCTGTCTTGAGTCGTCTTGGGTTTACTACGCCGGACGACCCGTCTACGAGCTTGATCCTGCGAAAACAGCTACCGGTCCTATTCCCGAGCGAAAGTTCTGGGAGCCGAAACCGCGTTTGAGCGTACGTCAGTTTGCGACTGATAATCCGGACTCACCTCTGATCACTACCGAGGAGGCTCTGCCGGCGCTTCAGCGTCAGTTGCCAGTTAAGTACGAAGTGGTAGCCGAGGCGGACTATTTTCTGAAGAATAAGAAACTGTTGCTGCTCCAGCGACTTCGATAGAACGGATTTTGTAGTGGCCGATTTTGAACTTCATCCTGACCTCAAGCGCGACGGCATTTTGATCGGAGAGTTTCCGCTTTCGCTCGTATTGCTAATCAACGATTCGGCTTATCCGTGGTTTGTGTTAATCCCTCAACGCAGCGGTATCAAGGACGCGATTGATTTGGACGCCGCCGACTACGATCAGTTGAGCGTTGAGTCTCGGCTATTCTCAGTCGCGCTCAAGCAAATTTTCTCGGCTGAGAAATTAAACATTGCGGCGCTAGGGAACATGACGCCCCAGCTTCATGTGCATCATATCGTCCGCTCTTCCAGCGACGCCGCATGGCCAAATCCCATCTGGGGTTTTCAGCCACTGACTGCCTATACCTCTGAGCAAATCGATTCGATTCGAGAGAGTTTGAGTGCGGCAAACATTGAAAGTCTGAACACGGCATAGTCCATCTTGAAATTTGGTGACCGGTTTCGCTGACTGTGATACGCAGAGAGAGAACACTAATCAGCTTTAATCTTCAGTAGTTGACTGATGAAATTAGTACCGATAGAGAAAATTAGTGTTCTCCAAACATCCTGCGAAACTGTTTACTACTTTTTCTTCTTGCTTCCATCATTTTTCAAGATCAGCATCCCAGTTTTGGTCTCGGAGACAACTTTGCCCTCGGGAACTGCCGACAAAGGCACTCCACCTTTTGCGTTGACCGGATCTTTGCCGAAGAAGTAGATCGTTTGCACGCGTTCCGAATTCTTGAGCGGAACTTCTTTGCTAAACAGATAATACTTCTTTCCTAACTTTGAACTTGTATGGGAATAGTGCCCCGACGCCGAACTTGTTTCAGTGGCTGAGCCATCCACATAAGTCGATCCTGCTTCGAGCGCCGACTCGATCGCGGCAACTACTTCTTTGTCGTCGGGCTTAGTTTTTGAGCCGAAACGGGCCACCGGTGTTCCGCTTCGATCAAGAAGGATCTTCTCGAAGTTCCACTTGACATCCCCTTTGCCTCGGGGCTTCAGGTCGAGACTGGTGAGGTGAGCGTATAGGTCGCAACGCTTCTCGCCGTTCACGTCGACCTTGGACAGCAGATCAAACTCGACACCGTAGTTCTTCCTGCAGAACGCGAGAATCTCCTCGTCAGTTCCCGGTTCTTGTCCCTTGAACTGATTGCATGGAACTCCGACAATCGCCAGCCCTTTACTCGAATACTCTTCGTGAAGCGCTTGTAGCTGATCGTACTGACCCGTCCTGCCACATTTGCTGGCCACGTTAACAAACAAAACCGCTTTACCGGCATATTTTGAAAGTGCAACTTCGTCTCCATTGTTACCCTTCATCGTGAAGTCCAACGCAGCGGAAGTCTTTTGAGCGAATGCCGAGGGAGAAAACGCCAGAGCAAGAATTGTGCTAACGGTGAACAGCAGATTTTGATTCAGTTTCATATCGATATTCTAGAATTTAGCAAGAAAGGTTGAGACGCGGCAACGCAACTGGTTTCGCACCAGAATTGTAGTCGATATTGCGTCTCGTGCAAAACACCGCCTGCGAGAAACCGTACCCGGGTAAGCTTTAGAACTGCCTGAAAAGGGAGTTGGGCTGTTGTGGCAACCGCACTAAGTCACGATCCGGTTCTGCTGATCTTCAGCTGAGGGCTTGTACGATTCGAGGATCAGGATCTTCTGCCAGATCTTATTTGAAAGTCCCGAGGTAAGCACTTCCAACTCAGAGGCCGATCCGATCGCCACCGCGTCGTCGAATTGCTGGACATAGACGGCGGCGATTTTCCCAGTTAGCGCCAGCATTTCACTACAGTAGTCAAGATACCTGCGCAGCTGAAATGGAGTCATGTTCAATTTGGGCGACAGCCCTTCGCCGGTGAACAAGGGCTTCGCCATGATCCTGTGTGGATCCTTGGTCAACTGATGCATGTCGATGATATGAGCAATCGAACGGAGTTCGTGCAAAGCCTTCAAAGCTCTCGTACGCTTGTATCGTTTCTCGATCGTGAAGATAAAGAAAATCGCTGCTCCGATCAGCAGCACGTCGTTGATCGCCGCTTCGGTCAGCGTGACGAAAGTTGATAGGCGGTCGGGTGAGGTTTGCAGAGAGCTAAAATCTTCGGAACCAACGCCAAGCGCGAAGAACGTCACCGCAGTGATCACCACGATACCGATACAAATCGCCCATGTGATTGCCCGTAGCCAGAGAATCGGTTTTGCAATCCAAGCCGACCGTTCTACCATTTGTTCGGAGACCTCGGCCAACTCATGGCACACCTGCCGCAGGCTCGAATCTGGAAAACGCTCTTCAATCCTGCCTTCGAGCGTATTGACGGTTTTGACAATTCGCTCAGGCTGAAGAGTGGAGTGCAAACTCAAATTGTTCTCCC
>CAZDBE010000154.1:11308-12663 GCA_964503675.1 uncultured Pirellulaceae bacterium | reverse complement strand
GACCAACAGATCGCCAACCTTGAAGCTCAACTGCAGAACTTGGTCACTAACGTAGAGGTCCGCTACTGGGATCTATACTTGGCCTACCGCAGCATGGACGCAGCAAAAACTGGACGCGACGCGGCTACTGAAACTTGGCGAATTGTGAAGGATCAGTACGACGAAGGCTCCAACGTCAACATCCAACAATTGGCTCAGGCTGCCGAGCAGTATCACTTCTTCGACGCTCAAGTCATCGACGCCTACAACAGTGTTCTCAACGCCGAAGGCGCTTTGCGATTTCTGATGGGGTGGTCGTCCACCGACGGACGTATTGTTCGGCCGATCGACGAACCCGTGATGGCACCTGTGGAGTTCGACTGGTTCAACACAAAGTGTGAAGCCCTCACCTACCGACCGGAACTCCGTCAGGAGCGTTGGGAAATCAAGAAACGCGAATTGGCACTTGCCCATTCGAAGAACGGCTTGCTTCCAGAACTTAACGTGTCGGGAACCTATCGCTGGTTGGGCAACGGTGATGATTTTGGAGTCTCCGGCGCTGGTGAAGATTTCCCATTAGAAAATAGTGGTGCATTGAACAACCTGTACGACGGCAATTTTCAAGAACTCGCATTGACGGCCGAGTATCGGATGCCGATCGGTTTTCGTCGGGAACTGTCTAACGTACGTAACGCTCAATTGAAGCTCGCCCGCGAGATTGCTCGACTGGAAGACGCCGAGTTGGAAGTCATCAAAGAACTTTCCGAGGCATTCCGAGCTTTGGAGGCAAATCAAGCCATCATGCAGTCGTCTTATAATCGTTGGAAAGAAACCACGATCGAAAAAGACCACTTTAAAGAACTAGAAGAGGAAGGCGTCGAGACACTAGACGTCGCACTGGACGCGCAGCGTCGTCGGTCACAGGCCGAGATCGCTTTTTACACAGCGGTTGCTGAATACAACAAAGTTATCTGTTTGATCCACCGCCGCAAGGGAACAACATTGCCACACAGTGGTATCGCGTTCTCTGAAGGTGCTTGGCCAGGCAAAGCCTACCAAGACGCCCACGAGTACGCTCGCCGTCGCGGTGCGTCACCGGCTCTAGACTATGGTTGGAGTCGTCCGAACGTGATCAGTCGTGGGGAAGACTTCCCGACCGATCAAAACCCGGGCAACGTGATCCACATCGACGAGGGCTACTCAGACGCATACGGTGAAGGTCAGCCGATCTACTCGGATCCATATGTGACTCCGGGCGAGGTCATCGAATCCTACACGCCAACGTTGTCGGCTCCTATGGAAATTCCGCAGGGAGCCTACCAAGGCTCGCAAAGTCGCAACGAAGTACCGAGAGGCGAGATGGTATATCAGGCTCG
>CAZDBE010000154.1:0-11208 GCA_964503675.1 uncultured Pirellulaceae bacterium | reverse complement strand
CGAGCGACGAACGAGCTAACAAAGAATCAAAGAATGTACGGAAGGCCTCGGCGAACATCGCGGTACCAACTCTTAGGGCATCTAGCGGTGTAAACACAAACCGAACACGCTCGGTAAGTGGCAGCTCCTTCAATTGGCAAAAAATGGGGTTTGAAGATTCCGCCAGCGACAGTCGCTTCTCCGGATCTACTAGAGCAACCATTCGACGAAACTAACACTGGTTACAGATAATGGCTTTGACACAGGCAAAAGCCAGACGCCTTTGGCGCACACGGCTTAAAGGAATAATGCCTCCAAAATATTGTCTCAACAGTTTGAGACGGACACTCTGGGCGAGAACAATCATGACACGCTGGGCCACAACAATATTCTTGACGATGACAATGTTCAGTTTCATTGGCTGCAGTATGTGCTGCGGACCGTATGATTTTGACTATCCGACGTATGGAGGAATTCATCATCGATCCAATCCTTCGTTTGGCCGACTCGGTTCGACATTCAGTGATCCCAACTTTGCCGGAGGCGGTCCATCGGCGGACTCAAATCTTAAGCCTCATCCCGAACCCAAAGGAGATCGCGATTTGGGACTCGATGACGAGTCACTTGAAGGTGACCTCGATTTGGATCGGGTCGATGAAGATCTCGACGACGACCTAGAAGGGCTTGATGATGATCTTGAGGAGTTGGATCGCAGACTCGAAGAGCTAGATCAACCCGAGAAAGATCTTGATACGGAACTGGAATCGATTGAGCCTTTAGAAGACGTCAACCTGAAACGCGGTAGCCGCAATCAGGCTCAATCATTTCAACGTCGACGGGGAGCTTTACCTCGACGATCTATGCGGCTGCGATAAGTAGTCGAAGCACAACAATCCATATCCTGCTGCCGATGAGAATTGGCAGTGAATTGCCTGACTGGCCAACTTGGTTAGTCAGGCATTTTTTGTTCATTCGAGAGGCGGCGTTAAAGTTGCCTTTCGATCTACGAAATGCGTCTCTTTACGGGCCTATCGCAGTTCATGCCTACGGTTACGGTTGGCCACATCGTAGACCGGTAGATACCGGTAGTAGACTTCTAGCGTTAGCGCGCCCATGGCTGTCGAATAAGCGCGGCCGCCATATCCGGCCCACAGCCCATTGGGTTCCCAGCTGCCTTCATTGACTCCGCTGGTCGTTTGCAGTGTCAGCAAAGTGTGCTTCATTTGATGGTTCCACTGCTCCCACGCTTCCCCGCCACTGATGTACATCGCCAGAGTGCCATAGTACCAATAGTACATGTTGACGCGTTCCGGTGCCGGCAGGCTTCTACCGATTCTTTCATGGGCCTCTTGGACGGTTAGGCGTGACAGACGCTGTCCCAGAAGGTTCCGACAGACCAATGCCTCGGCAGTCATCGTTGTGTTGGGGCCTTGTCCGGGACGATAGGCGGCGACACCTTTATTGGGGCTGATGCAGCACGCGTCTAGAAATCTGACCATGTTGTCTTTACTAGATCGTGGCACATCAATTCCGCCAACCTCAGCGCTGTGCAATGCGAGGACCTGCCAACCAAACTGGCTCATGTCACCCTCGTCACCCGGTTGGTAACGCCAACCGCCGTCGCGCGGATTCTGAGCCTTTAATGAAAAATTCACGCCACGTTGGACTGGAACTGCCAACCGGCGGTCGCCCGTCATTGCATGAGCTTCGCTGATCGCCAGCAACGACATACTGTGGCAGTACATCCGCGCGAACAGTTTGGCTCCGCCGGCAAGATCGCCTCTCGAATCCTGCTGGGACACGATGTACTCGAGGGCGTTTTGCACGACGTGTTGGTAAGGGCCCTCTAAATGTGTATGGCCATTAGCCAAAAATGCCAACACCGCCAGTGATGTAATACCCGAATCGGACTTGCTGCCGGCTCCTTCGCGATCGTGCCCTAGGACACGGTCTTCGCGCCCTCCGCCCAATTTGCGAGGGTTCCAGCGACCGTCTTTGGATTGATTCTCGGCAAGCCATTTGAGCGCTTTGGCAACTGCTTGTTCGGTTTCGGGAGAACCGCCGCGCTGGATGACAGTTTGCATCCGGTTCTCCGCACTGCGCAGCGAGTAAACCTTTGGCAAAGGTTGTCCATCGGCGCGCCGGGTGTCGACCGCAGGATCGGGGGAAGAATCCGACTGGTCTACACTCGGTTGTTCAAATTGACCGGCCTCGGCAAGTGACTTTGCTTGCTCGCCTTGGTCAGGCATCTGTGGTGCCTCGGACGAACGGTTTGGAGTGTCGAACTGCCCTTCGGATAACCGCGGTGCCTCGAAACGTTCGGCACTGCCAGAGTTGATTTCAGATTTCTCAAATGTGTTGGCGGTCGCGTCGAGTGTAGCATCTGGCTTGATCGCGGTACTGTCGTTGGAATCACGATTCCCTTCTTGGGGAGAAGGCTTCTCCGGCGAAGCGGCCGCTACCAGCTTGGGTAGCTTTGCCGGTGGTAATGTTTGCTTGGGTGGCTCAAATTGATTCGCAATGGGCTCCGGCAGTGGTGCTGGCTTAGGAGCACGCGGTTCTAGTCTAGGCATCGCGAGAGGTTGAGCCTGTTGCGGTGGGGTGTGTTCTTGATTGGTTAGCGGAATGACTTTCTCTACCGATACCAACGAAGAGGAAATGCCAGGTCGCCCCAATGTTTCGGCGGGTACAAGATTTGGCAACGGTGATTGATTCGGAAATCGATCCCAGTCCGATTTGGAGGCCGCCATAGAGGCCGGTGCCGGATCAGAAGCGTCCTCTTTCATGCTTTCCCCGACGTCCTCCTCAAAGTTGACCCGCATCGGTTCGGAGAGTGATAGTCGATCCTTCTCTTCTGGCTTGATCAGGTGTGTTCCCCAAGCGAAACCGATCAGTAACACGTGAGCCATGACTGAAAGAATCACACATTTCCAGACTGGTCGCGATGCTCCCCATCGAGTCAGGGCCAATGTCAGCAACCCGAGTGCCAGAATTCCCGATCCTACCAACAGCAGAATCTGCAGATTGGAACTGTTGAAGCTCCACTGCAAAAACTGGTCGATGAAGTTGGCGAGAATTATCATGTGTGGATATTAGAGAGAAGTTGTATTTCGCTGTGCGGAATCAATGTAGAACAGTTGCCTGGCGAAGCCGGTTTTGCTCGCGAAACAATTGGGACAATTGTTCTACAATACGAATCGCGAACGATTCTTGCTGGTTGGTTTGGTTATCTATCGAGTAATGCCACCACTACTGACGGCGATGTTAAGATCTCGTATTTTGACGCGTTCGCATGTCGCGATGACTTGCGCCACTCGTTCGAACTTGCTGGTGCGGTCGCCGCGCACCACGACCCCCAACTTCTGATATTGTTCCCGTGCCGTTGCCAGTTGTGCTTCGAGTTCCGAGATTGAAACGGGTTGTTTGTCCAGCGTGATCTTTCCGTCGGTGTAAACGTTGACGATGCGTTTTTCTGGGGACGATGTTAGGGCCTGCGCGTTTTGAACCTGCGGCACTTTAAGTGAGATATCTCGTTCTGCTTGGCTAAGGTCGCTGAAACGTGAGCCTACCATGAAGAATATGATCAACAAAAACACGATGTCGATCATCGGAGTTAGGTTGATTTCTGTTTGGTCGTCTTTTTGTGTTTTGAGCGGCATGGGTTGTCAATCTGGTTGTGTCGAAAATGGTCCCGTTCGCTAAGCAGTTGTTGATCTGCTGGATCAGGCGGGCTAGTTTGCAGACGAGGGGCTGGACCTAGATTGGGTTGACGACTTCTATTCCCAACGAACCAACGTTCCGAGTAGGGAGAATACGATCAGTAGAAAAACGATGTCGATCGCTGTGGTCAAGTTGCGTTCTATTTCGTTGTCCTTTTGGGTTTTTTGCAGCATAGATTCAATCCTGTTTATGTTAAGAATGATTGCAGCTCGCACCGTGAAATGGTGTGGTTTCGCTGGGCGAAATACGACTTTCTATTTGGGGCCACCCTAAGCGGCTTTCGATTTAGCGGATCGAGCGGGCTTTCTAACTGAAAGAGTTTCGGCAGAGATAAGGTTTACAACTTTCATCCCCAGTGAATCAATCTCCATCACATGTTTGTCAACGCGACTTGAGAAAAACAAATAGGCAATCAAAGCGGGGATGGCTACTGACATACCAGCGGCGGTCGTCAGTAACGCTTGGCTGATACCGGTGGCAATCAACGCTTTGGGATCGCCCATCGTCGCATCGACCGTAGCGATCGCATCAAAAGCGTGGATCATTCCTAGGACGGTGCCCAGCATTCCCAACAGTGGGCAAACCGTAGCCACGCCGTTGATCAATCGTAAGTAGCTCCGCAAACGACTCGACGTGCGCTCGCCCTCATCTAAAACCGCCTGCTCTACTTCGACTGCTGGACGTCCCCACTTTTGCACACCGGCAGCGAACACGTGGGCGATCGGGCTATTGTTTCGTTCGCATAATTCGATTGCCGATTGGCGATTTAGGTCACCGTTCTCAAGTTGGTCCAGAAATCGTGTTGAAAATGGCCCCGGGATGACTCTTGCTTTGCGAAGACTGATCATTCGCTCGAAAATGAAGACAACCAGAACGAAAGAACACAACAGGATCGGGATCATAAGGATGCCGCCGCTTTTTAACACATCGAACAGGCGTTTCGAAGCAGATCCGACACCGGATGAGCTTGGATTTTCGAGTGTGCCGATGCTCGCGGCTGCAGGGGCGCTATCGGGCACCAAATCAGCACTGACATCACCAGCCGGGTTCAAAGTTCCCTCTGGAATCTCGAAACCCGTGACGGGATCCCCGCCGGAGGTGAACTGAGCGTGTGCTTTGGATCCGGTAAATGACGCGCACGTGAACAGAACGACGAAAATCGCCACTTGAATCTGAAACAGATGCGCAACCGATTGCTCAACTCGCACATGCTTGCGGATGGGAATAGAATACATATAGGTTCCTCGGTTCAACGATAGTGCTGACTATCGACGTTTCGGATTTGCGTTGAGAAGAGAACTAGGTTGAGCGGGGTACTTTGCGAGGCGTTCGATCAACACCAATCGTTCTTTAGCCTGCATGGCTATCTCAGACTCTGGGAATTTCACAACTAACTGTTTGTATAGTTTTGCCGCGTGTTTCCAGTTTCCTAGATGCTCTTGGCACTTGCCGGCCTGCAGTATTGCGGCCTTCTTCCACTTTGCGTAGTTGTACAGTGTGTCGACCTTTTGATAGGCCTCGATCGCTACCGAATAGCGTTCACGATGAAAATGAATCTCACCAATTCGCCACTGAGCGATCGCGGCGGTTTCCGATCCGTTGCCAGAGTTAGAACTAATCACCTCGTCGTAAAGGTCCTGTGCGTCGTCGAGCATGCCATGGGCTTCGAGCGCGCGAGCTTTGACGAACGTAAATTCGTGAGCGTGGGAGAATTCACTGAACTGATCCATCCCGTCTTCGGCAACGTTTGTGGCGTCGTCCCAACGTTCCAATTTGCCCAAGCACTGTGCGAGTCTCAATCGAACCCAAGGTTGGAGCGTGGTGTCTAACACTGTGTCGTCAAGAATCGCAGCGAACTCTAGGCTGGACTTTTTGTATTGCTCCTGCTGGTACAGCGACTCGGCTAGCCAATAGGTAGTTTTGCTCACAATGGTCGGGGCCAAATCTACTGACGTGCTACCAGTTAGTTTCTCCTTGGCCTGTTTCATCAGCAGAGACACCTCAGCCCAGTCGCCTGACCGAGTGGCCAACTGACCTTTAAGCAACATGGTCCTAACAGCGATCTCTTCAGAGGTGCTCTGTTTTTCGAGTATCGCTTCTGTCAATTCGGTCGCCGCTTCGATTTCACCGTCGCGCAGCTGTTTTGATGCGATGCGGAAAGCGGCGTCTGACCAATACTTACTTTTGGGATACTGTTGGACCAAGCGATTGAATCGATCCATTCCATCGCCCGTTTGTCCTAGATCCATTAGCACCCAGCCCAACTGATAGAGTGTTTCGTCATCCGAGTTAGTGCCCGATTGTTGGAGCTGTTCCTTCAACAGGTCGCGCGCCTGACCAAGGTTGGCTCGTCCGCCCATCGATTGCAGTAGAGCCACCTGTCTGAGGCGACTGACACTGGCCTCTTTCGAATCTCCGTAGCGATCAATCACCAGAGCGTACATTTCTGCCGCCTCGGCCTCGAACCCTGCATCGTCAAGGAACTTCGCCCGCGACATAGCTGCGTTGCGTGAGAACTTGCTGTCCGGATAGTCTTCGGTCAGTCGCTTGAAAACAGCGAACGCTTTCGTGTTGTCCGCCGACTCCATGTTTACCCATGCAAGTCCAGACAATCCACGCGTAATCACGGGCTGCGGGTTTGATGGTGAAGTCATGAACAGGTAGAACTTCTCGGCCACATCTTTCTCGTTGGCGTCATAAGCTTTCTCTGCCAAGTACTGGGTCGTTTCTGTGACCAGCGTGTCAGATTCGAACTTCTGCATGATGGCGAAGGTCTCAAGCGCATCGTCCCACTGTTTCAGTTCGGCAAAACACAACGCAAGTTCGCATCCGGCTCGTGTAGAATCGTCGCCTTCGCTGCTGTTGAGCAGGTACTTATGGTAGTGCGTGACGGCGCGAGAATACTTCTTTTGACCAAAAAGGGAAGTGCCTCGTGCAAGTGAAATTAGTGCTGACATAGATTTCGAATGGTTATAAGCGTCTGCCAATTCGAGTTCTTTGAGTGCTTCGTCATACTGCTCCAGGCCTAGGTGGCCGAGACTTTGCAGGTACAACCAGTTGGCCCGTTGGTCACGCAGTTCGGGTGTGATCTCAGTGTCTCCAGCAGGCGCTGTCTTCTTCAGCAACTGATGAAATGTCTCAATTGTTCTTGTGTGGTCACCTAGTGAGTAGAAAGCGCGTCCGGCCAACTCAGTGGCAGCAATAACGCTTGGAGTTGCGGGTAAATCCGAGACCATACCTTCGTACATGGCGACGACTCGATCGAAGCGACCGGCGCGCTGATGAATCTGCATCTCCAAACCAAAAGCGCTCTCTGCGAGATGATTATTCGGGTACTGCGTTTGAAGTTTACCAAGCCAGATGCAGGCAAGTTCGTCTCGATCGATTTTGGTGGCGGCGATTGCACCATCGTAAAGAAGCGTGCTGCCGGTCGGTTCGGGCATCGGTGATTTTTGGAATGCGGCTACCAATGCAGAGACAAGTTCAACAGCGGCTTCGTGGTTTCCGACACCCATCTCAGCACGCGCCAGCCAGTATCCGCAATCGATTTTTGCTTCGCCAGAACAACTTTGGAGCGCTTCGCCTAGAAGTTCGACGGCTTGGGAGTAATCCTTTTGCCGGAACGCCAGAGTACCCAGCTTCAGCTTTGCTTGGGCGACCACTTTTGATTCAGTCTTGTCAGTGTTTGCCGCGACGATTGAGTAGCTCGCTGCAGCGGCTTGGAATTTGCCCAGTGCCTGAAGTGCCTCGCCCAATCCCAGTTGGTTCTCGAGCGTCATACTGCTGCTTGGGAACAGCTCCAACGCCAATGAAAACGCAGATTGCGCCATTTGAGGCTCTGACCTGTCGAGCCTTAGTTTTCCTAAGTAGGGAAGAGCAAACTCAACCAGTTCGTGATTCGGGTACTTTTGCGTAAATTGTTCTAGCACCCGCAACGCTTTTGCGTGTTGGCCAGTTCTCCATGCCGATTCTCCCATGCGGAAGGTTGCCCGCGCTGTGAACTTATTGCGTGGGTTCTCTCGTACAAAACTCTCGTACCATGGATAGGCTGATTCGAAGTCGTTCTGTTGGATACAACATTCACCAAGGAAGAATTTTGCTGCTGCTACGTGCTGTGTTTGGCCGTGCTTCTCGATGTAATTTTTGAATGCGTCGGCGGCCTGTTGCCATTGAGCCCGCGCGTATAAATTTGCGGCAACAGCGAATTCGGCGTCCATCGTTTCTTGGTCGAGAACGCGGGCGGTTTGAGCACATAGACGCCCCGCTAGTGGAGACGGTGGGCACACGAAAGTCCACGCGGCCGCTCCCAATAAAAGTGACGAAGCAAGTTTTTTTATCGTGATGGGGTGAGTCATCAAGTCACACTGGAAATTTGAAATCGGAATGGAGGACAGCACCTAGTTCGATCACTTGCTCAACGGTCTTGCGGCAGGACAAGCACTTCGATTTGGGGTACGGTAATCGTTGCAACAAGCAAACTCGCCGCATTCGATAGCGTCTTTCGGTCTATCGACCTGCCGCTGGATCGAAATCTACGGGAATTCGAGAGCTCATCCGTTTCGATTGCGCCGATATCACCAACTGTTCCTGTTAGTGAAAATGGGTGGTTTAGGGGTCCGATTGCATGCCCCCCAGCTAGGTGGCGGTAGTCGACTACGTGGGCTGGAATGCCGGGCTTGCCCGTGACGATATTTTTCGACGTCAGAGGGGGCCACGGGACGCGGCACACGAAGGGGCCTGAACAGGACCCTCCGCAAATTTGGGCGGAACAAAGTGGCAGCAGGATTGCTAAAACCTATGCCCGATAGATAGGTGGTTTGGTCATTGCGGTGTGAGGCAGGCCTTCGCTGTTGAAACACCGTGAATTTCGCAGGAATTTTCCCTTTTCCTCATGACTGCCATAGATCCTTCACCTACGGTGGAAGTTGCGTTAAATTAGCCAACTTACACATGCGTTTAATGGAGATTACTTTGTCCGACTTGAACCACTCGCCTCAAACACCAGAAAGTACTACCGCTTCATCGCGTCGGGACTTTTTGAAGAAGACATCTACTGTTGCTGCAACAGCCGCCGCTATCACAGCAGCGACACCATCACTGGCCCTAGCACGAAGTGCTAACGTCGCCGGCACCAACACCGTGAAAATTGGCTTGGTTGGTTGTGGTGGTAGAGGAACCGGGGCCGCGATTCAGGCAATGAACACGCAAAGCGGCAACGTGCAGCTGACTGCGATCGCCGATGTGTTCGAGGATCGTTCAAACCTCGCTCGCAAGCAGTTTCAGACCGCGCACGCTGATAAGATTTTGGTCAAAGACAGCGATGCTCACGTCGGCTTGGACGGATACAAAAGGGTTATCGAGTCAGACGTCGATCTGGTGATTCTGGCGACGCCACCCGGTTTCAGACCGCTGCATTTTGCTACCGCTGTCGAAGCTGGTAAGCACGTTTTCATGGAGAAACCTGTCGGCGTGGATGCTCCCGGGATACGGAAGGTTCTCAAGTACGGCGAGATCGCCAGTGAGAAAAATTTGCTCGTCCAAGTCGGCCTGCAACGACGTCACGAGCGCGCCTATCGTGAAACGATGGAACAACTCAAAGGCGGACTGATCGGCGATTTACTTTACAGTCGCGTCTATTGGAACAGCCGAGGCGTCTGGGAGCGACCGCGGAAGGAAGGCCAATCAGAATTGGACTACCAGATGCGAAATTGGTACTACTTTAACTGGTTGTGCGGCGACCATATTGTTGAGCAACACATTCACAATTTAGACGTGATCAACTGGTTGATGGACGATTATCCCGTTACTGCTGCCGGAATGGGCGGGCGGCTAGTGCGTGACGGCATCGACAACGGCGAGATCTATGATCACCACGCCGTGGAATACACATACGCCAACGGGCACAAAATGTTTAGCCAATGTCGTCACATGCCGGACTGTTTTAACCCAGTTTCCGAGCACGTTGTCGGTACCAAGGGCTACGCAGATATTGCTGACGGACGAATCTTCTCTCCCGACGGCAAAGAGATTTTCAAATCGGCTGAGGGCCCGGGCCAGCGTGGCGGACACCAGCAGGAACACCACGATTTGTTCGCCGATCTGGCTCAGGGCATCCTGCCAAACGAGGCAGAATACGGAGCCAAAAGTACGTTTACGGCGATTTTCGGCCGCTTGGCGACCTACACGGGTAAGCAACTCGAGTGGAATGACGCGATCAATTCCAACGTTTCCTTGGCAGGGGATCTGGCCGACATGCTGGATCTTGAAAATGGAGAGGCACCGGTCAAGCCAGATGAGAATGGGCGATACAAGATCAACAAGCCCGGCGATAACGAGGGCGTGATTGATTGGAAACCCAAGGCCAAGAAGAAAAAGAAAAAGAAGAAGGTAATGAAAAAGTAAGTTCTCTTAGAGGGCTTGATCAGTGGTTAGTTGGGCCGGTGGTCTACCAACAATCACATTTTCAGGAAAATGTTTAAAACAGGCCTTGAGCCACGGGGCGGTTCCGCTACTATCTCGGTGCGGGATGGAGCAGCCCGGTAGCTCGCGAGGCTCATAACCTCGAGGTCGTCGGTTCAAATCCGGCTCCCGCAACTTATGCAAAAAAGGTCGACGTCAAAAAGATGTCGGCCTTTTTTCGTATAGTTGTCAAATAGTGGTATTTCGCTCCGCGAAATCACGCAATTTTGCAAAGCAAAATTCGGTGGCAAGCGTTATTTCGCGGAGCGAAAGAAGACTATTTCTATGCTATAAACTTCCCCGGAGGTTTAGATGCTTGGCGAGTTATTCGATGCTGATGACGAACTGCTGATTGAGGATCGTCTACGACCTCACTGGGGGCAATCCGGTGCAATCGTGTTCATCACTATGCGGACAAATGACTCTATTCCAAAGGAAGTCATTTCAACGTGGGATCGAGAAAAATGTGATTGGCTGCGTCGCAATGGTGTCGTCAATTTCTCTCACTGGACTGACGCGATCAAGCAACTTACAGAAGAAGACTTGGCCTACTTTCGAAAGCAATTCAATCGCCAACGAGAAACAACACTAGATGAGTGCTTGGGGGAATGTGTCTTGCGGTCGCCAGAAATGGCGAACGTCGTTGCTGATTCACTGATGTTTTTCGACGGACAGCGGTATCGAATGGGAGATTTTGTCGTGATGCCCAATCACGTTCATTTACTTGTTTGTTTTGGTGATCCGGAATCGATGAAAAAGCAATGTGCCTCGTGGATGCACTACACGGCGGTTCAGATCAATCGGCTTCTTGGCCAAAAAGGAAAGTTTTGGCAACAAGAACCTTTCGACCACTTGGTACGTAGCTTGGAACAGTACGAATATTTGAGAGAATACATTCGCCGCAATCCTGAGAAAGCAGGTTTGAAGGCAGGTGAGTTTTATTACAGAAAACATGAATCATAGATGTATTTCCCATAGTCGTCGGTTGCGTGCCCCAAAAAAGATTAGACTAGAAAAAAAATTTTTAAAAAAAATATATAATTTAATGAA
>CAZDBE010000153.1:7005-12775 GCA_964503675.1 uncultured Pirellulaceae bacterium | reverse complement strand
ACCAATATCTGATAGCAAACCTCAAACACTGCAACTTCAAAACGCGTGAGCGAGGCAATTGCAATGCGGAGGGGAACTGCCTCATAAATTTGGTCCGGCCACAATGACCTAGCTTAAAGCCGTCGTCGGTATCTCGCTCACGCGCCGGGCTTATCAACAGAATTCAAAGCACTGCTATGACAAAAAGCTTCATTCACGACGATTTTATTCTGACCAACAAGACAGCGATTGAACTCTATCATCGCTACGCTGCCGATCAGCCGATCATCGACTACCACAATCACTTATCGCCTGCTGACATTGCGCAGAACCGAAAGTTTGGAAACCTATTTGATATGTGGATCGATCACGACCACTATAAATGGCGAGCGATGCGAGCCAACGGCGTAGATGAAAGTTTGGTGACGGGCGACGGTGATCCAAAAGAGAAGTTTCTTGCCTTTGCCGCGACCGTCCCACACACATTGCGCAATCCGCTGTACCACTGGACGCACTTGGAGCTGAAAAGGTATTTTGACATCGATGAATTGCTCAGTCCGAAAACGGCTGAGTCAATTTGGGAAAATGCATGCGATCAGATTAGCAACCGCGAAGATCTTCAAGTACGTGGGATCCTTGAAAAGTTTAAGGTCACCGCGCTTTGCACTACCGACGATCCGACTGATGATCTGAGCCACCATCTCGAAATCGCAAGCGACGAATCGATCGACATCGGTGTGTTTCCCGCTTTCCGGCCAGACTGGGCGATGTTTGTGCATCGCGTGAGCGAATTTAATCCGTGGGTGGATAAGCTGGCAGCCGTTTCGGGTGTTGCCATTAACTCGTTCGACGATTTCCTTGACGCACTTCGCCAGCGGCATGACTTCTTCCACGAGTATGGCGCCAGACTTTCGGATCATGGCATGGAGTACGTTCCGGATGATTTTTGCGATCAGTCGACCGCAGAAACAATCTTCAATGCAGCTCGAGGAGGAAACACTGCTACGCCGAAGGAACATGACCAGTTCTCAACGTTCATGTTGCTGTACCTAGCCAAACTGGATGCGGAAAAAGGCTGGACCAATCAATTCCACACCGGCGTGTGGCGAAACAATAACACTCACCTGTTCAACAACGTGGGCCGCGATCTTGGCTGCGATTCGATCGGCGACACCACCCAAGGCCGTTCGCTGCAGCGTTTTCTCGATCGCTTGGATCAGGAAAATGCGCTTCCCAAAACGATTGTTTATAACTTGAATCCTTCAGACAACTATGTGATCAGCACGATGTTGGGGAACTTCCAAGGTGATGTCCCAGGGAAAATGCAGTTTGGATCCGGTTGGTGGTATTTGGATCAGAAAGAAGGAATGCAGTGGCAGCTGAACACGCTGTCCAACACGGGGCTGCTGTCGCGGTTCGTCGGAATGCTGACCGACTCACGCAGCTTCATGTCTTTGACCAGACACGAATATTTCCGCCGGATCCTGTGCGACATGCTAGGTTCTGACATCGAGAACGGTGAATTGCCGAGCGATATTGAAATGGTTGGCGATTTGGTCAGCCGAATTTGCTACCAGAATGCCAAAGACTATTTAGGGTTGGTCGTTTCGTAGTGTTCAAAATGATTCAATCTTGGAGTGCGCTCCCTAAACCATACGGCCCGCTTCGTTGTTGCAAGGTAAAATGTGAATTCTGAAAATCGAGATAACCCCGAGGGCGATTCACAGGTGCCGTTAAAAGTGGCGGTGGATGAATCGGGGATCGTGCAGGCTGAATTGGTTGATTCGCCTAAACCCGCCTCTTTGCCGCGGCCACGACCACTTGGGGTGGCTGACTATTTGAGCTGGGCGGTCGTGATTCTGGTGACTCTGTTTATCGCTGTCGAGACTGCGATGGAGCAGTTTGGAGAACACGAGCCGCGCGAGACAACGGCAGCGGACTTGGTACAGGTCAACTTGCAATCGAAAGTTCTCGTTGGGCAAAGAGTGGTAGAAGAACTGCTTCGGGAAGAACAAGAAAAGGCGGCGCAAGATGATGCCGAAGATCTCCCCGCTGAACCGGCGTTGGCCACAGAAGACGATGCGACTGAAGGAGACGCTACGGCTACGGACAAGGTCGTGGCCGCTGAGCCTAAATCCAATCCCTTGGCGGAGCCGGTGGCGCTTGACGCGGGAACTTATGAGCAACGATTGTGCTACGCCATTTTGCTTTCAGAGCTTTATGGTCCGCAGCGTGCCGTAGACTACTTCAAAACACTCGACGAAAAAGTTGCAGACGCTGAATTTGAGCCCAACGAGACTCAGCAATCCTTGCGAACTTCGATTGAAGCGTTAATTGGCGATTATGTCGAAGATGATTTTTCTCAGAGCAGCGTTTCCGAATCTGATAAGACAGAACTGAAAGAGCGACTCGGATTTTCTGGTGAGTTATTGCTCACTCCCAAGGGGACTGGTGACGAGCCCGGGCGGAAATGGGTGGAGAGAGTTGCCCAGAACAAGATTGTTGGCGCAGGAGTCATACTGATTTCGGCGATTCTGTTCTTCATGGTCGGAATCATTGCAGCATGCGTAATCTTGGGCGTTGTGCTGGGGGATTCATCACCGGCCCGATTTATGCCTGAGAATCAGGTGGGAGGTATTTATATCCAAACCTTTGCGATCTGGTTGCTGGGTTTCTTTGGTATCCAGCTCGCTCTGCCTTCGATGCTTGAAGTGTTGCAGATTCAGCTGGATGCAAAATTTGGGATCTTTTTGAACGTTGGTATCTTTTTTCTTTCGCTCTGCGCGCTGGCATGGCCGATCCTCCGAGGGCGATCTTGGTCCGAAGTGTGCCATGATATTGGCTGGACACGAGAGTCCTTTTTAAAGAACGTGGGTATTGGAATTGCGACCTACGCGGCTTGGCTGCCGATGGTGCTGGTCGGTATTTTTTCCGTGTTCGTTTTGATGATGATGTTCCCTCTGTCGGCAGATGTCGGCGAATTTGAGCTGCCGGCAAGCCCAAGCCATCCTATAATGCATCTGATGATGTCAGGGGATTCGGTGATGTGGATCGGTGTGTTTCTGGCCGCATGTGTGGCGGCACCAATTGTTGAAGAGACGATGTTTCGCGGCGTGCTCTATCGTCATTTGCGTGAACGCGGCATTCAATGGCAACGCGTTACAAGTGTTGCTGTGGCTGCAATTGTTAACGGCGTGATCTTTGCTGCCATCCATCCTCAAGGCGTCCTAGCAATTCCGCTGCTGACAACGCTGGCGATCGGGTTTACTTTGGCCCGTGAATGGCGTGGCTCGCTGGTCAGTTCCATCACGATGCACGCGCTTAATAATTCGATGGTCACGGCGGTGATGTTTTTTCTGATTTAGACTAGCTCGAATCGTGAGCGAGATACTGACAGGCGTAGCGTCCTCGATCAAGCGTCGGGGCAGTCTGCGAGACACGTGATCTGAAACCTGTCTTGCTCTACTCGTTTGAGCACCAGCCGCAGTGGCTCCGCAGAATCTGCAGGTAAGAGCTCGATGGTCAGTTTTTCAAAACGGCCTTCCAAAGACGTTTGTGGAGCAATTTCTATCAACGCAAATGTCCCAGCCATGACTCGATTGACTGTTCCGCGATCGCCCGAAACGGGGCCTTCGTATTCCAGATAAGCATCTCGGTGCAGCGGCAGCTCGATTGCGGGTAACTTGGTATGGTTGGCCGAAGGTTTCTTCGAAACTGCAAACGTCAATAGCCCGCCTTCCGACTCAAGCATCAGGTCGTAGTGGACGTCCACAGAATCCGAAGGGAGATCGTTTCCGGTCAAGTACTGCCGGCGGGAAAGCGGAATCTGGCTGGCAGGTTGTGTGTGTTTTAGCACGACAAAACGAGAGCGATCCATACAGCATGCCGTCAAGGAGATAGAAGAAACGTAAACCGCAGAGGCCCTGCCCATTTGCGGACTTCAGCTATCTGGAGGTCGATGTTAAGTTATACATCGCACGGTTGTAGATCAAGCAGCCCCAAATACCAACTCGCACTTTCTTCTTTTCCCCCTGACAGCTCCAGTACGCCACGCTATGCCCAACTCCGTCGTTATTGAAACTGTCCAGACAAGCGCCCAGAAGAAGCGTTTTATTCGGTTTGCTTGGGATCACTACAAGGGCGACCCCAACTGGATCCCGCCGCTGCGATCCGAGATCAGAAAGCTGCTCAACTACAAACCGCATCCGTTTTATCGTAACGGAGACATACAAACTTTCATTGCCGTTCGAGACGGAAAAGACGTCGGGCGCATTGCGGCAATCGTCGACGGACACCACAACGACTACCATAAAGAGAACCGGGGCATGTTCGGTTTCTTTGAGTCAATCGATGATACCGAGGTAAGTGCCGCGTTATTCGATGCCGCCAAAGCATGGTTCGCGGAACGAGGAATCGAGCAGTTGCGTGGCCCCGCGAACCCTTCCCAGAACTACGAGTGGGGACTGCTGGTTGAGGGTTTCGATTCGCCGCCGACGTTCATGATGACCTACAACAAACCGTACTACGAACGGTTGATCACGGAGTGGGGATTTGTGAAGTCGCAAGACATGTTTGCGTATGTGGGTCTCACTTCTGATCTGGACAGTTTGGATCCGAAGCTATTGCACGTCGTCAATTTGGCGATCGAGCGATTTAAAATCAAGCTGCGCCGGATCAGCAAAAAGAACTTCGCCCAAGATGTCGAGCACTTTCTCAACATCTACAACAAGGCTTTGCCCGGGCAATGGGGATTCACTCCGATGAGTCCCGACGAATTGCGAGAAACCGCTAGTGGTTTGAAGCATTTAGTAGTCTCTGAGATGACTTCGGTGGCAGAGGTGGACGGTAAACCGGTCGCTGCCGTTTTTGGGCTGCTCGATTACAATCCACTGATCAAAAAGATCGATGGAAAGCTGTTTCCCTTTGGAATTTTTCGGATCCTCCTCGGGCGGAGAAAGATTAAAAAGATCCGGCTGATCAGCACCAACGTACTGCCGGAATACCAACGCTGGGGGTTGGGGGTCGCACTGTTGTCTCGGCTGGTGCCGGAAGTGTTAGACTGGGGTATCACGGAGTCCGAATTTTCGTGGGTTCTGGAGTCAAATAAGTTGTCTCGTGGTACACTAGAGCGCGGCGGAGCCATAAAAACCAAGACATATCGGATCTTTGATTATGATCCGGGTTCGGGAAATTGATCACCAGCCGGCGTGATCTTCTGTCCGATGAACATTGATTGTCGCCCTCCATTTTGTTTTCGCCAGCCGCCAGTTTCCCATTGATCGTTTGAGTTTTGATGAAATCCGATTGCGAAGTCGTTGTTACCGGAATGGGCGTCGTCAGCCCAATTGGAATCGGCCAAGACCAGTTTTATACTGCGTTGATGGAAGGCCGAAGCGGTGTTGGCGTAATTGAATCGTTTGAGCAAACCGATCTGCCGATGCGTATTGGAGCCCCGGTGCGCGACTTCGAAGCCAAGCTGTACGTCAAGCCTCGCAAGGCGCTCAAGATCATGTGTGAGCCGATTAAGTTCGGCTGTGCTGCGGCAGCGATGGCAACCGAACAGGCAGGGCTAACAGGCACAGTTAACGAAGATGGCTCGACGGTTCAGCCCGTGTCGCCAGAGAGAATCGGTACCGTGCTGGGAACAGAGACGTTTTTTGCTGATCCGTCAGAAGTTGCCCGTGTGTTCCGTAGCTGTATCGTCGATTCTGATTACCAGCACGATCGCTGGGGAGAATTCGCGATGCGACAGATTCAGCCGCTGTGGATGTTGAAGTACTTGCCCAACATG
>CAZDBE010000153.1:0-6995 GCA_964503675.1 uncultured Pirellulaceae bacterium | reverse complement strand
GCCGACGCGCGCGGACCGAGAAATTCAATTTGCCAAGGCGCTGCGTCTGGCTTGTTGGCCATTATCGAAGCTGCCTCCCTGATCAAGCGTGGTGTTTCCGATGTTGTGCTGGCGGGAGGAACTGGATCTCAAATGGCACTCACCGCGATGCTGTACCGAGGTACCGAGTTGCTTAGCAAGAACATTCATGCGCCTCACAACGCCAGCCGTCCGTTCGACGCGAATCGAGATGGAATGGTTGTCGGCGAAGGAGCAGGCGTGATGGTCTTGGAGAGTAAAGAGCATGCCATTAAAAGAGGAGCCAACATAATCGCCACGTTGAAGGGTTGGTCGCGGCTGTTCAGCGATCCCACTGCCAGCGCGGGAGAGAAGAAAGAGGCGGCGATCGAGTCCAGCCTTTCACTGGCAATTGACAACGCCGGAATGAGTGCTGCTGAAGTAGGAATGGTCAACGCATCAGCCAGTGGCGTTGTTGGTGAAGACCAACTAGAAGCACAGGCGATCCGAGCGGTCCTCGGTGACGTTCCAGTTACGGCTCATAAGAGTAATTTTGGCAACCTAGGTCCCGGAACTTCAGTGGTTGAGTTGATTGGTGGGCTACTGGCAATTGAACGGGGGAACATTCCGCCGACTATCAATTACGAAGATGTTGACCCCAATTGCCCAGTCAACGTCGTTGCCCAACCGCGCGAGCTGACCAAACTTTCGGTCATTAAAACGGGATTCTCAGCGACCGGACAAATTGCTTCTGTCGTTTTCGCCAAGGATTCTGACAGCTGACAACCTCAACGGGCTGAGGGTTTTGGGTAGAATAGGTGGTCTGGCGTCGCAGCCTGTTCAACCGGCAGTAGCGCCGGCTATATCGTTTGAGCGTGTAGAATCGTTGTTTTTCGCTGCTCAGCGTCAAAAACGCTGCCGATAACATACCCAATATGAGTGGATCCACGGCATATCGTATCGACTTTCGAACCAGATAGCATTCACATTTGATGCAAGCTGTGGGGCTGGGGCATACCCGTTGACTGGGTTTGCCCAATCCTTATACTTTCCGGAACCTATCAACAGGGACTTCCTTCCCTGTCAACGAGCAATCACACCACGATAATTAAAAGGATTGACCATGTTTAAAAGGTTGCTAACAGGCGGCGCCATAGCTTTGGGGGTATTGGCCCTAGTCGGCTCTTCCGCAAACGCTGATGTTCTGAATCAGCGTGACACTTTGAACGGCACACCTCTGACGATTACCGACGTCACTATGAGTGGTTTTGTTACGAGCATTCCTCGAACGATCAATGTGGTCGAAAACGAAGTGATTCAGGATATTTCGGTTACCATCGAAGGTCTGCAACACTCTTGGGCAGGTGATCTTGTTGCTACACTTCGCAAGGTCGATGGAACTGGTACCCCCATTCCCGGCCTATCAGCGACGCTATTCAGTCGAATTAGCGCAAATTTCTCGGATCCGTCGGATCCTAGCACTGGGGACGGACCGGGGAACAGTTCGAACTTCGGTGGCGGCTATACTTTTTCTACCTTCAACCCATTGAATACGAACAATCCTGCGAGCATTTGGTCTGCTGCAGACGACCAGAATGAGAATGAAGCTATTGTTACTTCGTTTGCAGGGCAACAATTCACAGCGAGCAATTTCTCAGAAACCGTTGACAACGCGTATATCGCCTCGGGAGTAAATGAGAGTGTTGTTCCTTTGGCTGATATCTTTGGCGGTGAATCAACAGCCGGAGCTTGGGAGTTCCGAATTGAGGATAGGCTTCGTAACAATGAGGGTTCGTTCACTGGTGTGACACTTAACTTCAATTCCGGTGTCGCAGTTCCAGAACCCGGCTCGATTGGCTTGTTAGCTCTAGGGACTGTCGGTGGATTTTTCTATCTTCGGCGCCGCAAGAAGAACGAAGAAGAAGCTGTTGATGAGGCTGCATGAGCCTAGGTGAATTGCTCATCAACAACCAGTGTCAGTTCATAAATAAGACCAGCCTGAATTCAGGCTGGTCTTTTTCGTTGGCGTAGCTTCCCGGGAGCCTGCGTTAGCTCGCAATGAAGACGACGCCTAGTACGTGCATGAGAACTGTCAGCCAGAATTTGATTTGGAAGGGTGTCTTTCGCGACTTGTGGCGGAAGACCTGCTGCGCCAGAAATCCGCCGGGCCATCCGCCCACCGCGTCAATGGAGTGCAGCGTTTTCTCCGGCACGCGCCAGCCATTGTGTCTCGCCTGCCGTTTGTCCCAACCGTAGGCGATGAAGCTGACGGGACTAACGACGGCGAGCATGACAAACCACATTTGAAGAAATGACATCGTACTCCCGACCAATCACAGTAGGTAAGCCGCAATACTAGCAGTAATGGGCTTGCTTTACATCGCCAAGATGGCGCCCAGTGGCGGTTTGCGTCTGGGCTAAGCCAACCAATGATGAGTAGAGGCACTTGACTTTGTCTTACGCAACCCATACTATACAATACATAGTATAAAAGCAAGTTTATCAATTCAAGGTATTCTCTATGAAGCTTGAACGTGAAATGATGCGGGGCGCAGGGCTGACGGCGTTGCTGCAGTTGCTTTCTCGTGGGGAAAAGTACGGCTACGAGATCATCGAAGCGTTGACGCGAGAATCTGCGGGTGTATTCGAGCTGGGGCAATCGACACTCTACCCGATGCTGTACAACCTAGAAGCAAAAAAGCTGGTCACATCGCGAAAGAAAGAAGGCCCCAACGGTCGGACTCGTCGCTATTACCGCCTGACGGCTAAAGGCACGAAGAAACTCAATGCAGATCGCGAGCAATGGGCAGCGGTGATCAAGGGCCTCGCCGCTTTGGGCGTTACTCGCGCCGCCGGATGCCCGACACCGAGTTCAGCTAACACGTTGCCAGGGTTGGCGTTCGAAGGCGGCCTCTAATGAGCGATGCTACCTCCTGCGGTTCGCCTTCGATACCAAAGCTCCGCAAACTAATTGACCCTAGTTTTTGGTTTGGTGGAAACTGGAAAAAGTTGATCAAAACGTCAGAGCTTCCTGTTGAAATCCAATTGGTGCTTCGTCAGGTCGTCTCGAAATCGCGATTAATGCGGCGCGAGAAATTCGACGTGGCTGAGGAGCTAGTCCAGCATTTTCAAGACGGCCACTTGGGAGGCCTTTCATTTGAGCAATTGAAGCATAATTTTGGCGATCCCGAGTCTGCTGCGAGGTTGATCCGTCGTGCTAAAATCCGTAGCCGCAGTCTGTGGGTTTCTGTTGCTCGAATGATTCCGCCGATGGCAGTGTGCTTCTCGATCGCATATCTATTTCTCCTTTGGCACTACCACAGCGGCCATTCTAATCCGACCGTTGACTACACCGCCGAATTGAATCAAAGAGTGACGGAGTCCGAAGATGAAGACAAAGCCTGGCTGCTGTACCGCCCTGTATGGATCAAGTATCAGTTCAACGAGGGCGGTGACGGCGAATACGTGGACATGCGAAGACAAATGTTTCTCCAGCCAAGCAAGGAATCACGAGAGTGTCGACTAGCTCACCCTACCGACAGGCAGTGGCCTCAAGTCGTATCAATGCTAGAACGTCACGCCGAACTGCTGGATGTCTTCCGCACCGGAGCTAAACGCAAGTCGTTCGGGATCGTCTTACAACCGGATGCTCGCAACTATTCAGATGAGGACTTTGCAGCCCTCATTCCTCACGCGGAGAGGGAGACTTTCAAGAGCTGGTTTTATGAGGAAGATCACGACGAATTACTTGATGGAGCAGTGATCGGCATCCTACTTCCTCATGTTCAAAAAATGAGAGACGCAGCACGTCTGTTTCACCTTGATACGCGACTCGCAGTCACCGAAGGCGATTCGGAGAGAGTGATCGCAAATATCGAAACAGTGCTGGGACTCGCCAATCAGGTCGCGGACACACCCATCGTGGTTAACGCTCTGGTCGCCCTCGCCATTAGCCAAATCGGCTTATACCAACTTGAAGAAGTTATCACTTCCAATGCTGATCTTTTCTCAGGCTCTCAGCTTGCCCGTTTGCAAACGATGCTCGAAAAAACCAACACGCATTCATGGCTCAGCTATCAAGGCGCTCGACTGTCGGTTGAAGACTTGGTGCAACGTTGCTACACGGATGACGGCAACGGTGACGGACGCATCACCGCCGATGGCAAGAAGTTTCTCAACAGCAACTTTTTCCGGCCGATCGTCGGTTTGTCAGGCTCTGGCAACAACGTTTCGTCCAGCAAGGCCGCAGCCCGCGACGTCGATTGGTCGAAGGAAATATGGTGGATAGTGACAAAGTCAGAGTTCGCCAAATCTGCGTTGGCCCCCGTGTCAGTGTTCAGTTGTGCAACCCGCAAGGAAGTGCTTGAAAAAGCCGACGACATCTTCGAGGAAGTCGAAGCCGATTTGAAACTTCCATTCTGGAAGTCGAAGCACTCAAAAGTCGGCGGTTGGAGAGAGCTCCAAGAATTTTTCCATGTAAACGAGAGTAGGCACATACTCCTCTCAAATACTGTCCCCAGCATAAACTGTGGTCGCCGAGCAATGGAGCGTGCGACTGCTCGAAAAAACGGTGCCGTGCTTGCCTTGGCAATGCACCGCTTCCATAAAGAGAATCGCAAGTGGCCAATTAGCGTCAACGATCTGACCGAAGCGTACCTAGCCAAGCCGCCTATCGACATCCTGACCGGCAAACCGCTCTATTTTAAGATCAATAAAGGCAGACCATTGATTTACAGCGTTGGTATGGACCGCGATGACGATGGCGGCACGGATGCCAAATTAAAAGGTAAGCTACTTGAACGGTCAGGCATTACTCCCGGCCCTAAGAATGATGACGTCGAAGGCGATTGGATTCTCTGGCCACAGTACGAGCCAATTGGGAATTGACGGCGCGACTAAGACACGCGTTAGGACACATAAAACTGCGGGGAAAATCGTAAGCTCAATGTTTTGGAAGCCCTTCCTGAGTTTGACGGGGATTCTTGCGGACAATCAATTCAACTTGGTTGGTTCTCTGCTTGATGTCGCACTTTAAACCGGAAGTCCGGTAATCAAAGTACGATTTATTTACCAATGCGCCGTGATCGTGTTTGATGTCATCGTGATACCTTGCAGTCAAATGGGTGCCTGAAACCTGAAGAACGATGATCTCATGCGTGCCTTCGACCGCTCCATCGTTTGACTCATAGGTTCCTACTGTAAACGATCCGTCGCGATTGATTTTGCCGCGCGCGTTGATCCGGTGAGTTGAACTGTAAAACTCAATGTCGCCAAACTTAGGAAATGAACCATCCTTGAAGCGAATCGTGCCTTCGACAGGGTACGTTGGCAGTTGATCAGAATTACAACCGGCAAGGTTAGGTAGCAGTAATATCGCAAGACATACCACGATTAGCGATTGGAATCGGCAACCTGCAAGTTTACTACGAGACGTCATTGATCTTGATCCTGCGTACCATTCAGACCGGCGACTATTGGATACTCGGCACACCACCATCGCGGCGATTGCAAATCTGGCCAAGCGTTACGGTATCAATCTCGTTCTCGATGGCTCTCGTACTGCCATCGGCAAATACAAAGTTACATGTTCCCGGATGCCAGCTGCCAAATCCAAAAACTTGGGACTGGGATGAAGTTGTTTTTCCCTCAATGGGCACTCCTGGACCGCCGACACGTGTGAAGGCGGCTAAGTCTTCACCGTTGTAGATCGGGCCATTGTAAGGCGTCGAATTGAGATTCTCTGGAGATACGTGCAGTTCTCCCGCGAGAAGGGTATTGCTTGAACCGTCGGTGATGCTGGCGTAGCTAATCCGATCCAACCAAGTCAATTTCGAATCGCTTTCTTTTCGCGCTTGAGACGAAATAATTACGCCAGTGCCGTTGCCGCCGTAGTAATAGTCGGTTGCAGCGCCAATGGAACCGGGCGATAGGTCTCCGTGATTACCAGCGTAGTCTCCCGTTGCTCCACCGATTACTTGGATCTCAACGAATCCACCACAGCCACAAGGTGACGTGATCTCTATATTCTGGGATTGTGTCGGTGCTTGAGCATCGTCAGCGGTGCGGCGAGACGGGCAGACGAATGACGCAAGCGAGTGCGAGACGGTCTCTTCTGGTTGGTCAGTGTATGATTCCGAAAGATCCCATTGGTTGTAAAATGCCTGTTGCTCCATGAACGGCAAAATACGAACCAGCCAAGACGGTTCATCACTTCCGGCGTCGCGTGGTGCGACTGCATACTTTTTCGGATACAAACGAGCGGGCGGAAAAGCTTCGTGGCTGTCGTGAAACAGCATCGTCGCCAATCCGATTTGACGCAAGCGATTCAAGCACTGGGTCCTTCTGGCGGCCTCGCGAACTTGTTGAATCCCGGGTAAAGCCATCCCAACCAAAATGCCAATGATTGCGATCACAACGAGCAATTCCACTAATGTGAATCCTCGTTTTCGCTTCTGAAATAGATAGCCACCCATAAAACTGACTCAAACCACGCTGTTTTGGCAGCCGATCCCTAATTCAATGTTCTTGCGTTTCAACACCACCGTCAGATCGAGTATACAACGCAGTAGCGAAACCACAAGAAATATTTGGTAATGTTTAACGTTTGAGTAATCTGTGAAACACTTGATTGCCCTAAAAACAGCCAGAACGGTGCCTCCATGGCCAACGAGTCCCCGGCAGCTTTGCAGCGGCTTTCTCCACTCACATATGATTCGGGGAAAAGACTAGTGGTGTGCCAAACCGGCATGTCCTGAAATCAAGGTGTGACGAAATAGTTCGACCGGGTGGCTACCAGCCCTAGGCTACGGCGTTCAATAGACATAGCCCTTTGTTTGGTAACGCTAGATTTTCTTCACCGACACGACGGTTGAATGAAAGGCTTGCTGACCGGTGATAGGGTCGGGAGCGATGGGCATGATGCGGTTCTGGTTCCAACCGTTGCCGGTGTTTTCCTTCCACTTCGCGCGATCGCCGGCAGACTGATCTTCCCACCACAT